>NZ_DLGY01000030.1:0-65749 GCF_002482945.1 Flavobacterium sp. UBA7682
CCATCGCAGAAAGTCGTAGCGCCCGAAGCGGAAATCGACGGTGTTGCCGGAAGTGGGTTTACAGTAACGGTCGTAGCGGCAGAAACTGGAGACGCACACGTTCCGTTGTCTACATAAACCGAATAGGTTCCCGAAGCAGCAAAAGTTATTGATTGAGTAGTCGCGCCATTAGACCATACATTTCCGGTAGCCGATGATGAGGTCAAGGTAACACTTCCGCCATTACAGAAGGTCGTCGCACCCGAAGCGGAAATTGTTGGTGTTGCCGGCGCCGGAGTGATTGAAACCACGGTAGCAGCCGATAGTGCCGTGGTACAGGTACCGTTATTTACCGAAACGGTATAGGAGCCCGCTGTCGTAACCGTGATCGACGGTGTGGTTGCGCCGTTCGACCAGATGTTTCCGGTAGTGGAAGATGAGGTAAGCGTTACGCTTCCGCCAGGGCAGAATGTCGTTGAACCGGAAGCAGTAATTATCGGCAGACTTCCCGTGAAGACTGCACTAATTGTATGATTGGCAATTACATTAGTAAAAGTGTAGGTGTCGATGGCACCTTGTGAAATGCCATCCACCAGCACGTCTGCAACGGCGTAACCGCAATTTGCTGTAATTGTATAGGTTTGATTTGTATTGCTTGCGATAGTTGTTATCCCAGAAGGTGAAATGGTTCCGTTGGTTCCTGCCGAAGCCGAAATCAAGAAGCCACTCACATTGGTCTCGTCTGCACCAGGAGTAGGATTTGTTGCATTTCTCGGTTGGCAGTCGATATCGTTCGTTACACTTGCAATCGGGGCGCCGATGCCATCAATCGTAGGGTTGCTTCCCGATACCAGATGCAGGTCGTTTGCTGCAACGAATACCGGCTGCACTTCGATGGAATTGGCGTCTTTTGCAGTAGCGGTTGTCCAATCGGCAAGTGTCGCGTAACTTGTTCCAGCGTTATTGGCAAGGCTACCGGAACGGAAACCGCCGTCCTGAACGCCCCCGCTGTAAAATACGTTATTGTTTGAAACTAGATTATTGAACGTCGTGCTCAGTGTTCCGAACGCATAAGTTTTTAGAAGTCCGCCGCCGGTGGCAATCTGTGTCGTTGAGATAATGTTGTTCTTCATTTCCACTGATGGGTCTATTCCGGTAATGGCAATACCATAGCTGCACGATTGGTTCGTCCGTGCCCCGCGGTCGCCGTAAAGCGAAATCGTATTATTGTAGAGCTTGGTTTCAGATGCGACAGCTCCTACAACCCAGATTCCAGCCACATGGTAGTTGAATTGGGATAAGCCCGACACATTGCTGATCATGTTGTTCCGAACGATATTTGGTGTACCGAAAGCTGTTCCGGAAATAGCAATTCCTGCAGTAGAACCTCCAAGGTCGACGGTGCTTACAACACCTGTAATCAGGTTGTTCGCAACCAAAGCGCCGCTGATTCCGCCGCTGGTAACGCTCGGCGAATAGGCCTGCGAGGCACCAATGGCCAAGCCGACCGTCTCGCTGTAGTCAGAGCCGATGTTATTGATGTAAACCTTGTTGAAGGTAACCTGTGGATCCGTTTCGTTGGCAATTATGACCGCACTTCTTGAAACCCTGTCTGTTCCCGTAGCCGAAATGTCATTTTGAGAGATTATCAAACCGGTACTAGGATTTGCGGTGGTTGAACCTGCAGAATAAATACCGATCGTGGTTTTTTTGACCGAACAGTTCTCGACGTGGCTGTTTTGGTTGTTGACCAATGACGGAACCGAACTGCTGTGCGGAAATACCCGGAACATAATGCCATATCCATCGCTGGCTGGGCTATAACCCACCACGTTGACGTTTTTAACAGTATTGTTATAGGCTCCATTGGTATTAGACTGGAACAAGATTCCCGAAGTATATCCATTTGAGTTGTTTACTATCGTGAGCTGACGCAGTGAAGCGTCACCACCTATCTGGCAGCTCGCGGCGGTTGCCCCGGTTAGCGATCCGTTGATGGTGACGTTATCCGTTCCATTGAAGCGGAGAAGGCCCATGTTAGCAGTCGTGCTTAGCGTACCTGTAATAGTTCTCGGGCTACCAAAGGGCTGAATCAGCACTGAATGTCCACCTGAAATTTCGTTTAATCCATTGTTCCCCGTTTCTCCGGTAAGATCCGAAATGATATTTATCGTAAGCGGACCGGAAACACCGTCCACACGTGTGTTGATCGCTTGGAAAATTCCGCCGGCGTTTGTGAGTGACGGATAATTTCCGCCAGTTCCTACGGTGTATGTTCCGTTCATCGGCGGCAATACGTCGGTAATGGTCACAACCATCGCGTTTGCACCAACAATCGTCGTCCCTACTGGATTTGAAAGCGTAATATTCAACGTTTCGGCATCATCAAGATCAAAATCGGCCGATGTAGTGACCGCAAATGTTTTTGGGGCCATGTCACCATCCGCCCAGGTCAACGTTCCTGAAGTTGGGATATAATCGGTTCCGGCAATGGCAGTACCGTCGCTCGTCGCATAATTAACCGAAACCGCTCCCGTCGATCCGCCGTTGCGGTTCACGGAAATGGTGTGGGTACGGTTTTCCAACAGGGTGAGCGCCGTGTAATCCCATGAAAGTGTCCCAACAGCGCCGGGCGTGTCGTACAAAATCTGGATGTTAGGTTTTGAACTCGTGACCGTTCCGTTGCTTGGAAAAGTGGCCGCAATGTTGCTTTGCCAGGTTTGTGTCTGGGCAGAGCCAGTAGATGTCCATCTGAAGGTCTTGTCGGTTGTGCCTTGCCCGGGATCGTCGCTGATGTCCGTGGCTACCAGCACCTGTAAGTTGTTCCCCGTATATAAAAAAGGTGTCGACAACGGAAGTGTGATCCATCGGCCAGCCGTAACGCTTGATCCTTGCAGGATACTGGAATGTACCGTAGTCGAGCCTATAAACGTGGAATTGTAAATTCCCGAAGAATATGAGCTATTGTTGACGTTTTTCATGTAGATGAAAACAGGCAGTGTTGCCGGAGCAGGCGCTGTCTGCACGAAATAACGTACGCCCGTTATAGTGGAACCGGACGCGATCCCCATTTCGGTCGCCGTGTAGATTGATGCTGTACGGTCATGCCCATACAAAGCGCCTACCGGCCGGTTGCTGGTTGTCGTGAAAGTGTTGTTGGCGGGAATCGTCAACTGGGAGAATACTACATGGCAGCAGAAAAGTAGCGCCAGAGTTGCGTAAAGGGAAAATCGCGAATGCCACGACCTTTTCCATCCGAAAAAGTAATTCTGTTTCAATTTAATTAGGTTTAATAATTATAGTTTTAATTTTTGTAAAAAGAAAATCTGCCAAACGTACGGAATTATTTTTCTGTGTTTTGGCGAAATATATTTTTTTATGTAAAAGAAAACGTTATTGCTTTGTTTTTTTTACCAGTGGTTTTTGGACCGATTTTTCAGTGCAATGATAGCGAATATGGATGGGTAATTTTTCGCGGATGTACAAGCGTAGTATCCTGACGGATTTCCGTCAGGAAAACCGGGAAAACCGTTTTGGTTTTAAAGCCACAAGGTGTATTTTTTAAAAGCCTTTGATCGGAAAAAACAACAACACGTACACTGCGTGACTTGCGCCAAACCTGCCCACGGCATCGGCGAGCTCCTTTAAAGACAAATAAATACGCCGTGAGCAAATTTTTCCTCCCAAGCTTAGTTACATAATGTGGCGTTATAGTTCATAAAGAAACTCCCTGCATCTATAGAAACCAAATCATGAACTATAACACAAAAATAGATAATATATTATATACTGTTTACAAGTGAATCTTTAACATAAGTGAACCTTATACTACATTAGTACTATGCTAAAATTACTTTTCACCGCATTTTTGCGGTTAATAGGAAGTACAATCACCCCATTTACCACATTTCGATGAAAAGGTGTACAATAACTAATCCCTGTTTTAGGTTATGAGGTACTTAATTTTCCCATCGACCTTTCGGCATCCCGATAGTGTTTTGTCCTGAAATAGTTGGACTTTTTTTTGTTATTAATTCAGGGTGTACAATTAACATCATAGTTATTGATATAATGACCATCAAAAAAGCAACACTACTGCAATAGCATTAGCATCCGTTTCAAACACAAATACCTTGAAGAAACCAGCCTTAGCTGTAGAGGCTGATGCCCCGATAACAATAACCGCTATCTATAAAAAAACAATAGAAGAAGTAATTGCCGAGGACAACAAAATCATCGAAAGTGACATCGAAAACAGCACCACTTCAGCGATTGAAAGCACCCTGAAAAAAGTGATTTGGGAAGACAATCAAATTATCGAAAGTAACATCACCAACGAGGTTTTTCCGTTAGATTTTGAGAACCTGAATAAGGCAAACACGAGATTTTAAAAAAACTTATTTATCTTTGAAAGGAGTAAAAAATACAGCGTGAAAAACATTCCGATACGACGAATAAAGGGACAAAATGAACCCCAACTCTCCGGTAGTTTTACTATCAGGGATATCACGCCTTTGTTGCTTGAAAAAGACATGATTCAGGAATTGCACCGACATGATTTTTACTATATACTGGTGGTAAAAAAAGGAACCGGCAGCCACGAAATTGACTTTACCACTTACGACGTAAACGACCATACTGTTTTTATGATGCGTCCCGGTCAAGTGCACCAACTTGCGTTGAAAGCCAACAGCACGGGCTATCTGATACAATTTAAAACAGATTTTTTATACTCCCATAACAGTGCCTCGCAAAACCATTTAACCAAATTGATCCAATACAATACCTACCAACTGGAACCGGAAGGATTTGCTAAAATCGAAGGGGTTTTAGGGGAAGCAATAAAGGAATATACCGAGAAAGCCAAAGGGTACCAGGAAGTACTGAAAGCCAACCTGAGTATTTTCCTTATCGAATTGCTGAGACAACGGCAGCTTAAAGTAATGCCTGCCGCGCAAAGCAGTCCTTATGTACAGGAAAAATTGGAACAATTTCTGGAACTCGTAGAAGCCAAGTGTACAACACACAAACAGGTCTCTCAGTACACCGACTTACTACACTTGTCTTCCTATCAACTCAGTGCCATCACAAAGAACTTATTAAACAAAACACCCTCTGAGATTATAAATGATTATCTCATACTCGAGGCCAAGCGCCAACTTTTGGCGACTTCCAATCAAATCAGCCAAATTGCCTACAATTTGGGCTATGAAGATGCTTCTTATTTTACCCGATTTTTTAAGAAACATACTTCCGCTTCACCGGAAGCCTTCCGACAAAACTCTAAATAAGTACTAGTCATCTTCATTTTTGTCCTATTCTCTAGGTTTCTTCTCGAAGTAATTTTGTCCTGTAAAATTATTTCAAAATGAAATCGATATGAAATCAAAGATTATTTCATCCGTTCGCCTTTCAGGCTCGGGTCACGAACTCCAAAAAAACAATTTTAAAGGGAGTAAAACAAAAATGAAACTAATGGCTTCCTTAAAAATATGGTTGGCCATTTATCCGTCCATCACACTCTTCTTATTCTTTTTTGGTAAAGCACTAAATGCGCTTGCCTTATACCAAAGAACCTTTATTCTAACCATCGCTTTAGTACCGTGGATTGTATTTGTTGGTGTTCCGGTGGTAGACTTTATCATGCGTCAGTTTACCACAAAAGACAAAAAATAATGGCAAAAAAAAATATCCCCAGACGTGAGTTTATTAAACAAACAGGATTGGGAATGATAGCTTTTAACCTCCCCTTTCCATTTAAAGATTTTGATATGAAAACAGATAGCAAACAGTTTGACGCCATTATTATCGGCGGAAGCTATTCGGGTTTAGCAGCAGGCATGGCACTAGGAAGAGCTTTAAAACAAGTCTTAATTATTGACAGTGGTAAGCCATGCAATGTCCAAACACCTCACTCACACAATTTCCTTACTCAGGATGGTAATACTCCAAAAGGAATTGCCTCTTTAGGAAAACAACAAGTAGAAAAATATCCTAATGTCACGTTTTTTAATGGGATTGCTGCTACCGGAAGTAAAATTGAAAAAGGATTTGAAATCATTACAGAAACAGGCGAAAAATTCTTGGCATCAAAACTAATCTTCGCCACAGGCATTAAAGATGTAATGCCAAAAATTGATGGATTCTCAGAATGCTGGGGAATAACCACTATACATTGCCCCTACTGTCATGGTTATGAAGTGCGCAATACAAAAACAGGAATTTTAGGAAATGGTGATTATGCTTATGAGCTTTCCAAAATGATTTCCAATTGGACAAAAGATTTGACCATTTATACCAATGGCCAATCCATTTTAACGGTGGAGCAAAGAACTAAGTTGCAAAAACACAACATTGCAGTAGTAGATAAAGAAATCCTAAAACTGGACCACACCAAAGGACAACTGCAAAATGTGGTGTTTACCGATGGAACAAAAACACCATTAACTGCCTTGTATTCGCCCAGACCATTTGTACAACATTGTACCATTCCCGAATCCTTAGGATGCGAAATAACTGAAGATGGCTATATCAAAGTTAATGGATTTCAGGAAACCACTGTAGCCGGTGTTTACGCTTGTGGTGACAATACCACCCGCATGAGAACCGTGGCCAATGCCGTAGCCATGGGAACTACTGCAGGCATGTCTGCCAGCAAAAAACTGATTTTAGAACAATTTTAAAAACCAATAAATGAGGACAGCGCAAATTATTTAAAATCTATCCTATCCAACTCAGTTTTTGTCCTAGCACAAGGTGGAGAACCCGAAATATCTTTGTCAAAGAAAAACAAACCGTTAATTTTTAAAACTTAAAATCATGAAAATCATTATTGTAGGAGCAACCGGTACCATGGGAACCCACTTAGTAAAAGCCTTAGAAAACGAGCACGAAATAATCAAAGTAGCTTCTAAAGGCGGCGACATCGAAGCGGATATCACCTCAACAGCATCCATCGAAAAGATGTTCCAACAAGTAGGCACATTTGATGCTTTAATTTCAACGGCCGGACCAACATTCGTAGGGCCTTGGGCCAAATTAAACGACACTACGTTCAGACAAGGGGTAGAAGGTAAAATGATGGGGCAAATCAACTTAGTACTGATTGGTCAGAAATACATTAATCCAAAAGGGTCGTTTACTTTAATCACAGGAGCTTTAACCCACGAACCTCAGGTAAACTTTGCCAATGCCTCAGCGGCCAATGGTGCGGTGGAAGGATTTGTTCGTGGAGCAGCCATTGAATTAGAAAACGGTATCCGTATCAATGCGGTTAGCCCAACGGTTATCGAAAACTCACCACAGTACTTCCCTTACTTCCCGGGAGAAATGCCAACCACCATGAGACAACTGGAATTCATGTTCCGCAAAAGTGTATTTGGAAAAGTAACCGGACAGGTAATCACACCTTAATCGCCAACGCGATCACTTCCACGGGTCATATTCGCAATGGTAATGGCCTGTGGTTTTGATTTAGTTTCACCCGAGGCTTTGCCGAATGGTTTGGAGCAAAGAGGAAAAAATCACAATCAAATTATATCAGAATAAAAAAACTTACTCCAGTAACGAAAAATGAAAAATTTAGAATTTAAAGCCTCAATCAGCAATCTTAAGGAGTATGAAGAAAAATTACAAACGCTACATCCTAAATATTTAGGAACCGAACTGCAAACGGACACCTACTTCAACGCTACAAACGGTCGCCTGAAATTAAGGGAAAGCAATTTAAAAAACATATTAATCAACTACTACCGAGAAGAAAGTTCAGGGACAAAAATTGCAGAAGTAATGCTCTACCAACATGATCCTAACATAATGCTGAAAGAAATACTCACAGAACAATTGGGTGTAAAAGTAATTGTCAACAAAAAGCGAAAAAAATACAGTATCAAGAATGCTGTTTTTCATTTCGATATTGTGGCTGATTTAGGTACCTTCTTAGAGGTTGAAGTAACAGAGACAGAGGAATTATTTTCACTCGAAAAAATGCAAATAGAAATTAATCAATACCTGCAGTTTTTCGAACTGAAAAAAGACCAACTGATCAGTGCGTCTTACAGTGAGTTGTTGATGGACATAGAAAAATAAACTGGAAATAAAAATGAAAAAATATATAGTGAAAACTGTAATGATTGGTTGGTTGGCAATAACAACAACCTCAGCCCAAAACAAAATCAGCTGGCTGCGTTACGACGATGACTTTACCACACTAAAAAAAGACACCGTTAAAAAGGGATTAGATAAAGTAAAGTACATCTCCTTAGGAAACAACAACAACAACAACATCTCTTTTGGTGGCGAATTTCGCGATCAGCTGCAGTACTATGATAACCTTAATTTTGGCGATGTTCCTCCAACCTATGCCAAAACCGATGTCTTCCAACACCTACGCCGAATTATGATACATACCAATATAGAACTCGGAAATCATTTTCGCTTTTTCATGCAGCTAAACCACACCTCGCGAGATTTTAATGACAATCCTGTGACACCCGAAATTGATGAAAACCAACTCAGCCTCCATCAAGCCTTTGGCGAATTGAAATTAACCCATTGGAATTTCCGTTTAGGACAGCAGGAAATATTCTACGGCAATCATCGTTTAATCACTTTCAGAGAAGGACCCAATACCCGTCAGGCTTTTGATGGATTAATAGTTAAAAGAAAATTTAAAAATGGTACGCTTGACTTCTTTGTCATTTCTAAAGTCATTTCGAAACAATATGTCTTTGATGATGAAAGCATGCACGATGGCTTATTAGGAATTTATGGCACACAGTTCTATGCCAATCACAAACTTGGGTTGGACTACTATTTGGTCAACTTTCAATCACGTAACAGAATGTACAATTATCAAGCGGGGTACGAAAACAGACAAACCGGCGGTATCCGCTTCTTTTCCAACTTAAAAACTGTAAACTTTGAATTCGAAGGAGCATACCAAACAGGGACATTCAATGACCTAACCATTGCGGCCTATACTGTCTTAGCAGATATAAACCTTTCCGTATTCCCTTCAAAAAAAGGAGTAATTGGATTCGCTGCAAATATAGCTTCCGGAGACAAAGACAATACTGATGATAAATTGAATACTTATAATTTATTATACGCCAAACCGGCTTATGGCCTGGTAGCACCAATCGGAGCCACCAATATGGTCAGTTTGTCTCCTTATTTGAAAATCAATCCGATACAAAAGCTGAATGTCTTGGCGCAAGTATTTTTCTTGGGAAGAAACAGCAACCAAGACGGTACCTATTCCCCGGGGATGGTTCAAAACCGTCCTACACCCAATGCGTTTTTAGCTTCAGACAAGAAAACATTGGGGCAACTCTATGTCATGGAAACTACCTACCAGCAAACAAAAAAATTATCTTTATCTTTGGATACATCTTATTTCAAAGCAGGAAGTTACCCTAAAGCTACAGGGAATGGTGCTGATATTCTATATCTGTCCCTTAAATCAACGTTTAGATTTTAATATGTTTAAAGCATTAATTTGTGACTAAAAACAAATCATTTTAAAAACAGAACAACCCAAAAAAATCATAAACTTAACTGTCCGTTCATGATACTTTATTGTCAGTAAGACACAAAACAGCTACTATACCTTTGCACTATTATTTTAAAATTAAAACAAAAAATCATGCAAGAAAGACGATACGACCTCGATTGGCTGAGAGTAATAGCCATCTTACTGTTACACCTGTTTCACTGTGCCATGCCATTCATTGCAGAGTGGGACTGGCACTTAAAAAACAAAGAAACGAGTTACTTGGTGTTAGAATGCAATTACTTTTTGTCACGTTGGCGCATGCCAATATTGTTTTTCATCTCAGGTATCGGAACCATCTTTGTACTTAATCAGAAATCTGTTTTACATTTCATTTGGCAAAGAACAAAGCGACTATTAATTCCGTTGCTTTTCGGTATGCTGATGATAGTTCCGGCGCAAGTCTATTTTGAAAGAATATATAAAGGGGCAAACTACACTTCTTACCTTGATTTTTACCCTTCTATTTTTACCACAACCGTTTATCCTGAAGGGAATCTAAGTTGGCACCATCTTTGGTTTATAGCCTATCTATTCGTTTATTCCTTACTTGCTATACCCTTTATTCTTTTTTTTAAGTCGGCAAAGGGAATAACTTTCACCAATAAGGTAGCCACTTTATGTGATAAGATTGGCATGATTGGATTTGGTGTAATCCTTGCCATAGCCGGCTTCTTGTATTTTTGGTATCCTAATGAAACTCATGCCTTTGTTGATGATTGGGCAGGCTTTACAAAATATTTCTTGTACTTTATATTTGGTGCTTTCATCGGTATTAATCCTATTTTTTGGAAGAATTTGGAGCATAATAGAAAACTAAATTTGAAAATTGCCTTTTTTAGTATGTTGCTTATCAACTATCTACGTTGGAATGACAAAGAACCTATTTGGGACATTGATACTCCAAATGCGTTGTTTCTATCATTGTTGGTATTAAGCGCATGGTTTTGGGTAATCGCATTCTTAGGGTATGCCAAAAAATATTTAAACTTTACTAATAAATTTTTGCAATTTGCTAATGAGGCTATTTACCCGTTTTACATTTTGCACCAAACATTCATAGTAATAATTGCTTACTACATTATCCAAACACAAGATGATATACTTAGTAAATACCTGTTTTTAACTTTTGTTTCTTTTATTCTGTCATTCGGTTTTTATGTGTTTTTAATCAAACCCTACAAGATAACCAGATTCTTGTTTGGGATGAAAACCCATCAGGATAAAAAATAGAGCGGCTCCGGATTTTTTATTATTTAAAAGAAGTAAGAACATTAACTACAGGAAATTAATTTTGTAACGAACTGTATTATAATTCATTCCGTCAAAAATTTGTAATTTAGTCATTATTATGCTACTTTCTTGTAACATTGGTCAGTCAAAACAAACTAACTGAGCATCTTATAAACCTAACCTGATAACGTGTTAAACCATGAAAAAATATCTATTCTTTCTTTCATTAAGCTTGCTGTTACTTAGTACTCAATACTCAATAGCACAAAGCTGTGGTACGCGACAATTAAACCCTGAAATCGCCTATTTCCTAAAATTGATTGGCTATCAGGATTTGACACTGGAACAATTGCGCAAAATGCCCATTGAGCAAATTAAATTTGCAGGACCACCCGCCATGCCCTATCCTAAAACCGATGTGCAGCGAATTAAAATAACCGCCGACAGTATTCCTGTCTTGGTTTTCAATCCAACCCATGGCAAAAACCTTCCTGTAATTATCAATTACCATGGTGGCGGATTCATCTCGCCTTTGTTACCCTCTTTGGAACAGCCTTTATGGCAGGAAGCCAAAAACTTAGAAGCCATTGTCTTCGCCATTGATTACAGAGTAGCACCCGAACACAAATTCCCTGCGGCAGTAAACGACAGTTACAACGCATTCAAATGGATTGCCGAACATGGTAGTGAATTTGGAGGAGATATCAATCGTATAGTTTTAGAAGGCAATAGTGCCGGTGCGAATCTCGTTGCTGTAATTGCTCAAAAAGCAAAAAAAGAAGGGATTAGTAACAAAATAAAACTACAAGTAATGAACGGGCTTCCTATTGACTTGAGCCCAAAAAACATGGAAACCTCCGCTTCTTATCAGGAAAATGCCGTGGGCTACTTTCAAACCAAAGCAGCCTGTTATTTTGCGTTAGAAACTTATGCGCCGGGACAGTTCAACAATCCAGAAGTTTCACCAATACTTACCGAAGATTTAAAAGGCTTACCACCTGCCGTAATTATTAACGCAGAATTTGATCCGCTTAGAGATGATGGGATTTTGTATGCGGCTAAATTAAGGAAATCAGGTGTTAAGGTTTGGGAGAAATGCTTTCCGGGTCAAATTCACTGCTTAATTGGATTATTGCCCGAAGCCAAAGAACTAAAGGAATATGAAGCGATAGTTAAAGCCGCCATGATGGAGTGTTTTAAAAAATAATCGTACAGTATTTCTATTCTACAATTCGTATGGTAGCCATTACACGGATTGCAAGTAGAGCATCTAATGCCTTTGATTGTCAGGTAAGCAAGAACCTACTATAGCGTAACCCTTTCCCACTTAATCTTAAAACCTGTTCAATATTTAACACGCTACAAAAAAACATAATCAATTACCGGTACCTTTATTTCAGTATAGGTTAGTATAATTACATTTGGATTTATTTAATACACTGTATCACTATTTTAGGACTAGTCAACAATTGAAATAGTCGGAGTTTAAGAAGTAGATTAAGTGTAGAAAATAATTGTAATCGCTTTTTCAGAAGCTTCTCGAGAACTCTTGTACCAGCTAATTAGCGGAAGACCAAATTGAAACCGTACTCTGAAATGACAAGTTTGTGGGTAGTGCCAAACAGTAGGTTTTTGTTAATCATCTCTTGGGTTTCTTCGTGCGAAGGGAAAGCCAGTTCAAAAAGACCGGGATTCAGGTCAAAAAATAAAGCAGGATCTTCTAATTTTTCTCCTTTATAAAAATACTCTAACACCAATGGGTTATCGATGCTTTGACAATACTCTAAAACAGTAGTTACAGACATAGGTTTAAGTTGTTATGGTTTGGGACTATAAAAATAGTGTATTTTCTAATGCCAAAGTGTTAAAGAAGCTGCGACAGGGTGTTAAAAAAAACAGTAGTTCATCGATAATAGAAATACATTTTGAATAAGAAACCTTGGAACTTTCAGGTTGGGCAGTACTGAAAATGAGCAGAAGAGAAATATATCAATACCTACATAGGATGACACCTTGTATAAGTGCTACGCTAAAAAAATATGGTGCTAAAATCCAAAAACAAAAAAGTCATATTTCAAAGAAAATAATATATTTACAATTCAAAGCCAAAACCATGACTGCCGAAACCTATCAAAAAATAGCCAAAGTATTTTTAATAATTCCTCTAATAGCCGGTTTGCTTACTATAGTAGAACAGTTTTTACCGTTGCAAAAAGTGACTACAATTGTAGAGAGCAAAAGGATAAGCGAGAGCACAAAATCGGGTCTTACCTACTCTATTGATTTCTCAGATAACAACGACCAGTTTATCCCCGAGATTTATAATCAAGTAAAGCAAGGCGATAAAGTAAACTTGGAAATACTATATTTTACCAAAGAAGTAAAGACATTGCAATTGCCCGAAAGTGGGATTGTTTTGGAGAATAGCACTAATGAGGTTTATTTTCAGTTGGGGATAGCGTTGGTTTTTGTTGTTTTCAGTGGGTACTTTTTGCGTAAAAATTTCTTTACCAATAAAAATTACCGATATATCGTTATCCTATGTTTGATAGGAATAGTGACGCTTATCAGGATAATCAGTTTAAACTTTTAAATCATAAAATATGTCTAGAAAAGAATGGTTGATTTTGCTTACTGTGATGGTGATACTATTTACCATAGATCCTGTTTATGCCGGTCCGGGTGGTACCGTAGCCAAAGCATTTTTTAAAACATGGTGGGGAAAACTGATTCTCATTGTGCTCACCATAGTGCTTTTGCCTTTAATTATCTACATCAGATTAATTGAATTTAGAAAAGCCCGAAAGATTAAGAAAGTCTTGGCGCAACTGAGCGTCCAACACAAATCATTTCACTGGTTGCAACTGCACAAAGAATTTTCTAATATCATCAGAAGGGTTTACAACGCTTGGTCTGAAGAAGATTTAAGTGAAGTAAAAAATTATGTAAACCATTGGTATTGGCAAAACCAACAAGCCGTATTTTTAGACCAATGGAAAAAGGAAAACCTCAAAAATGTATCTAATTTAAAAGAGATCTCCAAAATAAAACCGTTGTACTTAGAACTAACCGAGGACCCTAACTTGGAAGGTTCCAGAATTGCCATCGCAATCAACGTGATTGCCCAAGATTATTTGGTAGACCGCGATACGCAAAAGGTCGTGCAAGGCAAATCGGGGTATGACGATTTAGAATATGTATGGTTTTTAGAATACACCGAAGGCAAATGGCTTTTAGACGATATCCAAGAAGGCGGCCTTTCGCTTGAAATTGCCAAAACACCCGATGTGATTCCGGAGAGTATTGGCGTGACGTTGTAAGGACAGGTTGCGAATTGTCTATAAGTTGCATTAATGACAATAATCCACTTTAAAGTAATTATGGAGAAATAAAGTAAGATGATTTTCAATTGCCGCTTGGTCATCTTTGAAATGCACAAAGAAGAAAGGCACAAATTTCATGTAGGACTCCAACGCTGCCTCAACCTCAGCATCAGGAAGTAATAGCTTATTGTTTTTAGCCTCCTCAATAAGCGGGCGAATACTACTTAATTTATAGTCATTGATATGCTGTTGTGTCACACTTTTCAAGTGGATAATTTTTCTCAGGTCAAAGTAAAAAGTACTGTGAAATTGAGAAAGGTATCCGATGGTAACATTGTAGGTTTTGATTAGTTTTAAGACAGGATTCTCAACATTAGATTGGGCAACAGTCAATAAATCTTTTAAGGTATCATACATAAAATGCAAACAGGCTAACAAAAGTTCGTCTTTGGTCTTAAAATGAAAGTACAATGCCTTTTTGGGTATACGAAGCCGAATCGAAATTTCAGCTAAAGTCAAACTCTTAATGCCATACCTTTTTATAAAAGTGGCTGTTTTTTCTATTATTTGCGCTCTTTCCATCAAAATTTAATCTTAGGCCCATCTTTCCTTGTATAAAATTCGTTTGGCACTATCTGCGGCACAAATTAGACCGGCGGCTAACATAATAATATCCTTTAAAACCAATCGTCCCGCGGCTGACAAATAAGGAAATCCATATTCGGGTGTCGGAAAATCACCGCCAAGATTGGGAACATATACTTCGGGCGTCGTGATTAAAAAGGTAAGAGTGACTATAGACATTCCAAAGGTCAGCAGTCCGCCAATCATTCCGATTTTATCAAACCAAATGCCCATTAAAGTCAATAGCCCGATTAACACAATTAAAGCTCCTAATCCGTAAGCGAAAAGATAGGTATTGTTTGCCTTATGCCAATCCACATTCTTTTGAACCGTTTTCCCTTCAGGATTTTTATAATCTTGGTATTCCGGTACTTCTTTAGTATAAAAGAAAGACATCAAAGGACTGTGAACCACAAAGGGTACAATACCTTCTGCTTCATATTGGAACACTTTTAATCCGCCAATCCAAACCATTACGACAAAGATAGAGATTCGGCTTAAGTTGATAAAGTGGGATTGACTATTCGCTAAGAATTTAATTAGTTTTTTCATATCATTTTTATAATAGACGCTGTTCTTTTAGTTTTCATGATAATCTGGCAAAAGATAACTCTTTTATTGACAAGTTGAGCAAAAAAACACCGCCTGAGCGGTGTTTTCAACCAATTAACTAATCAACCTAAGTAATCTAAAAACAACTTGTCAAAAAAGAGTTTAGTTTTTCGGATTCTCCTTGTTTATCTTTAGTAATAACTTCTTTTTAAGTTTACTGTAAATCGAAAAATGCTGTTCAATTCTGTCTCTAAAGGCAAGATGCATGACCATATAATAATTATCACATTGCATATCTTGACATTCTACATACCCTTCAAATTGTATCCCAAGAGCAAAAAGTTCTTTCTTTATTTGATTATTTTCATTTTTTAGCAATCTTAACTTCTCAATAATATTATTGTATTTTGATTGATAAGAAGCATCAACATCGTTCAAAATAGAAATGAATAAATTTTGACAAAACTCAATTTCTACAGTGACTATATTCAGTTCTTCTGTCCAACTGATAAAATCCTTGTCGATGAAAATATTTTCCAAATCACAGGCTTTAAAATTATTTTGCGTCTTTTTCATTCTATTTGGTATTTAAGGTTAATTATCTTGATCCACTTGAATTATCCTGATAGTATTCGGTCCCGATGGGAACTGCCACTCCACTACATCATCTTGTGAGTAGCCAAATAAAGCAAGTCCCATTGGTGATAGTATGGATAACTTATTTTGAGCAATATCGCTTTGCTCCGGTGAAACAATCTTGAATCTCTTTCTGAATAAATCCGCAATAACAAAAGTTACAGTTGAATTTAAACGTACAGCGTCGCTGGGCATATCGGCTGAAGAGAGCAATTTGGCAGACTTCAACTCAGTCAATAATTTTTCGATGGCTATTTTCTGTGCTCTATCGGCTGCTTTTGCCTCCTTTGAGGTTATCTTCTTGACTATTTCATACTCTTTTTTTTCTACTACTAATCCTCCGTATTTCATATCTCATTATTTTGTAAATTACTGTTTAAGGGAAAATTCCTCTTTGCTTGTATGCGGTTTCAATTCGGGTGATCGCCAAAATGAAAGCGGCAGAACGCCAATCTATATTACCTTCTTTCACAATAGATTCCACTTTTCTAAATACCTCGGTCATCTTTTTTTCTAACTTGCTCATTACCTCTTCCAAATGCCATATTTCACCATTTCGGTTTTGAAGCCATTCAAAATAGCTACCAATTACGCCACCCGAATTGCATAAAATATCAGGGATAATAATGATGTCTTTATTCAATAATATAGCTTCACCTTCTGCATCTGTTGGTCCGTTGGCTCCTTCCGCAACAAGATTAGCTTTAATCTTATAGGCGTTAGCGCTTGTAATTTGATTTCCCATGGCAGCAGGTATGAGAATATTGCAATCCAAACCAAAAAAATCAGCAGCAGAAATTTCTTTAGCACCGTTAAAACCTTTTATAGACCCTTTTCGCGGTTTACAATGATTGTGTAAATCAACGACATCAATACCTTCTTTATGGTACAATGTCGCATGAGCATCTTGTACCCCAATTAAAACAGCGCCTTCTCCGCTTAAAAAATGAGAGACCCAATATCCTACATTTCCAAAACCTTGTACTATAAATGTTTTTCCTTTCAGGCTTTCATTTTTACTTTGATACCATAACTTGATATTCAAAAAAACTCCAAAACCGGTCGCCCTGTCCCTGCCCTCGAGCCCTCCTGAACCAACCGGTTTACCGGTTACGACATGTTTACTCCTAGACCTTTCCGATGCGGACTTTGTTGACATATAGGTATCGGCAATCCACGCCATCGTTTGTTCATTGGTGTTTACATCAGGAGCCGGAATATCATATTCTGGTCCAATATTATCGCCCAAAGCATAAGTAAACCTTCTACTGATTCGCTCTAATTCTGAAAGAGAATAGTCCCTTGGATCTAATTGTATTCCGCCTTTGGCTCCTCCATAAGGCAACCCTGCCAAAGAGGTTTTCCAAGTCATCCACATGGCTAGTGCCCTGGCATCTTCTATGTCTAGTGATGGGTGGTAGCGTAATCCTCCTTTGTAAGGTCCGAGCACATTGTTATGTTGGACCCTGTATCCTGTAAAAATTTTTATCTTGCCATCATCCAGCTTCACCGGAAAATGAACTACAATTTCATTGGTAGTCGCTTCCAAAATCTTTCTAATTTCAGAATCCAGTTTAATGGCATCAGCGGTTTTATTAAATTGCTGCATGACCGTATCATACATCGTCTTTTTCTCTACAATATTGTTCATGATACTTTATTGATAATGTTCACAGTACATTTTGTTATTCTCTTCCCATTGGCAATTACCTCTATTATCACAAGAAATACATAAGCCTTCTGTCAACGTTTGTTCTTTAGGTTCATTTACTGTAATGCCTGCATTATAAGTATCGATAATTCCATTCAATAGCCCTTTAGTGCTACTGACACTTTCTAAGGTGTTAAACCCATTCTTTTTAACCTCTTCTTTTAAATTCATAATCAATTAGTTTTTATTTCTATCTCCTAAAGGCAAGGTGCATGCCAATAACACTAGACATTTTGGCACGCGCTGATATACAACACATTATAAATTATGTTGTAAAAAAACAAATAAAATGAGGTGAGGAGAAATTACCCGATTGAGGAAATATTACTCTCTTTTTAGGGGTTTATAAAAGCTTATGTCTGAGTGTTTTTCTGTCTATTTGTAGAATTTCAGCAGCTTTACTCTTATTGTTATCCACTGCCGCCAATACTTTTAGGATATGCTCTTTTTCCACTTCTTTAAGCGATTTTAATCCATTGGCTTCTGATGGTAACGTATACTTGAGATAACTCGGTATATCTGCTACGTCTAAACTTGATCCACCCAATATTATCATGCGTTGAATTACATTTTCTAATTCTCGTACATTTCCCGGCCATGGGTGTCTGACTAGTAGATCAACGGCTTTTTCAGATAGTGAAATATCATTTTTCTGGTATTCAGCACCATATTTCTTTAAAAGCATAGTAACAATAGGAAATATATCTTTTGGACGTTCTCTCAACGGAGAAGTCTCTATTTGAACCACATTTAGGCGATAATACAAATCTTCTCTGAAAGTTCCTTTTTGACACATTTCAAATAAGTTATTATTGGTAGCAGAAATAATCCTTACGTCAATCTTTTGAGGTTTCTGTGAACCAATCATCGTAATCTCTTTTTCTTGTAAAGCCCTTAACAATCTGGTTTGTACCGCAAAAGAAGCCGTGCCTATCTCATCTAAAAATAAGGTACCGCCTTGGGCAGCTTGAAACAAACCTGTTCTGTTCTCATTTGCTCCGGTGAAAGCTCCTTTTACATACCCAAATAGCTCTGACTCCATCAGATGTTCCGGAATGGCTCCGCAGTTTACAGGTATAAAAGGTTTGTTCGCAAACATGCCTTGATAATGTATGGCTCTGGCCACTAATTCTTTACCGGTTCCACTTTCGCCTAAAATTAAAACCGTAGCGCTATTGTTTTTAACGCGTTCAATGACATCAATCATTTTCAAAAACTGTTCTGATTTACCCACCATGCCTCCATAATGGTTCTCTGGTATAGCGACAACTTTTGTCATCTTCGAATCAACTGTTCTATTGCCATCTACTCGATGTAAAACATTTTGAATGGCTTTTTTTAACTCTTCACTCGTAAATGGTTTAACTAAATAATCTTTAGCTCCGGCTTTAATGGAATCTAATGCACTGGTAACCGTCGGAAAACCTGTTATGACGAGCTTAGGAAGACTCGGATAATGTTCTTCAGTATACTTTAACAACTCTATACCGTTCATCCCCGGCATTTGAAGGTCGGTTATCAATAAATCAATAGTACTTTCTTCCAAGACACCAATAGCCTCGGCTACTGATGAGGCTTTGTAAGTGTGATAATTTTGTGCTTTTAAATTGCGCTGCAATAGTTCAAGCATATCATAATTATCATCGACAATAAGTACATTTTCTTTATTCAGTTTCATGCTTATAAGTATAAAGGAAGCGTTATTTTAAAAATGGCTCCGTTTGGTTTATTATCCGAAATTTCAATGGCGCCTTTATGGCTTTTTATAATACCATGCACCACACTCAAACCCAATCCGGTTCCTTCTCCCAGAGGCTTTGTGGTAAAAAAAGGTTCAAAAACACTCGATTTGATTTCATTGGAAACTCCCGGTCCTTCATCAGTTATTTCAAAATAAAAGAACTTTTCATCATTAAAAACCTTGATATATATAGTACTGCCAACAGGTGAAACATACAGGGAATTTAATAGTAGATTGAACAAAACTTGTGTAAACTGAATATTGTCCAATCGCGCTTCCAATTTAGAATTTTCAAAGTCAAGTCGGTAGGACACCTGTTGCATTTTAAATTTCGGTTCCAAAAAAGAGAGCACCTGAGTCACTATAGGTTCAATTTTGAGCAGCTCCATACTGCGAGGCATTTCACAGGAAAAAAACATAAGTTTCTTGACTATTTCTCTGGAGTATATAGCCGCACTGATAATCTTCTTTAAATCTTTTGTATTTTGTTCATCCAATTCTTTTTGGGAAATCAATTCAGAAAATCCTAAAATATTACCCAATGGTGTGTTCAGTTCATGAGCAATACCGGCTGTTATTTCTCCGAGTATAGAAAGTCGGTCAACCCGTTCAGCATTTTGTTTTACAAAAGCTTCCCTTTCTTTGTTTAAATGCTTTTCATAATACCCATTGATATCATTGGCAATGGTAAACAACAAAATAAGTTCTTCGGGCAAAAAGTTGTCTTGTGAAAATTGGGGTGATGGATAATGCACTTTAAGATAACCCATTTCCTGTTTGAAGATTAAAATCTTAACATATTGAAAAACCGTTTTTGGAGGCAACGGATCTGTGAAGATATGGTATTCCTCCACTTTCAATTCTACAATAGCACTATGGGGAAATCGCCATGCTTTTTTTAAACTGAGACATATTTCCTCAAAAGTACTGTTAACATTACCCTCGCTTTGATTTATTATGGTAGATATTTCATATAAACATTCAAGCTCCTTAATCCGCTCTTTTAATTGTTCTTTTGTTGAATTGGGAAACATGGTCTTTACTATTTATTCTCACAGAAAAAATGCTGTCAATCAAAGATACTTTTAAAAAACATATCTAAAAAGTTACGCCTCAATTTTAAGATTTCTTTTAAATACTCTGTGCTATGAATACAATTAAAAGGTTAGTAATTAATCTATAAATTTTAAGGCACGCCCGGTTTTGATTATTTTAATATCTCAAAAATAATATAAACATATAATATTTATATTTTACTATATAACCCGCTTCAAATAATAAGCTATAATTTTGTAAAGCCCCAAAATTACCTAGTTTAACCTCGTTATCCTTTGGATTAAAATCCAATGGCTAGAACAATAAATGTTATATGATGGATAAAGAAAAATCTTCAACATCCTTAAATACTAATTTACAACAACTTAAGCAACAAAACAATGAAAAGGACCAGCATATACAAAGTCTTCTCCGTAACATCAACGTGCAAAAGTTAGCAGAAGCTGATATCCGGCTATTGAACACCGCCTTAGAAGAAAAAGTAGTCAAACGCACGGCACAATATGCTTTTATCAGTCAAGTCAATCAGGTCATTGTGCAAGCCAAAGACGCCAAAACACTTTTCGAAAAGCCCATTAAAGAACAATTCAGCATCTATATGCTTTCGTCTTCCGTAGATCCTGCAGATATTAATCGTGCCCCACTCAATCCGTTAATTGTAGATTTAATTGAAAAGCCTTTGAATAAAGGAACCCCCAACAAAATCTTTGGTTAAATGACTTCTTGCATTAGATAAAATAATAAAAAGCGTAGACTAAATTGGGTTACACTTCCGGAATGACATTTAGTAGTCAAGTGCTTTTGTACCAAAATCTGAATGGAAGAAGTTTTCCAATACACCATAACTGTAGTACTTATAGAGCAGTTGTTTTTTTTCATCGACTCCATACAATTGATTGAATTTTGAAATAAAAATAATTACAATTGTTAATTATTTTAACATTTTAAAACAAAATAGATGAAAAAAGTTACTTAAATTTGATAATATCCTTTAAAATTAATTAGGTATGACTTAAAAATTTCAAAAAAAGCTTAAAGTAGGTATGAGCAAAAAAGAAAAAAAAGAAGAAGAGGAACTTTTTCAAAAAATTAAAGAAATCTCTGATTACAAATATGCGCTCGATGAATCATCAATTATAGCTATTACAGACCAAAAAGGAATTATACATCATGTAAATGATAACTTTTGTAAAATATCAAAATTTTCTCGTGAAGAACTTTTAGGGAAGGACCACAGAATAATCAACTCAAGTTATCATTCAAAAGAGTATATAAAAAATCTTTGGACAACCATTGCTAACGGCAAAATTTGGAAAGGTGAACTAAAAAACAGGGCTAAAGACGGTTCGGCTTATTGGGTCGACACCACTATTGTACCCTTTTTAAACGAAAGTGGAAAGCCTTATCAGTACGTTGCCATTCGTTCCGACATCACCGAACGAAAATACGCTGAAGAGGAATTATTAAAAAAGATAAAGGAAATATCAGATTACAAATATGCCTTAGATGAATCATCTATTGTTGCCATCACCAATCAAAAAGGAATAATAACACACGTTAATGATAATTTCTGTAAAATCTCTAAATACAGCCGTGAAGAGCTGCTGGGTCAAGACCATAGAATTATCAATTCCACCTTTCATCCTTCAAAATTCATTAAAGAATTATGGAAAACCATCGCTAAAGGTGAAGTATGGAAAGGCGAATTAAAAAACAAAGCTAAAGACGGAACCGCTTATTGGGTAGACACTACTATTGTTCCCTTTTTAAACGAAGAAGGAAAACCCTATCAATACGTAGCGATACGATCTGATATTTCAGAAAGAAAACGAGGCGAAGAAAAAATCGCTAAAATGTTGATCAATGCTGAATACCAAAACAAACAATTGGTAGACTTTTGTAACATCGTTTCCCACAACCTTAGGGCGCCGTTGGTCAATATTTCAATGCTGCTTGATTATATGGAGACTTGTGACACTGAAAGCGAAAAATCTGAAGTACTGGGAAGAGTACAGCCGGTAATCAATCACCTGAATGGTATTTTAGATGAACTGGTGGAATCTCTTCAAATAAGACAAGATGCTGACGTTGAATCAACCAATATTGATTTAAAAAATACGTTGGATAAAATTTTAATCGGTTTTGAGACACAAATAAAGCGATATAATGCAAAGATTACTATCGACTTTAAGGAAGTTGGAACACTATTTTATCCCCAACGCTATATCGATAGTATTTTTACCAATTTAATCAGCAATGCTTTAAAATATAAATCTCCGGACAGAAACGTTACGATTAAAATAAAAACCTATTATGAGGACGACGAAATTGTGCTTACGGTTGCCGATAATGGTTTAGGTATCGATTTAGATTTACACCAACACAATTTGTTCAAAATACGAAAAGTGTTCCACAAACATCCCGACGCAAGGGGTTTCGGTTTATTTATGACCAAAACTCAAGTGGAAGCCATGGGAGGAAAAATCTGGATTGATAGTACACCAAATAAAGGAAGTACTTTTTACATAAAATTTAAACCCAAATTATCATGAAACAAATAGAACTATTAGCACTGGTTGATGATGATGACACCTTCATATTTATCACCAAAAAGATTATTGAAAAAACAAATCACGTCAAAGAAGTTAAAGTATTCAACAATGGATTGGACGCTTTAAACTACCTAAAAGACAATTTGAATACGCAATATAAACTACCCGAAATAATATTTTTAGACCTATCCATGCCTATCATGGACGGATGGCAGTTTTTAGACGAGTTCACTTCAATAGAATCAAATAACGTTAAAAAAATCATCATTTACATTTGCTCTTCTTCTATTTCACCACATGACATTATGAAAGCAAAAAAAATAAGTGCCGTTACCGATTACATCATAAAGCCGGTTACCAAAGACAGGTTTACTGAAATCATTTTAGCTTTATAATTATTCAGCCAAAAAAATTCACTCTTAATCAGATAAACTTAAATGTCATTATTCAATGAAGCGGCATTTTTTTATTCACAACAAATTACTATTTTAGTCCCATAAACTATAAATCACAAACATGAAACTCTTGGGAATAGGCTCCAGAATAAACCACGCCGAATATGGTAAAGGCGTAGTAACCAATGTATCGTCTAAAGAATACTGGGTAACCTTTATAGAAAATGGTTTAGAAACTATCGCTATCGACAGCGAATTCGAAGTTATAGAACACGCCGAAAACGAAGTAGACACCGTAAGTTTTTACGATGTTGAACAAAGTTTATTATCAATCTTAAAAAAATGGAACGGCCTTGGAGAACCTGTTGCTATAGGCGACAAATGGAAAGGTGGCAATATGAAACTCACGCCAGGACAAGCAGGATTAGCCGCTAAAGATGTACCAATCGATGTGTTTTTTCATAAAATCGTAATGCTTCGTGATCGTCTTAGGGTAATGGAACAAAAAATCAACGCCAGTAAATTAGAAGAGATTGAAAAAGTAGATTTACAACAATACATCACCAGAATTTACGGCAGTTTAACCACTTTCAATGTATTGTTTAAATCGCAAACCGATTATTTCGTAGGAGAAAAATCTAAGTAAACTTTAACCTAAATTAAAGGAATTCCTCTGTCGAATTGTGTACTTTTATACTTCTAAAAGAAATCACTCATGAAAAAAATAGTCTTAGGGATTTTGGCAATTGGATTGCTGATATTCGGTTGCAAAAGTTCTTCTTCCAATGACAAAACAAAAACGGTCAATATCACTTTTGAATCTAAAAGCGGTAGTAAAGTCAAAGGTACCGGAACTTTTACTGAGAAAAAAGGCGAAGTAACTTTTACCGCTAATTTCACCGGCTTAAAACCGGGCGTTCATGCGATTCATATTCATGAAAAGTCGGATTGTTCCGCTGCCGATGCCACTTCAACCGGCGGACACTGGAATCCAACGTTTAAAAAACACGGACGATGGACAGATGCCGAACACCACAAAGGAGATATGGATAATTTTTATGCCAATACTGACGGCAATGCTACCGTATTATTCAAAACCGATGAATGGTGTGTGGGTTGTGGCGACGAAACAAAAGATATTTTAGGCAAAGCGGTAATCGTACACGAAAAAGGTGATGACTATACCACACAACCTACCGGAAATGCTGGCGCGAGATTAGCATGTTCCGCTATCATAAAATAATCGTCTTTGGAAGAACAAGATCATTTCTACTTCAAAAATGCTGCAGCATGGCGCGAATGGTTGCACGAAAACCACCATTCCGCCACTAGAGTATACCTGATATTTTATAGGGTTGACAGCCCAATGGAAAGCATGCGTTGGGAAGAAGCCGTTCAGGTAGCCATTTGTTATGGATGGATTGACTCAACAGTGAAACGACTAGACGACGAACGCCGACGCCAAATGTTTACCCCAAGAAAGGACAAAAGCGTTTGGAGCAAACTCAACAAAACGTATATCGAAAAACTCATCGCCGAGAATTTAATGCACGAAAGTGGTATGCGTAAAATTGAAATCGCCAAACAAAACGGTTCTTGGGAATCTTTAGACCATGTTGAGAATCACATCCTGCCCGATGATTTAAAGTTGGCTTTTGACCAAAACAAAACTGCTTTAGAAAACTACAACAAGTTCAGTCCATCTTATAGAAAAAGCTATCTTTATTGGTTAAGTCAAGCCAAAAGAGAAGCAACCCGAAAAGCCAGAATCACTGAAATCATTTCGCTTTGCGAGCAAAATATCAAAGCGCGCGGCACATTTTAAATTTGGTAACAAAATCATTACTTATCACAAACAAAAATGGTTTAGTTTTGTGCCAATAATAAGCACCTAAAATGATTAACCCATCAGTTCACGGTTGGATAGACAAGTTTTTTGCAGAGCAAAATCAGGTAGAGCATTCGTTTCCGCTGAACGAAACGGATTTCTACGCCCGAACCAGAGCCACAGGATTCATTTTTGGTCATGTAGTCAGCTTTGATGCGTCAATTTTGATAGAATCCAAAGACCGATTGCCGCAAGAGTTATCAAAAATTGGAATGCTCAATACGCTTTACCAAATGTACCGTTTGATTAAGCAAAAAAATGATGCGGAAGACTTTATTGTTCAAGCCGTTTCCTTTTATAACTCGATGATTCCGAAAGGTTTCAATCCTTTAAAAAAGATGTTGGAATCGAGTTTGCCTTCGAGTAAATTAGAAAAAATCATTCACGATAGAGTGCAGACCAATGAGGACATGTTTAGCAAAAACTTTTCTCATGTCATTACTAATGCGCTATTGTTTATTGATGTTTTAGCCTTCAAACAACACCTTGAAAAAGGCACTGTTCCCGAAAAATATTCAAACAAAATAGAAGATATTGTTATCAGTATTATTTCGCTTTCGCTAAAAGCCAAAACAGGAATTTCACAACATGATGATTTATTAGCAAAACTGTTTGAGTCGTCTGTTCGTTATAATAAATTTGCCGCCACTACCTCTACTTCTATCGAAGCTTTAGATTTGAGTTACCTGTCTAATAGCCTTGAAAAACATTATATGATTGACTTGGCAGGTATCAGTTTATGGAGTGATGACAAAGTGGAAAATGAAGAGCGTTATTTCTTGTTTAAATTGGGTGAAACCATCAATGTTTCAGATGATTTAATTCTCGAAAGCATCAATTTCATTAATGACTTTATTGTCCGATACAAAAAGGAGATTCCGTATTTCAACTTCTCCAATCCGGTGAAACATTTTTATGACCAAACTACCGAAAGCGTTGTCGTTTTAATCAACAGAAACAAATCGCGATTGCTAAAAGAGATTTCGCAAAGCAAAGAATTGATGCAGCTTTTAGCCAAATCAACCCACAAAGATTTAGATAAAGAGGAAAAGAAGAAGATAAAAAAGCAAATACTTGACATCTGTAAAACCATTCCTTCCTTAACGATTTTTCTGTTGCCGGGCGGAAGTTTGCTCCTACCGATATTAATCAAGTTTATTCCGCAAATGATGCCTTCAGCATTTAATGAAAACATTGAGGATTAAAAAAAAGCAACCTATTTCTAGATTGCTTTTGAGGTATTAAATTAATTTATAGGTATTTTAATTGGTAAACTTCAAGCGGTAAACTTCGTCTAAATCACCATTGGAACTCATATTTACGTCTAAATCGGTTACATAACCTGAGTTTAAACCATAAGCCCAACCGTGTAAAGTTAGTTCTTGACCATTTTTCCAAGCACTTTGAACGATGGAGGTTTTCGCCAAATCAAAGACTTGCTCTTGGGTGTTGATTTCCACAAACTTATTAAAACGCTCTTCCTCGTCTTTAATAGCATTGAGGTAATGTTCGTGCAAACGATAGATGTCTTTGATGTGTCTTATCCAGTTGTCAATTAAACCAATAGATTGGTTACTCATTGCGGCTTTGACACCACCACAACCATAATGTCCGCAAACAATAATGTGCTTCACTTTTAAGACATTGACCGCATAATCCAATACACTCAACATATTCATATCGCTGTGGATAACCATATTGGCAATATTTCTGTGCACAAAAACTTCCCCGGGTTTGGCACCAATAATCTCGTTGGCCGGCACACGACTGTCAGAACAACCTATCCACAAAAGTGGTGGATTTTGACCTTTGGAAAGATCTTTGAAATAATCTTTATCGATGGCGAGTTGAGACTCAACCCATAGTTTGTTGTTATCTAATATTTTTTTATAAAAATCGTCCATCTTTTGTATTTGCATCAAATATAGTAAATAATAAACACCTGTTATTAGGATTGAAACTGATGTTTATCAATAAAATAAACAATTATTAATGTCTCAATTCAGCTACTGAAAAATCAGGATTCAGTTCATCCTTAATGTATTGACTGTCTTCATAAAAAGTTACTTCACCCGTTTCAATGTTGTGCATGGCTCCCACGATACCGATTTCTCCTTTTTCAATCATTTGTTCCAAAATAAAACTGCGCTCGATAATGTTCTTTACATTTCGCTTTACGTTGATTTCCGCTACATTCTCAACAAATACCGGGTTAGAAGCATTGCGATTGTCTTGTGTTGCTTTTTCCTCATAAACTGCAGGCTGAATCTTGGAAAGTAGTTCTGTAAGGTTACCCATTTCGACATGGTCACAAGCGCCTTTGACAGCACCGCACTTAGAGTGTCCTAACACTACAATCAATTTGGAACCGGCTACTTTACATGCAAACTCCATACTGCCTAAAATATCAGTATTAACAATGTTTCCGGCAATACGCACTGAAAAAACATCTCCTAAACCTTGATCAAAAATAAGTTCTGCTGATGTTCTACTGTCAATGCAACTCAAGATAGTGGCAAACGGCCATTGTCCATCGCGTGTGTCATTTACTTGTTCTAAAAGATCACGGTGCGCCTTTAAATTGTTAACAAAACGGTTATTTCCTTTTTTTAATATGTCCAAAGCTTTTCTTGGAGAAATTGATGCTTGTAATTCTTTATTTAATGTTTTCATATCTTTTTTTAAATTTTATTTTTCTAAATCTACCATTTTACGTTTCATGGCATCATATTTTTGTTCAACAGTAACAGTTTTTTTAAAGCCTTCGCTATTTTCGAGCTGATAGGCCTTTTTAAAACCTACTAATTTAACTTTAATATTTTCTTCTTTGGCTCTGATGGTCTTGAACTCTTTAATCAAATCGAGTACATCATGGGCAATATATACTGTATCCGTAGCATTGATAATTACTTTTGAATTTTCCGGTAAATCATTTAAAGTAGATTTTATAGCCGCTTTGTTCAAAAATGAAACTTCTTGGGCCAAATCTATGTGAATTACATCACCATCGGCATACTCTTCTTTTCTGAAGCTATAAGCACGTTTAAGATTTCCTTTTAATACAAAAATGATACTGATGACAATTCCCAAAGCAACGCCTTTTAACAAATCGGTAAAAACAACACCGACAAAAGTGGCTATAAAAGGAATAAACTGGTATTTCCCTTTCTCCCAAAAATGCTTAATTGTTTTTGGATTAGCTAATTTATAACCTACGAGAAGTAAAACGGCAGCTAATGTTGCCAGCGGAATTTTATTCAAAATAAAAGGAATTGCCAAAACACTCACCAACAATAACACACCATGAATAATTGCTGACATTTTTGATTTGGCTCCGGCTGCAGCATTAGCAGAAGTTCTAACTACCACAGAGGTCATAGGCAATCCGCCAAGCAATGAACTGATTATATTACCTAAACCTTGTGCTTTCAACTCTACATTAGTGTCAGTATATCTTTTTAACTTGTCCATTCGGTCTGCCGCTTCAATACACAATAAAGTTTCAATTGATGCCACTACCGCAATAGTAACTGCAACCACCCAAACTTTGCTGTTGGTTATGGCTGTGAAATCCGGAAATATTAGTATTTCTTTAAATTCAGCTAAAGAGGTTGGCACCGGTAATGAAACTAAATGTTCCTTCGTTATTGCCAAATTACTACCCGACTGAATAAAAAACTCATTCAACAGAATCCCTACAATTACAGCAACTAGAGCTGCAGGAACCAATTTCAACTTCTTTAAAAATTTGACTTTATTCCAAGAAATCAATATCGCTAAGGATACTAATGTAATTAATAAAGCGCCTAATTGAATATGGTCTAATACACTGAATATTTCAGTAAAAGTATTTTGACCATCGGGTTGTACAAAAGATTCGTCACCTTCATAATCTTTATCATAACCAAAAGCATGAGGAATTTGTTTTAGAATGATAATCACCCCAATACCGGCCAACATTCCTTCAATAACATTAGTTGGGAAATAATTAGAAATACTTCCTGCTTTAATAAAACCGAGTGCCAATTGAATGAATCCGGCTATCAACACCGCTAATAAGAAAATATTAAAAGCGCCTAAATCAGAAATGGCGGTTAAAACTATAGCGGTTAAACCAGCTGCCGGACCGGAAACACTTAAATGAGATTGACTTAAATAGCCTACTACAATTCCACCCACAACACCTGCAATAATACCCGAAAACAATGGTGCGCCCGAAGCCAGTGCAATACCTAAACACAATGGCAACGCTACCAAGAAAACCACTAAACCTGATGCAAAATCAGATTTAAGGTTAGCAAAAAGATTGATTTTTTTCATACCTATAAATTAATTTAATACATAAAAGCTTCGCGCATGCGAAACCACAACGGATGTATTAAATTAACTCGGGCGGTGGAGAGAATATTTCTTCAGTAGCATTGTCATGACGTGACAAGTTCTCAGAAATAATTTTAGAATTTGGATTTAAAAGCAACTCTGTAAAAGGATAGTCAAAACTTTGTTTTAAGCACTTTACTTCTTTTAAATCTTTATGAATTTCTTCTTCAGCAAAACTATAAAATATAGACACATCTGTACTTTTCTTAATCAAAGTTACCACGGTAGGAGTTGAAAGAAAAGAAACAAATAAGACTAATATTAATCTTGCTATGTATTTCATATCGCAAAAATAAGCATTCAAAGCCCTTTAAAATCGGGCATTATAATAAATTTAACATCTTTTATATTTCTTGTTCTAACCAAGCACTCATCATCCAAATAGTCTTTTCCTGCTCGGCTATAAAATCACTCATCATCGAATTGGTACCTTCGTCGTTAATCTCTCCCGACTGAGAAAGAATAACACGCTCAATTTGTAATAGTTGGGTCAGTGAACTCAAAATTAAGTTGATTCCTTCCTCATCATTATGAACATTTTTCCCAACCGGTAATTTACTGTTTTTAATGTAATCTTCAAAAGTATGTAATGGTGTTCCGCCTAAAGTTAAAACCCGTTCGGCTATTAAATCAATCTTTAATTGACTGTCGTTGTACAATTCTTCAAACTTCAAGTGCAAATCAAAAAATCGCTTGCCGCGAATGTTCCAATGTAATCCTCTCAAGTTTTGATAATACACTTGAAAATTGGCTAATAAGATGTTGAGCTCTGCCGATAATATATCAGATTCTTTTTTAGGTAAACCAAGGCTATTCATTTTCATAATACGGATGTTGAAATTTATATCCAAAGTTAGAAATAATAATGCCTAAAAGCTATAAAATAAATTGATAGTTTTTATCTTTACATCAAATTTTACTATATCATGACCATTACCCAACTTAAATATGTTTTGGCAGTCGCCGAACACAAAAATTTCACGCTGGCTGCTGAAAAATGCTTTGTTACGCAACCTACTTTGAGCATGCAAATTCAAAAGATTGAAGAAGAATTGGCCGTTCAAATATTTGACAGAACCAAGAAGCCAATTCAACTCACGGAAATCGGTCAAAAGATTGTCAATCAATCTAAAAATATTGTCAACGAAGCCGATAGAATTCAGGATATTGTTGACCAACAAAAAGGTTTTATTGGTGGCGAATTTCGTTTGGCCATTATTCCAACAGTGATGCCTACATTGTTACCGATGTTCTTAAACAATTTCATCAAAAAGTATCCGAAAGTTAAACTCATTATCGAAGAGTTAAATACAGCCGAAATCATTACTAAATTGAAGAATGGTCATCTAGATGCCGCAATTGCCGTGACGCCGTTGGAAGACGAAAAAATTAAAGAAATTGTTTTGTACTACGAACCTTTTGTAGCTTATATTCCGGAAAATCACCAATCGTTTCACAAAAAGGAAATTGAAGTCAGCGATTTGAATATCAATGAAATTCTCTTATTGCAAGACGGCCATTGTTTTAGAGACGGTATTTTAAATTTATGTAAAAACCTGAATAGCGAAGAAAGAACCCATTTCCAAATAGAAAGCGGTAGCTTTGAAACACTCATAAAACTAGCCGATGAAGGATTAGGCACGACACTTCTTCCCTATTTACATACTTTAGACTTACCCGCAAAAGACACTTTGAAACTAAAGCATTTTGTAGAGCCAAAACCGGCGCGTGAAGTGAGTTTGATTTTTCCTAAGAACGAATTAAAAATTCACATTATTGACGCATTGCGTTCAACAATTTCTGGGGTAATCAAAGGTGCTATTACTTTTCAAAATGTGGAAATCATCAGTCCGATACAAAAAAAATAAGGAGCTTTGCACAAAACTCCTTATTCTTCTGTTAACTAACTACTGTTAAACAATCTTTTAGTTCCGGATGTTCATTTGTAAAGAACTGAAGCCATTTTCTCAATTGTTCGATTTCATAAGGCAGTAAATTTTTTACTGCTTTTTTTAGTTCTTTAGCGAAAAGAATCGGGTCAAAACTTACTCGCTCGAGTACAGATTTAGTGTAATCGTAGATCATTCTAGGCATAATGGTTAAGATTTGGGGTTATCTTATTGTAAGAACGTTTCGTAAAAGTAAAATAAAAAATGTTTTCGTCCCACAAAAAATGTTAAAAACCATCGTTTAATTACTATAATAATCGATAAAACACATTTTTTAGCATTTTAATTAGCTTTTATCTTACTATATTGATTATTAAATATAAAAAAAGGAACCGTTTAAGCTCCTTTAGTTTTATATTATTTCACATTTAAAATACATTGTCTAAGTTCCGGTTTTTCTTCGGTAAATTTTAGTAACCAATTGGTTAACTCTTCAAGTTCATAAGGTAATAAGAACTTATAGGCTTTTGAAAGCTCTTTGCCAAAAAGGCCAACATCAAAACTTACTCTTTTTAACACTGACTTAGTGTGGTCTAACATTGTTTTAGACATAGAGTGGATTAATTTTTTAGGTTTAGGAATTGGATAAGAACGAATAATTGTTTTATCAAATTTATTGAAAAATTAATCTCGTCAATAGAAAACATAGTTAAAAATAACTACACAAAAAGTTAATTTTTCACAACGCCTTTTGTTGCGCGCAACATCTCTCTTTTACCCGGAGCGCCAGGCAGCTTTTCTACAGAAAATCCTGCAGACAACATAGCCTTTTTAATGGAAGTTCTGCATGCGTAGGTGACCAAAACACCATTAGGTTTTAAAGCTTCATACATTGATTTAAAGATGGCTTCCGACCACAATTCGGGCTGTACTCTGAAACCGAAGGCATCAAAGTAAATCAAGTCAAAAGTATTACTATCCTTGATGTCTTGAAAAAACTGCTTGCGTTTGGTTAACGTAAAATCAGCAGAAATTGAGTTGGTTTCTTCCCAATCAGATTGGTGCATAAGCTCAAAAACTTGCTGCTCATTTTTATCAATTTCTTTGGCATAATTCATTTGCAAAGCTTCCTCTAAAACTACAGGATAGGCTTCTACTCCAACATAATTTATCATTTGATTGGTGTTTTTCTTTGCTTCCAAATAAGTGATAAAAGCATTCAATCCTGTGCCGAAACCTATTTCTAAAATGGAAATGGATTTTCCCTCGAAAAGAGAAAACCCATTCTTTATAAATACGTGATAGGCTTCTTGGATTGCACCGTGTTTCGAATGGTAACTTTCATTCCAATCGGGCAAATGAATAGTGGTTGAACCATCTTGGGTTTGAATAATTTCGCGTTTCAAAATTATTCTTTTATATACAATTTTTTAATCCTTGGAATCGGTCCGCCACATTTTTGTTGGTGACATTGAATACAAGCATCAACACCGGTATTGAAATGCGCTGCGGCATTTTTCGGATCTTTATAAATCATTTCTTGTGCCTTGATAAACTTCGACGCTTGTTCTTTAAAAAAAGCATCATTATCCGATTCATCGGTCATCACGGCTTCATGAATTCTCATAAAATGTTGTGGAAACTGACCAATCGTATCGCCTTTTTGAATGCGTTCTTTTAATCGTTTGTTGTCAACGTACATTTGCTCCATTAAAGCTGCCATTTCTGACATTTGGTACATTTCCAACTTCTTTTCGGTTTTGGGTTCACACTTTTCTTTCGCTACTTTATCTTCCTTTTTTTGACAAGAAATCACAGATAAAGCTAAAAACAGCAACACCAGAATGACAACAATAACTTTCTTCATCGAGGTTTATTTTTTGATGTAAACACCATCAGCCAGAAAAGAATAAGTCACTTCCGGTTTAGTAATTTTAGCAATTTCTGCTTCCGATTTTCCACCGTCTTTCGCATAATGCTTCAATTCTTCCACAGAAACCACATCTACAAAAGCCTTTCCATTAACAATTGCTTTACTGTTGTCAGCATTCAATGGAACGAAGAAACCATAATCTTTAAATTTCACAAAAGAATTATCATCGCCGACCAATTCCATTTTCATCCAACATCCTTTCTTTTTACAAACCGATTTGATAGTAGATTGAAATTGAACCGTAATAGTGTCACCTTTTTTAAGGTTTTTGTACTTATCAAGCATTTGGTCTTTGGTCAAAATCTTAGTTACTTTAAATTTTTCGCCAAATAAGGTATAATCTTTAGCATTAAATACTTTGGTTGGTGTTTTAGATTTTGATTGTGCCATCGCATTGCCACCTACTAACAATACAAAAGCAATTAGGAATAAGTTTATTTTTTTCATGTTTTTCTGTTTTAGAATTACAAAAGTAAACCAATTAACAAATTCACATAATATAATGACAAATAAATTGAATATTTAATGAAAAATTAAGACAAAAAATAAGCCCCAAAAGAGAATTTGAGAAAAAGTATTCAATATTTTTTTGGGGTGTTAAATGCATATATATTTTTATTAGTTTTACAAAAAACTAACAACACAACGCATAATTTGAGGAAAAAATACACAACTATTTGATTTTAAATAAATTAAATATTTTTTCTTCGCAAAACCTATCACTAAATGATGTTAAAAACACCTTCCGAAATCGATATAGTTAGAGCTACTGCATCTAAAATTAAGGATGTCGATTTTGAAAACCTTGCCTTCGGAAATACTTTTACTGACCACATGTTAATCTGTGATTTCAAAGAAGGGCAATGGCAAAAACCAGTTATCAAACCCTACGAACCGTTTTTAATTGATCCGTCTGCTAAAGTGTTTCATTATGGTCAAGCCATTTTTGAAGGGATGAAAGCTTATAAAGATGAAAATGATGACGTTTGGTTGTTCAGACCGGATGAAAATTTACATCGCTTCAACAAATCGGCCAAAAGAATGGCCATGCCGGAAGTTCCGGAAAACATCTTCATTGGTGGTTTAAATGCTATTCTCGATTTAGAAAAAGATTGGGTAAAAAAAGGCTTAGGCAACACTTTATACATCAGACCTTTTATGATTGCGATTGGTTCGGGCGTTATTGCGCAACCCTCAACTCAATATCGATTTATGATTATCCTTTCGCCTGCTCGTTCTTATTATTCGGGTGAAGTGAAAGTAATTATTGCAGAACATTTCAGTCGCGCTGCCAATGGCGGAATCGGAGCGGCAAAAGCGGCCGGAAATTATTCGGCACAATTTTATCCACAAAAATTAGCTCAGGAAAAAGGATTCCAACAAATTATTTGGACGGATGATGCCACGCATACCAAACTGGAAGAAGCCGGAACAATGAACGTTTTTTTCAGAATTAACGATACTTTATATACGGCACCAACCAGCGAAAGAATTTTGGATGGTGTAACGCGTAAAAGTTTAATTGACTTGGCCAAACGCGAAGGTATTAAAGTGGAAGTGCGTTCGGTATTGGTAGAAGAGTTAGTAAACGCTGCCAAAGACGGAAGTTTAAAAGAAATTTTTGGTGCCGGAACTGCTGCGGTAGTGAATCCAATTGTTGGTTTCCAATACAAAGACGTGTATTATGAGTTGCCGAAATTAGAAAACTCATTTGCTTTAGAATTAAAAGACAAGCTGACTAAAATTCAATACAAATTGGCCGACGATACTTTTGGTTGGACAGTTAAAGTGTAGTTCAGTTGACAGTGTTCAGCTTAAAATAATAGCTCCGGGGAAACTCGGAGTTTTTTATTTATAATTATTATGATTCCAGAAACTAAAAGCAACAATCTAGGCAAACTTTAATTAATTTTAGCAAAGCAAATAATGGACAATGACTTATTTAACTTTTGAACCGCATACCGATTTATCAGCTTTTATCAATTGCTATTGGACACTAAATTCCCCCAAAGAAGCTTATCCTGAAAGACAACGTATTGTTCCGGATGGTTGTATGGAAATGATATTTCATTGTGGCGATTTATACCAACAGTATATTGAAGGTGACCATTATATCATTCAACCAAAATGTTTTGTGTTTGGACAAATTACCAAACCATTGTATATTGAGCCTACAGGTCATACCGACATTTTTGCGATTCGTTTTGAAACAGATGGGTTTACGCCTTTTATTACTATGCCGATTAGCAATATGGAAAACCGAGCCGTTCCATTGGAAGAACTATTTGGCGAAGCCGGAATAATTTTTCAACACAAAATACTCGAAGCCACCACGACTGAAGAGCGAATTCAAATAGCCGAAAAATTTTTACTAAATGCGCTAACGGATGCCAAACAAATTGACAAAACCATCAAAGAAAGCGTGGCGATGATGTTGGAATTGAAAGGGCAATTGTCTATCGATGAATTATCGGAGAATATGAAAATCAACCGAAGAATGCTGGAACGAAAATTTGCCACGATAATTGGCGTTAGCCCTAAACAATTGGCTAAAATCGTCAGGCTACAAACTACCTTAAAAATGGTCTTAAAGAATGATTTCAAAAACTTTACTGAAATTGCCCATGACAACCATTACTATGATCAAGCCCATTTTGTAAAAGAATTCAAGGAGTTTACCGGTGTTAGTCCAAAGGCGTTTTATTCTGAAAACTTAAAACTGTCCAACTTGTTTACGGAAAACGAATAAGTTGTCGCGTTTTTACAATTTTGTCAGCAAAGGAACGCTCATCTTTGTCTTCTCATTTAAAACAAACATTATGAAAACTATCCTTAGCTTACTTACACTTTTTACCATTTTTTCTTTTACTCCAAAAGGAGAAACTCCCAAACTAGGCTTTCTGCATGGCACTTGGAAAATGGAAGCCAAAGAAAATTATGAAACTTGGGAAATGGTTAATGACCATGAACTAAAAGGCAGTTCTTATAGAATAAAAGGCGATAAAAAAATCACTACCGAGAATTTGTCTATCAAAATCTCAGGAGATAAAGCAACTTACACTGCCATAGTTCTCGACCAAAATAACGGACAACCGGTTGATTTTGTTTTAAATAAAGAAGTGAAAAACAAATTCTCCTTTGAAAACCTAACCCACGATTTTCCTAAAAAAATACAATATACTGTTGTCGATGACAAAACCTTGTTTGTGGAAGTTTTAGGAGATAACGATCAGGGATTTTCGTATAAGATGTTGAAGCAGTAGTAGAGGAGGGATAAGGGAAAAGTCAAAAGGGATAAGTAAGTCCTCGTTTAAACGATATGAACTTTTCCCTTTTGACTTTTCACTTAATACTTTTACTCTTTCGGCACCGGTTTACGCCGCCATCTGAAAGACTTTGGTAAGTCATCGCCTAAAAGATAACCCCAAGCTTCAAGGGATTCAACCCTGTCAAAAACTACTTTCATCATGGCCATCAACGGAATCGCCAAGAACATTCCGGCTACACCTCCGAGACCGCCACCTATAACAATCCCGACAATAGAAGCAATCGGATTGATTTCAACTTTTGAACTAACAATCCATGGTACTAAAAGATTGTTGTCGATAATTTGTACGACCACATTCACTACAATTATTCCAATAATGATAGACAAGTCACTTGATCCGGTTAGCGAGGCGATTATGGTAAGCAGTCCGGCAATTAGAATTCCGATGTAAGGGATTAAGTTTAAAAGACCGGTTACAACCCCTAATAAAATAGCATATTCAACACCTAGAAATAACAATCCTACCGTTGTAAGACCTGAAACAATCAGCAACTCTATCAACAGTCCTAAAATATAGCTTTGCACAGAAATCTTTATGGTCGTGATAACATCTTGAAGCACACCATGGTATTTTATATTAAATAATTTGGAGAAGAATTTGGTGAAATGCGTTCTGTATAACAATATTAAAAACATATAAATCGGAATCAACACCATCGTAAGCATCGTATCGGTAAAAGTAACTAAGGTGATTCCGATGATTTCTTTTCCGCTATCGGCTGAACTGCTGGTTGCATTACTAACCATTACATCTTGTTCTCTTTTACTAAAGTTAAATGTTTCCGTAACGTAGGCCTGTATATTATGGTAATGAATGTTTACGTTTCTTTTAATCTTACCCCAATCATCGGCCATATCAGCCACCTGAATAGTAATGAAATAAAAAATAGCAATAAAAATCAAAGAGAAAAGCATGACACTGATTAAGGACGCCAAAACGTTGGGCATGTGTAACTTATTACTTAGAAACCCCGTTACGGGTCTTAGCAATATGGCAAACAATAACGCCAACAATAAAGGAGAAAGAACGCTTTGTCCGATATAGAATAAAAAACCAAGTGCTATTATTATAATAAGTATAAAAGCAAATCTTGCATAAAACGGTAGCTGTTGTATGTCTGTTGTCATAATAAATATTGATTGGTTAATTACTTGGCAATTATGATTTTAATACCCTACAAATTTCGGAGAATCTACCCTGCGGATTATTATACAATCCGGTCGATTATTTACATGATTACAATAAGAAATTCATATTGCCTTATCCCTTTTCCCTTATCGCTAATTATCCAATAACCTCAAAAGACCTATATTTGTCTTTACCAAAATTCCAACTATGAAACGCCTATTCTTACTCCTTTTCTTAATGCTATTCTTTACAACTCATTCTTTCGCTTGGGGTAAAAAAGGACACATTATGGTGGCGGAAGCCGCTTTTAACCAACTGGATGCCGCTACCAAAAAGAAAGTGTTATTCTATCTTGACGGCATGACCATACAACAAGCCGCTACTTGGATGGATGAAGTGAGTCAAAAACCGGGTTATGGTTATATGAAAACTTATCACTATGTGAATTTTAACAAAGGCGAAAAAGTAACGCTCAAAAAAGGCAATAACATCCTATCTGTTTTAGATAAAACCATCCGTGAGTTACAAAACAAAAAGCAATTCAATAAAGCCCAAATCAGAACGAAGTTGCTGTTTTTGTTTCACTTAATCGGCGATGTTCACCAACCATTGCATGTGGGTTATGGCTATGACAAAGGCGGGAATAAAACGCAGCTCAATTATAAAAACCAAGGAACCAACCTACATGCGTTTTGGGACAGTGGCATTATCCGACATAAAAAAATTAATTTGAAAGACTGTCTGTCGGCTAACCCATTCTCTAAAACAGAATTAACCAATCTTCAAAAAATCAATGTAGTGACTTGGGCACAAGAATCTAATAACCTACTGAACCAATGCTATGCTTTTCAGAAACCCAAAGTTTCTCAAAAATATGTTGACCATAGTGCCATTATTGTAAAAAAACAAATAGCCAAAGCCGGCGTTAGATTGGCTGCTGTGTTGCGAACTGTACTAAAATAAAGATGAAAATTTACTCCTTTCCTCCTATTTCCAATCCAACTGCCAAAATATTAATCTTAGGCACTATGCCGGGCGAAGCTTCGTTGCGTGCCAATGAATATTACGGACATCCGAGGAATCACTTTTGGAAGTTTTTGTTCACCATTTGCCAACAACCCTTTTCAACGGATTATCAAACAAAGAAAAGTCTTTTGCTGCAAAATAAGATTGCATTATGGGATGTCTTGCAAGCCTGTGAGCGAACAGGTAGTTTAGACAGTGCCATCATGAAAGAAGTCCCAAATGATTTTGTAACCTTTCTCAAAGCACATCCGAACATTACCCATATCTATTTTAACGGTCAAAAAGCAGCTCATTTTTTTAAGCGCTATGTTAAGACTGAATCCATTTATACTTTGGCGACTTTGCCTTCTACAAGTCCGGCGAATGCAGGAATGTCTTTTGAAAAGAAGTTAGTCTTTTGGCAAGAAAATATTTTAAAAGGGATAGCCAATAGCTAAATTGAATACCAGATTTTCCTTGCGCCACGAACCACTGCCAAAATCAATTTGGTCTAAAACCCACCGACTGCCGTCTTCCAAATAAGGTTTTCGGATAGGAAAGGCAAAATCGGTACGCAACAGTAAAAACGAAAGGTCAAACCGAAGTCCAATTCCGGTTCCAACCGCCATTTGATCCATGAACTTTTTAGAAAATTCTGCACCCGGTTTATCCGGATTTTTGTTCATCAACCATATATTTCCGGCATCGACAAATACGGCACCTTTGACAAAACTGAACAATTTGGTTCGATACTCGGTATTGAATTCCAGTTTGATATCACCTGATTGATCGGGTAAAAAAGAACTCGTTCCCGGTTCCGGAAGATAAGAACCCGGACCAATAGAACGCGAACGGAAAGCCCGAATACTATTGGTACCACCAATAAAAAACTGTTTGATAAAAGGAAGTTCGGTAGAATTGCCATAGCCGTAACCGACGCCAACAATAATTCTGCTCGCCAATTGAGACTCTGTTCCAAGCTTCATATAATGGCGAAAATCATTTTCAAATTTGACAAATTGACTGAAAGGAACACCAAGCACTTTAACCGTATCGCCTTGTTTTACATTGGCACCACTAAGTAAACCCGTCAAGGTAGCCGAAGTATCAAACATTCCTTTATAGTAAATGGTATGTCTCCTTGCCGTTTCCATGGTATTGGTATAAGTATAGGAATAAGTCGGGCCAAAAATCAGTTGCTTTTCAATGACTTTCGCCAAAGTTGGATTGGCCTCAATTTGCTCATAATACAAACTGGTCACATTATTCGGACTGACATATTGGATATTAGTGACATTGAATTGGTGTTCCTTACGGATGTTTTCTTTCCATAAATAACCAAAAGAACCTTTAAAGGAATTAAGCGCATACAATTGTTCTCTTTTCTGAAATTCATAACCAATCGTGGCTTTGGTTTTGGGTACAAATCCGCTGGAAGATTTTAATTTAAAAGGCGCTACAAAACGAGGCCAAATCAAACTCGCTTCCGAACCTACTCTATAAACATCAAAGCCGTTATTCTGACCGGATACTTGAACTTCTAATCCGCCAAAAACAGAAACCGTAAACAATTCGGCTCCTTTAAAAGTATTGCGGTTGCTCCAATTCACATTCAATTCGGTTCCGGTGTAGTTGGCCGAATTGGTTTTACCCAAAAGTTCTACCCGAATCGATTTCTTTTTATAAGGCGTGAGATAATAATAAGCATCCAAAACATTATCCAAAGAATCAGAAACGGTAAACTGGTTCTTTACAAACTTGAACGTTCCCAAATTTACCAATCGATTGAGCGAAAGATTGTGGTCGGTTCGGTTGTACAAATCACCTTTAGAAAAATAAAGCGTTCTGTCAAAAATGCGTGGGTTGAATGTTTTTTCCTTGTCAACTATCGTAAAATCTTTATACTGTACAACCGCTGTAGTGTCATTTTCTTGTTTGTCCAAACGGCGCTTATTGTCTTTGATAGAATAATTGGGAAAGATGGTTATTTTGCCAATGGTAAACACTTTTTTGGCTTGCGCGGGCGTTTCAGGTTTGACTTTCAGAATCAAATCGGTTTCATAACTTCCAACGGTGCTGTCGACTTGGACTATCATATAATCCGGACCGAAATAATAATAGCCTTGTTCTTTGAGTCGGGCATCAATTCGGACACGCTCTGCTTTTACCACCTCTAAATCATAGCCTTTGCCTTTCTTAAAAAGTGTCTTATCCTGAGTAGCTGCGATTGCTTTTCCTAATGCCGAAGAATCGGTTGGAAATTTAATTGCTTTGATATGGTATTGTTTACCTGGCATTGCGGTAAATTCTGTGGTAGCACGCTTGCCTATTTTGGTAGAATCGGCCGTTGCCGTCGCTTTAAAATAGCCTCGATTTTCTAAATAATTTTGGAGCAAACGGGTATTGTAATCCAAATCGACTTGGCTAAATAACACCGGTGGTTCGCCAGCTTTAGTGCGCAACCAATGGCGGAACCCTTTTTGCTTTTTTGGTTCTCCTGCCAGATTGTAGAAAAACAGTTTCGCACGAATTCCTAAAAACTTAGTATTGGGTTTGGGACGTACCAATAGCTTTAGTTCTTTGGCTAATGCCTTGCGTTCTTTTTTGGAAGTTGACGTATCTACTACTTTCACTTTGCCGCCAACATACAACAATTCGCCTTCAGGTAAACGCTTGGTATTGCTGCAGGACGATGCAATTAGCAACAGTAAAAAAATAAAACAATATCGGTTTAATGCTTTCATATTTTAATCTCTATTCCGGCTTTATAGGTTGTTCCGCTTTTCCTTTTCTAAGCGTTTTTCTTCCTTAGCTTTTCTTTTCAACTTCCTTTTGATTTCTTTTTCTTCTTCGGAGCGGTGAAAAAGTTCGCTGAACTTATTGTAATCCATAGTGATGATAAAAGCCACTCCGGTTTCTATTACTTGTCCTTGTAAAGCGACTTGGTATTCATTTTTTCGATAAGCTCTTAGGGTGTATCGCCCGTCTTTAGATAGTTTGTAATCTAGAGAAACATCTCCGGCAATATTGGTGGCATCCCGATTAACTTGTTCCGGTCCTTCAATCCCAAAACTACTTCCAACACTTACTTTCAATCGATCATCCAACAATTGTTTGGAAACGCCTACGTTCAAATCGGTTCGATTGGCCTTTTCACCAGTAGTGTAATCATCGGTAGCTTCTAAGTCTAAATCGAGTTCAACGCCTTTGATTAAATCTCCGGCCAAATTGTTCAATTGTTGCGACAATATTTTGCTCACACTTTGACGGGCAAAGGTTTCTGTTCCGGTTCCGGCTTCGCTGGCAAAAGGGTTTTCTCCGATAAAACGATTCAACAACAACAGCGCAAATACCTGTTTGTTCATTTCATCCGGCTGTTGGCGTAGTTGTTCTAATTTGGTTCGCGTGGTGTTCACTATTTCAGAAGAAACATTATAATTACCTTCCGGCAAAATGATATCAAAAGCAATAGTAGGCTTTAGCAATTCACCAGTCATTTTCAACACAGTTTCAAAAGGGATTCGCTGTTTATAGGTATTTCTCACCGTCGGAGAAATATCACCCAACTGGTCATCGAGCAAATCAATCGGCGCGGTTTTAGTTTTATAAACGGCTTTGATATTAATATCTGCCGTCGTCGGTTCGCCTGTCCATAAAATATAACTGCCGCTCTGGATTTCGAATTTTCTTTTCAGGAAATTAAAGGTCATTTCATACGAACCTTCTTGAAGTTCGTAACGTCCGGTTAGCGAAGTTTTTCCGGATTCGTCGATGCTTCCGTTAAGTTGGGCTTCGCCTTTCACTTTAAGGTAATCGCCATTTCCTTTATCAATAACCAAAGTCAATTCGGCTTCTTTATCGACTTCAATATTGACCGAAATATTCATCCCCTTAAATTTGGACTGGTTGAGCGAATCCAAAGCAACATTGAATCTTTCGTCTATGGGTGGCGCATCTTGGTCGATAAATTCAACGATGCCTTCTCTATCGGCTATAGCCGGATCTGATTGTGGTAAAACAATGGTCAATTCTGTGTTTTTATTGACTTTAATACTTCCATCGACAATCGGTTTGTTCAAATCTCCGTTGATGCGCAAACGCGAATCGACATAGAGTTTACCGTAATACAAATCATTGTCTTTTGCCGTCGAATTGGTCACTTTAAAATTATCGGCATTGATCCTAAGGTTAAAAGCATAATCGCGATAATTCGGCGTATCTATTTTCCCTCGCAGTTCTAAAGTATTTTTTTCGGAATCACCTAAACTGAACTTTTTGAACACCATACCTTCTTCTGTAAAACTCATAGAATCGTTCAGTAATTCAAAGGCCGAATTAAGCGTTTTTACTGTAAAAGCACCATTGTGGAATTGCAAATCACCTATGATTTTGGGTTGCTCAAAAGTACCTTTAATATGAAATTTTCCCGAAACATAACCGCTACTTTTTGAAAGTTGGTCGAGCGTAAACGGTTGGATGCTCAACAAATTTAAATGTTGCATATCGAGTTTTAAATCAAAACTTTGATCACCATTTCGGTAAATTCCCGCCAATCCGACTTGATTTCCTTGACCGGTAATTGCTGCTTTTACATCATAGGTATTGGCTACGCGATTGTTGATATTTAAACTGATATCGCCAATGGCTTCTTTCTTATAGGTAAAATTTCCAATAGTCAAATCCGAAGTGAAATTGGGTTGAGTCGCCAAATTTTCAAAAGTCACTTTTCCGTTAATCAAACCGCCGAAAGCCAGTGCTTCTTTTTGTACCATTCGTGATAAGGTGGCGATATCAAAATCGGTAAAGTCAATTGATAAAGGCGCATTAGCAATATTCGATTGAGACTGCAGTTTTATCATAGTATTGCCATTGCGCAACTCAAAATCATTAGCATAAATGCCTTGCTTTCCAAAACTGATCAGGTTGCTTTCCGACAAACTCCACTTTTCATAATTCAGCAGTAAATCTTCGGGTAAAAAGCGGAGTTCTGTTTTACCATTGACCGCTTTTAATGTTCCTGCCACTATGTACTGGTCTTTATTCTTATCATCCAGCAATAGCAATCTATAGCCTAACGTATTGTCTTTTATAATACCTTCTACTAAAGTATGGGGCAAACGGAATTCCGCATTTTGTACTTCATCAATAAAGACGCTGTAAGCTAAGGCATTGTCTTTCGTATTGATATTAATAACCGCATTGTTAATCGTACTCGCACCATAAACGATTTTTGGCATCAAAGCTTTGAGTACAATAGTATCATTAACACTGTTATAACGGCCGTTCATACTGATGGGCTGTAGTTGTGTAATCTCGGGAAATAATTTACTTATGATTGGATCGTTGTTGATGTTAACGCTAAAATTAAACCGTTGTGGTGAGGATACTTTTTTCTTCACCGAAGGTTCAAAATCATAATATTTGGCAAACGAATTGGACAAGGCTGTTGCGATTTGGCTCAACTGGTATTTACCTTCAATAGTCGCTTTTAAAATTTGTGATTTCACTTGTATTGCGGTTTTTTCGGCGGTTGCAGTTGCCAAAACGCTGATTGAATCCAATTGAAAATTCTCTTTCCCATTGGCAAAAAGCAAATGATGAATCGCTATTTTCCCGTTTAGATAATCGGAATCAGCGGTAGATAAATCAGCATCGACTTGACCTTTAAGTTTAAATGGACCGGCATGCAGATTCAGTTTTTCCAAATCGGCTATATCTACATTCAGCTTAACTTTTGTCTGAGGATATTTGTCTTTGAAACTGCCCTCGGATACCAAATCAAACTCAAGATTCGGGTCGTTGATGTTGGCAATAGCTTTATAATTTCCGTTTACAATATTACCTTTTACCGCAAGATTTTGATAAGTATAGCCATTCAAAAAGCCTTTACTCATAAAGCCATCAACATTCGCAGTAGCTGTTTTTGGGTTTAGTCCATTGCCTTTTACTTTGGCTTTTAGGGTAACTTTGCCGATAGCATTGTTTTTAATTAATTGGCCAATATCGAAATTATTCAGTTCGGCGACACCATTATACTTTTCTTTATTTTTTAATCGATAGTCAAAATTGGTTTTAATTTTGGCGGCTCCATAACTGCTGTTTAAAACTACATCAGTATTAAAATTATCCAATTCTCCTTTGAAAGTTCCTTTAACGTTCATCTGTTCCGGAAGCTGAATGTTACTCGGAATAAGCTCCGAACCTAAAACGTTGCGAACATCACCAGCGCTCAATTGAAGATTTTTTATGTCAAGGTTGTACCAAGCTTTTGCGCCATCCGGCAAGCCGATAATTCTTCCGCTGGCAACAATACTCATTGTTCCAATACCACTGATTTGCATTTGAGGAAAAGTAAGATCTCGCAGTTGACCGGTAATTTGACCATTGATTTGGGCTATCGCTTTTGGATTATTTTTAAAAAAAGAGACTTCGTTCAACTCAGGAGCAAATAGTAGAATGTCGGTGAAAGCAATACGACTTTGCTGCAAATTGGCATTCAAACCCAATAATCCCGGATTCTCTTTCAGTGATTCTAAAGACGGATAATTGATTTCCACTTCGTTACGAATCAACGTTTTTGGCGTTTCTAAATACAGCTTTTTGAGCTGTACACCTTTTGAACTGTAAATAAAATCGGTTCGTAATGCTTTCACCTCAACACCACTTTGTTCTTTTACGGCAAAGGATTTGATATTGCCGGAAAAAGCTGTGGTGTTCCACTTCAACTTATTGGCTTCCAGTTGGAGCTGTTTTATATCCAAATGTCTATAATCGATGCCACGAGTTGCTCGGATAGCATTTTCATCATCAAAACGAAAATCGACTTGCTTTATACTGGCATTTGCAAGCGAAACATTCCAGTCGGGCAGTTTTTGTGCAGGGGTTTTGATATTTAGTTCACGGTCGTATTTACCAAAAGTCAGTCCGCCTTTAACACCTTCTAATTCAAACTTATCGATAGTAATTCGTTGTTTGGGCAAATTGGTTTCAGCAAAAGAAACAAAGAGTTTTTCGAGTGAAATTCCACTATTGAGATGCGTACCATCACTGTCATAACTAACCTTTATTTTGGACAAAGCGATTTCGCCCAGTTTGATTTTTAAATCGGGTCTTTTTCTTAGAAGAGAATCTGTCTTTACAATCGTGTTGGTGGTAATTTCCCTTATCAATTCTCCTTGTTTGAGTTTGACATTGAGTCCGTCGAGTTTAATTTTGGCAATTTCAAAACTCATTTGATCAAGGTCAAAGACTTTCATTTTGGTATCAAAATGAACCAAGGATACGTTCAGATTGTTTTTGGTAATGGCATCATCAAAACGCACTTTGATGTTGTCCAAATTGATGTTGTGCACTGAAAATATTGTTTTCTTACTAGTACTTTTAGATTCTTTAGAAGCAAAAGCATCAATGATATAGTCGAAGTTGAAAACAGAATCCTTATCGCGTTTGACATTAGCGGTGATATTTTTAAGGCTAATAGAATTTATTTCTACTTCATCATCAAACAATTTAAACAGACTGATGTCAACGGCTATTTTTCCTCCGGCGAGCAAAGTATCTCCGGATTGGCTTTGGAAATAAACGTCTTCGAGTATGACTTTTTTGGGAAGACCAATTTCAATTCGGCCAATCCGAACCGGCGTGTGAATTTTTCCTTCTAAATAAGCAACCGCTTTTTCCTTGATACTATTTTGCACCGCAGGAATTTGGATTAACAATACCACAAGAAGAAACAGCCCAATAATAGATATTATTACCCAGCCGGTTATTTTCAGTCCTTTTTTTACATACTTATGTAATCTCACTTTACGCTTTTAATGATTACGTGCTAATAATATTAATTAGAAGATATTCAGTTATTGCTACAAATTTGGCATAAAAAAATTAGAATAGCCTTATAGATGAAAAGCATTTTCTTATATAATTCGCATATTGCCGAGGTAATTTTGAAAGTGAAATTTAATAGTTAAGGAATAAAAAAATCGGGAACAAGTCCCGATTTTTCAGTTGCAAGTATGTTGATTTAGTTTTTAATGAATCGTTTCACAGTGCTTTGGTTTTCGCCTTGTAATTGAATGAAGTAAAATCCATCGGATAAATTACTCACATTGATAGCTGCTGTGTTTTGTCCTGAGATCAAATTGCTTTCGGTTAATACTTTCCCTGAAGCATCGATGATGCGGTAGTTGTTGAAATGAGTATTGGCCTCTAAATTCAGGAATAATGTTTCTTTAGTGGGATTGGGATAAACCGCAAAATCTTCTCTGGTATTAGGATTAGTTCCTAAATTGCAATTGGCATTCACTTCTACAACAATTGGTAGGGATTCATTGTTGCTGGAGCTATTCGGACAAAAACTTGGCGCCGCTACAACGTGGTAACTTCCCGGACCGGTAATCAAATATTCCATTTGATTGGCACCATTAATAGGATCTCCATTTCTATACCATTGTATACCGGAATTGTAAGGCATAAAAATGGAAGCCGTAAAACTGCCTCCTGGACACAATAACATATTCCCATTGTTTGGATCAATGGTTACAAATTCATTCATTTCAGAGCCAACCGTAAAACCAACCCAAGCATAACTGTCAATCTGAATCACATTTGATTCATAAGTAACACCGTTTAGCGTTGCCACAACTTTAAAAAGAGATTGGTCATAAGTGTACCAATCATAAGTAAAAGACGACTGAGTTGCCCCATCAATAGCCACATATGGATCATCAGTAAACCAATATTTAGAATACCATTGGTAAGTATCAAAAGGTTGATTAGTAACCGTCGCCGTTCCATTCGTCCAAGGGCAAAGCATCAAGTCACCAGTAATTTGCGGTGCTTGTGCGGAAGCAGTTGCAAAACCAATTAAACAAACGATAAGAAGTAAAGCTTTTTTCATAAGTCAAGTTTTTTAAAAGATTAATTTGTTAGTTGTACACAAATTTAGAAAGGGTACATCAAACAACTCTCTTTTTGGGCGTGACAAATTGTGACATTGGACAATATAAATTGTGACAGCATCAATTCAAGCAATTACAATCAGCTGATTAACGGATGATTAATAATTAAAAATTCGATAAAATGAGAATCAAGATTAAATACTCAGCAAGTAAGCGTTCAAAGAAAGGTGTTCGGGTAACTGCAAACGCTTTTCAATTCTTTCTTTGCGTTTTCTACAAGCCACCGGAGTAATATTGAGCATGGTGGCGATTTCTTTGGTATCTAAATTCATGTAGACATAAGAAATATAACGGATGTCTGTAGTAGTTAAATCGGGATGCTTTTCGGTGAGCTTTTTAATAAATCCTTGGTTGACATCGTCAAAATGACGCACATAATTGTCCCAACCTTCTTCGGTTTTGAGATGCTCTTTTAAAGCGCGAATGTCATTGATAACAGTTCCGTTTTCAGAAAGTTGCGGTATATTCGACAATGATTTTAAAATATCCTGCAACAATTGGTTTCTGCCCGATTGGTATAAACCTCGAGAGAGAATTTTTTGGTTTCGAAGTTCTATTTCATTTTGAAGTCGCTCTTGTTCCAATAAAGCTGTTCTTTCTTTTTCCAACAACAAAGCATTGTCTGCAATTTCCTTTTCCAATTTGAACGATATCAATTCTTGTTCGCGTTGAATGATGAGCGCCTTTTGCTTGTTTTTGATGAGTTGGTTCCGGAAGATTAAAATCAGAATGATAATCCCTAAAACAATCACCAAGATGATAGAATAGAAAATATTGCGCTCGCTCTTTATTTTGGCTTCGTTTTCTGAAATCTTCTCTTTGTAATTCTGAATTTGAAACTTGACTTCACTACTTTCATAAAGCTTTCCGTTTTTTATTCTATTCAGTTCATTATTAGAAACATTGATGGAATCTTTATATTGAAAAGCCAAATCATAAGACTTTAATCTGAAATAAATATCAGACAAGTGTTTGAACAACTCCATTTTATTCTCCAAATCAGGTTTTTCTGCCAAGGCATTATTCGTCCATTGCAATGCGGCCGACAAATTATTTTCCTTCAAATAAGTTTTGGCAATAATGGTAGAAAGACTGATGCGATGGTCTATGTCTTGCTCTTCTTTTAGTTTTGGAAGCAGCGCAATTGCTCTTAATCGAGCTCTGTTGGTTTCACCCAACAATAAATCATTGGCACTAAGTCCGATTTGCGCCGGAATTTTCACTTCAGGTCTTTGGGTATAACGCAGCGCATCATTGAAATAATTTCGGGCTTTCCGGAGTTTATTTTCATCGTTGGCCAAGCTGCCTAAATTCATTGAATACAAACCCATTTTAAGGGAATCATTGCTTTTTTGGGCAATTAGAAAGGCCTTGTAAAAATATTCATTGGATTTCTCAAATTTCTTTTCCTTACCGTATAAAATCGCGATGTTATTCAGCACTATCATCTCGTGTTGCGGATCTAAGTGCTTGACGGCAATTTGGTAACTAATTAAATACTGTTTCAAAGCTTCGCCATAATCCAACAGCATGTAGTAATTGTTTCCGATATTGTTTTGGGCTAAAAACAATTGTTTGTACCATTTGTTTTTTTCTGCCATATTTCGGGCATTGGAAAGTAACTCTAACGACTTGACGTGATTTTTCTTCAGCATCAATTCGACTCCCGTTTTGATAAGAGAATCGCATTGCTTACTATCTGCGGCACTGACCGTAGTAAGCCAAAATAAGCTAATAAAAAGATATACTGATTTGATAAGCCTTAATTTTAAAACCACACCAAAAATAAGGCTAATATTTTAATTAAATGTACTCTTTATTGTGCTGAGAAACTATTTTCGTTCTCCAATTTGTTGTCGCCACATGGCGTAGTACAATCCTTTTTCTTCAATTAAATCGAGGTGCTTTCCTTGCTCAATAATTTGCCCTTGTTCCAACACAAATATTTTATCCGCATGCATAATCGTAGACAAACGATGCGCAATCAAAACCGTAATTTGGTCTTGTTTCGAAGAAATATTTCTGATGGTTTGGGTAATTTCTTCTTCAGTAATTGAATCTAATGCTGACGTCGCTTCGTCAAAAAGCAGTAATCTCGGATTTCTCAACAAAGCTCGCGCTATAGACAAACGTTGTTTTTCTCCGCCGGAAACTTTGATTCCGCCTTCGCCTATGGTGGTTTCAATCCCTTTTTCGGCACGATACAATAGGTTTTGACAGGCTGATTTTTGCAAAACATCATTTAGTTCTTCATCGGTAGCAGTTGGTTTTACAAACAATAAGTTGTCTTTTATTGTTCCCGAAAACAATTGCGCATCTTGTGTCACAAATCCCAATTGCTGTCTGAGTTCATTCAAATCGATGTCTTTCGCATTTTTTTCATTGTAAAAAATGGAGCCTGATTCCGGCGTATATAATCCGACTAACATCTTAACCAAAGTCGTTTTACCACTTCCCGACGGACCAACAAATGCGATGGTTTCACCTGCTTTGGCTTCAAAAGAAATATCTTTTACGGCATAAGTCGAAGCCGATTGGTGTTTGAACGAAATATGCGAAAACCTCAAATGATTGATTGCACCAATAGTTTGCGGATGCAGTGGTTTGCTTTCACTTTTCGCATTCATTAACTCACTGAAATTGTCCATCGAAGCTTTGGTTTCGTTATAAGTCGCAATCACATTCCCCAATTCCTGCAACGGATTGAACAAAAAGAAAGAGAAAAACATCAATGTAATTAAATCACCGGGTTTGATAATACCGTTAAAAATAAACATGTATAAAGCAAACACCAAAGTCGTTCTCATAAAGTGAACGGACGTGCCTTGAATAAAACTTAGCGAACGGATGAAACGCACTTTCTTCAATTCTAATCCCAGAATTTTAATCGTAGTATTGTTCAATCGATTGACTTCTTGTTCGGTTAAACCTAAACTTTTGACCAATTCGATATTGCGAAGGGATTCAGTAGTAGCGCCGGCTAAAGCAGTAGTTTCACCTAAAATCTCACGAGAAACCTTTTTGATTTTTTTGCCTAAAAAGGAACTAACCAAAGCAATAACAGGAACGGTTGCCAAGAAAATCGGACCCAAAAGCCAATGGATATTTATCGCATAAACCACGACAAAAATAATGCCTATCAACGTTTGAAAAACCATCGAGATGGACAAAGTGATAAACTTTTCGCAATCAATTTTTACCTTTTGCAATTTGCCTAAAGTTTCACCACTTCGTTGGTCTTCAAAATCCTGATACGGTAATTGCAAAGCTTTTTGAATTCCGTCAGTGTACATTTGAGCACCGGTGCGTTGGATGATAATATTGGTAAAATAATCTTGGAAATTTTTAGCAATACGCGACATCATGGCGGCGCCTAATGACAAGCCCAACCAACCCAAAACCGCTTTGACAAAAGTTTCTTGGTTGTGATTGAAGTTGGCAACACCTACGCCACATTCATTTAGTAATTTTCCAATAATAATCGAATCGAATAAAGAAAAACATTGGTTTATCGCGGCTAAAAAAAGAGCAAAAAACAAAAGCATTTTGTGCTTTTGAATATAAGTATATAATATTTTCATAGTTATCTAAAAAATGACAGTGCAAAACTACTATACTATTGGTCACTGTAATTAATTTTTGAAAAAATTAACTTTTAAATATCCAGAAATAAAACCTTGTCATTTCTTAATCTAGGTTAAGTGCGTCAGGGTTGAACTCATTCTACCTTTGTAATGTTCATAAGAAGTATCAGCCATACTTTAAAACAAGACATATTATTTAACTCCTTAAAATAAAAAACAATGGCAAAAACAACTTGGGCTATAGACCCAACACATTCAGAAATAGGTTTTAAAGTGAAACACATGATGTTTACAAACGTATCCGGAAAATTCAATTTATTTGATGCGGATATTGAAAACGAAGAAGAAAATTTTGAAACCGCAGCGATTAATTTCTCCGCAGAAGTAAATTCTATCAACACCGGAAACGACGACAGAGACAATCACTTGAGAAGTGCAGATTTCTTTGATGTGGAAAACTTCGGAAAACTGACTTTCAAAAGCACCAATGTCAAAAAAGTAAACGAAGGCGAATACAAAATCAGTGGTGATTTGACAATTAAAGACGTGACCAAAAGCATCACTTTAGACACTGAATACAGCGGATTGATGAAAGACCCATGGGGAAATACTAAAATCGGGCTTTCTTTAAATGGAAAAATCAACCGTAGAGAATTTGGCTTGACTTGGAATGCTGCTTTAGAAACCGGTGGTGTATTGGTTGGAGAAGACATAAAATTAAACGCCGAAGTACAATTCGTGAAACAATAATGATTGATAGTTTTTGATTGAAACCGTAAGGCACTTTTGAGCTTTGCGGTTTTTTTTGAGCCAAAAATGATTAATTTAGTAGTTATTAAAACAAACAACACGACATGTCAAATATTGGAATCATTATAGAAGAACGCGCCGCAGATATTGGGAACTTTTTGGTTGGGCGATTGTTGCCTTTTCGAGAAAAACGTGCCGTTGGTCCATTTGTTTTTATCGATCATATGGGACCGGCGCAATTAAAAGACTATCAAAATATGGATGTTCCGCCTCATCCGCATATCGGACTTTCTACGCTGACTTATTTATTTGAAGGCGCTATTATGCACAGAGACAGTTTGGGCACCGAAATGGTCATCGAACCCGGAGCGGTAAATTGGATGACTGCCGGAAAAGGAATTGTACACTCGGAACGAACACCCGAATATTTGCGCCATACCGAAAAAAGGCTACACGGATTACAGATTTGGGTTGCTTTGCCCAAAGCTTTAGAAAACATGGAACCTTCGTTTACACATGTAGAAGCTCAAGACATTCCCGAATGGCAACAAGATGGTGTTACGATAAAACTGATTGCCGGAAAAGCTTTTGGTAAAAAATCATTGGTTCCGGTTTATAGTCCGTTATACTTTATTGAAATCAAAAGTACTGCTCGTACCAAAGTCAATATCGGTCACGAACTTTATGGTGAAAGTGCCATGTATATTTTGAATGGAAGCATTACTAATGATGGTCATATTTATGGCACCAAACAGTTATTAGTTGCCAAAGAAGCCAGTCTTTGCGAATTTGAAATGAGTGAAAACACTACGCTTTATCTTTTTGGTGGTGAACCTTTTCCTGAAGAGCATTTTATTTATTGGAATTTTGTGCATTCTGACAAAGACTTTATTGATCAAGCTAAGGAAGACTGGACTGCCCAACGCTTTCCGAAAGTGCCCAATGAAACCGAGTTTGTTCCGTTACCTCAACCTTTTGGAGGATGAAAATTATATAACAATTAGAAAAAATTTTAGAACACAACTTTTTTAAAAAGCAGCAAATTTGTTTTTATAATAAAACAATGTTGTTGGGTCAAGAGAAGAAGCTTTCACCAAAATCCCCATTTTGGTCCTAACCAATGACAATTTATGCTATGAAAAAGATAAAAAACCGTCACGAGCAATCGCGACGGTTTTTGTGTATTTGCTTTTTGACAAACAGTTATATTTCTGATACTTTTCTGAACAATAACTGATTAATTCGCTCTTCTAGTGTATTGTAATGTTCAATTTTACTGTTCTCAATGGTTTTTGCCCAATCAAAAAAGGAAGCTTCATGAGGTGATTTTCTACCGGTTTTTGTATCAATGGGTACAAATTTGGTTCTCATAATGGCTTTTAGATGTGATTCATTTTCGCTTTTCATTTGGATTTCTACTAATAAATATTCGGCATCGGCTTTGAGCAAAGTGGATTGAATGGATACTTTTTCATTATACATAGCCGGACGGAGATAAGCAATTTCGTGACCGCCAACAACCCAAGAAACATTCTTTTGATAGAATTCAACCAAATCTAAGTTGTAATAAGTTTTAAGATGATCTTCTCTGGCATTTAAAAAATAATCGATGTAACGAGCGTTGTTTAAATGTCCAAATAAATCACAGTCGCTGAAACGAACGGTATAAACCGATTTTGGAGTTATGTCCATATTTTTATAATTTTTGAGTTAATGAATTAGTATAGGGAAGAAAATGCAATTCTCCCGAAATCATAGCGGGAACAACAAAACTGTTGCCTTCTATAATAAAATCAGCCGGTCCGGCTATAGGTTCGGCCAATGGCAATCGGTTAATGCGTCGGGTTGACAATTGAATAGAAAGCAAAATTCCTTTCTTTTCATAAGCTACCCAATTGCTGGTGTAAAGCACATCATTGGCTACAAATAATCCATCATAAATCCCTTCGGCAGCCGTCAATTGGGTGAAAGTATTGTTCTTTAAATTAATGAAACCCACTACACCATTCGATTTGTTATTGGTTCCCAAACCGTTGACATACAATAAACTTGCTTTTTTATAACAAAACAATCCGTTGATTCCGGCTATGGGTTTATCAATAACCACTTCAGTATAGGTTTTATCTAAGAGATTAACTTTGTACAATTTGCTTACATCGGTAGCCGAAACGTAAAGTGTATTCGCATCCCAAACGGCTATATCATTGAGAAAATGAGCATCATTGCTAAAATCGATTTGGTATAAAGTCATTCCGGTTTTTTTGTCAACAGCCACGACTCTGTCAATATCGGTAAGAAATAAAATGTCTTTGTGAATCGCTAAACCTTTTGGAGCATTCAGTATTTCTTTGGCAAAATTTGACTCAAGTATGTTTCCTTTTGAATCAAGTTTTAGAATTTTGCCATCGCCGTCTTTAGCATCCGGTGTTAAGTCTTTTCCAATATCGGCGACATAAAAATAGCGTCCATCGGCGACTACACTTTCGAGATGATTGAATCCTTTAATAGTTTGTGCTTCAATAGCACTACTTAGCGTTATACTTCCGAGAAGCATCATTTTGAATAAATTTTTCATTGTTTTTGGTTTTAGTTTTAAATATTACAATATACCAATCGGTATATTTTATGATAAATTTTTTTAGCCTTTAAGGTTTTGGATAAAACGCACTAAATAATCCATTCCGCTGTTGAGCGCAATTGTATTCCCTGTAACTTTTGTCTGCATAACGCCGCCTTGTATAAGTGAAATAATGACCGTACAAATTTCGTTGGTATTACTATCTGATTTGATTTCGCCTGATGCCATTCCTTCGTTCAATTGTCTTTCCATTGAACTTCTCCAGAATTGTATGGCATTAGCCGCTTTAGCTTTTAATTGCGGATGCGTTCCATCAGCTTCAATAGCGGTATTCATCACCGGACAACCGTGTTGCAAAAATGGCAATTGAAGATAATTTCTATACGTTTCGGGATAAACAAGCAATTTCTCCACAATGGAATTTCGGGCTTCCATCTTACTTCTGATATGAGTAACTACAAGTTGAAAATTATAATCAAAAACTGCCAAAGCTACTTCATCTTTACTTTCAAAGTTTCCATAAATGCTTCCTTTGGTCAAGCCGGTAGCCACAATCATATCATTGAGCGAAGTACACGCGTACCCTTTACAATTAAAGATAGGGGCGATTTTCTCAATAATAAATTGTTTGGTACGGTCTGCTTTTGAAATCATTTGAAAATTATTATTAAGCAAATATATACAAAATATACTTATCGGTATATTTTAAGACTAAAAAAAAAAACCTCTGACTTTCATCAGAGGTTTTCACAAATTGATAACTAACCCAATTTATTTAATAATCAATCGTTTTACGATGCCTTCACCGGTTTTGATAATATAGATTCCTGCACTGAAATCTTTCGTATCAATAGTTTGTGCCTCTTTTTGCGATAAAATTATTTTTCCTGAAATATCATAAACTTCAATATCAGCTGTACGATTGAAGTAAACCAAACCATTATCCACAGAAGGATTTGGGAAAACAACAAATGTTGGCACATTCCCTTCAAAATCAGGTGTAGACAAATCATTTGCGTCAACTTCGAAAATGGTAATCGTTCCACTAATTTCGTTCGCTACTAAAATATAAGGTGTTCCTGTTGGACTGTTTTCTGCAGACACATACGTAATCCCTTCCGGACCATGATCACCAGCATACGCTGATGTACTTCTACTGTTTTTATAATCTATAAAAGTTGGATTATTCGGATTGGTTACATTGTAAACCATCACACCACCTACTCTTTCCAAAGAAACAAAAGCAAAAGTTTCTGATCCAATTTGAGCAACCGTTACACCTTCCGGTTCCGGTCCTTTGGCACGACTTCTTCCTTTGGCTACATTATCTTCATGGTCTGCATTGAAAAGTGTTGGTAAATTAGCTGCTGTAAACATTTCGAAATCATCACCACTATCATAAACTAATTGTTTAGTTGTAGCGTTGAAAATAGAGAATGAACGCGCTCCAACAGCATTGATGGTTTCAAATTCAGGATCAGCATCTGTATTTCCGCTTAAGTTAGAAACTCTAAAACGACCCATATTATACGATTGTTTCAAGACACTTGCATTTGGAAAATTCACAGCATCTAACAAATAAGAAGCCGCACCAACGGTAGTTCTTTCTACAAATCCTGTGTACTCTTTTTCATCTCCTTCATTGGCCGTTACTATATAAGTTGCACCGCCAACATTGTAACTGGCAACGGCATCCGGCATGTAGAACGCTTGAATTGGCCAGTTGGCAATTAATACTTGGTTGTTATTGTCAGAGATATCCATTCCGTTCCCCGGAACGCTAACATCTTTGGTTCCTAGTGCCCAAATATCGGTGAATGAAGTTGTTACCAAATTGATTTCAGCAATAGCATTATTTTCTTGTAAAGTAACCCAAGCTTTTTGAGAGTCAGCACTAATTGTTATGTATTCCGGTTCGAAATCTTGAGACATAGTGCTTGTCAATTTTAATTTTCTAACACCCGATGCAATTAAAGTGGCTTCTTGCGCATTATAAGCCGTAAACAATAAGGTAGTTACATTGGCTTGTGTCAAAGCAGCAATTCCGCCAGAAATATCAATAATACTTACTGAACCTTCAGGGTCGACAGAATAGTTAGCGTTTGGCTGACCTTCATTGGCTGTCATTACTTTAGTTCCATCCGGTGAAAACGTAATCATATCAGGTAAAGCGCCAACAGTAACTTGTTTTAAGAAAACGCCATTGGTATCAAAAAACACGACAGAACCGTTCAAAGTTTCATCAGCATTAGGCGAAGCCACTGCTACTACTCCATTTTTAACCGCAACCGAAGTTACGCCACCGTATGAATTCATATCGATTGAGCTTACTACTGTTGGTGTTGTTGGGTCACTAAAATTGATAATATCTAAAAATCCTGCAATCGCACTCGTTGTAAATAATCGTTGAGAAACCGGATCATGAACTACAATTTCACAAGTACTTGTATTACTACCAGATGGATCAAAACTACCAATATAATTTAACTCGATTTGGTTGTTTGGAACCGGCGCTAATCTGTCGTTATCAATAATATAAACCGTTGCAGTTGGAGTTCCTGAAATTGATAAACCTACTGCATTTTCAAGACTCAACACAAAGTACTCCGCTTGTTGTTCTTCCAAAATATCGTCAATAATTGGAATAGTAATGGTTTGTGTCAAAGCACTTGAACCGTTAAAGTTTAAAGTTTGTGTTACCAAAGTAAAATCGTTGCTGTCAGCCGTACTGAAAGGCGTTCCTTTTACTACTAAATCTACCGAACTTGTCGCCGGACTTGACAAATTAACTACAAAAGAAAGTGTGCCAGCCGTTTCATTTACCGTGATAAAATTCGAAGCTAAGCTTACTGAAGTATTGTAAGAAAACGGATATGAGAATGGACAAGACATCAAGGCATTAGTGGAATCTTGCACATTACTAATCACCAAAGTATAGTTGGTTGCCGAAGCAAAACCGATTGAATAATTTAAGGTTGCAATGTTATTTAAAACGGTTACTGAAGCTAAATTAGGTACACCGTTATAATTAGCAATATTAGAAGCCGAAGTTATATCTAAGTTATTGTTGAAAGTAACTTGAATAGTTGTATTGTTTATCACTGATACACTTTGTACTTGCAACGAACTAGGGAAATTCCAGGTTGGCCAAGTTTGAGCTGCCGTTCCACCCGCAACACCTGTCCAGTTGGCTGGATTCAAAATCGATGTTCTTAAAGCTGCCGGTGTTCCGGTTTGTGTTCCGCTGTAAAAAGCATTGACTGTATTTCCGGCAACATTTCCCGGAGATGTTGTTGTATTTAAAGATGAAACTCCATCGGTTAAACCGACTGGTAACATTGATAAACTTCCACCGCATGATGTGTTTGTAGCAACCCATCCGTTAGAAGTTAAAGCCGTAAGATAATTGGGATTAGCATTTGAACCGGTATAAGCAATCACTTGATCGCCACCAGAGCTCAATCCGAAACCTGAACCGGTTACTGTTCCGCTGTTAGAAAGTAAGGCAGAAGTTTGGATAGTCACCACAGAACCAGCCGGAACACATTGCGTTGCTGTCCATACAATTCCGTTGGCACATTGCGCCGGTGAATTTGTGGTGTATTTCGAATCGGTAAAGTTGATAAAAGTACCTGCAATAATATCCACGAAAGTGATAAAAGCTACTTCATCTTCAGTAGCTGTAGCATTCATTCTGTAAGCTACAAAAGCAATATCACCGGCAGAAAACACCGTTTGGTTAGCAATAGTTGTAAATGTTGCTGATGCAGAAGTCACCAAAGCATTATTACTCAAATCTTCCACCAGATTTGGTAACAAAGACACATAATATGCTTGATTATTAGCCAACACTGCCGTTGGATTAATAGTGATCACATTACCGGAAAAAGTAGCATCAAACGGCACTAGAGTTCCGGTTGCATTGTTCAAACGCAATTCAACCAAAGCATCCACATTCGTATCATTAATTGCTGAATCGTCCAGTAAACGAACGGCTTCATTAAATGTTATGGTAGGATTAGCAGTTACAGCCACATTAGTAGTTGTATTGGTTGGTAAAAAAGTGGCAATTGGAGCTACTGTATCTGTACCACCAAGCGATGAACCTTCAACCGTAAAATTGTCAAAACGATTGTTCCCAACGGTTCCGCCATCACCTTGGGAAAACTCGACTTTTAATTTGAAGTTGGCGTTGTTATTCGCACCGGTTACCGCCGAAAAATTTAAAGTGGCTAAAGCCGGATCACCGTTATTCGGATTTACAGTTGTAAAAGCAACATAATTGGTTCCATCTAAAGAATAAGACCAAGATTGTGTTCCTGCACCTGAACCGGAACGACGTGTCGCAAATTTCACAATGATGTTTTCATAACCACTTGTTGGCAAAGCAAATTCTAAAGCACCGCCAATCGGGTCATTAAAGCGTAAATGCGTTCCGGAAACATCGCTGTTACGAGCATTCAAATTCAAAACATTAAAATTTTGTCCCGTTCCTCCGGCAAAATCAATAACGCTAATACCACCAGGAATTGCAGTCAGAACTGCACCACCTAGTGTAGAAGTTGGTGTTGTGATGGTCGCAATCGAACTATTGTCATTGAAGTTCCAATAGTGAACTAAAGTTTGTCCCCAAGAAACAGAGGAAAAAGCCATCATTAAGAGGAATAACAGGCTTTTTGTAGTGTAATTTTTTGACATAATGGTATAGTTTTATTTTGTCACAAAATACCGTCATTGATTTTACAACATGATTAATTTAAAATCATTGATTTATTAATTATAACCTTTCTAATGTGGCTTAATTGTTAGCGAGTGGCAAAGTTGTTTAAGTTAAATTTACTTTGGTCTGTATACCAAATGTCAACCTGCAAATTGTAGCGCCTTTTCACCTTTTCCCTATCTTTGGTATATCAATCATCAAGACTAAAATCATGAAAAAGAATTACTTACTTACACTTTTGATCCTGTTCCAATTGGTATCACAAGCGCAGACTTTTGAATGGCTGCGAACGCCAAGCATCACTTTTAGTATGAATCCGGGAATGATCAGTTATCCAAACGCAACAGACCATCAAGGGAATACTTATGTTTGCGGATTTAAAAATAATGCAACGGCTTATACTGATATTTTTGGCAATCTTGCTTTACTTAAATATGATACAAATGGAACTTTGGTTTCCACTAAAAATATCAATGGTGATGTACATGCTTATAAATTGATCACTGATAATTTCGGAAATCTATATATGGCTGTAACCTATCTTACTTCAATTACTATTGACAATTTTAATTTGACCACCAATTTGCTAAACGTAAATCCGTTATTACTAAAATTCAATGCCAATGGTGAACTGCTGTGGCACAAAGTAATTCCGGGTGATTTTACCCAACATTTCAATGCGATGGCGATTGACAGCCAACAAAACGTATTTATAGGTTATGACGATTATCAAAATTCCTTTATTGAAAAATTGGATGCTAATGGAAACTCTTTGCAACTCATCACACAAACTCAAGTAAAACTCCTCAGCGCTGTCAGTATAGATACAGAAGGCAATATTTACGCGGCTGGTTCGTGTGCCGAAATGAACGCAAACTTCAACGGTACCAATATGCCCGCGCCTTTTTTATACAATGTTTATGTCGTAAAATACAATCCGACCGGACAAATGCAATGGATGCATTATGTAGAAGACATTACTTGTCCGGAACCAATGGTCATTGCCCGAACACCGGATGAAGTCTATTTCAGCTCACATTTATTTGACGCTTTTTTGATTGGCGACATCACCTGCGAAGGTCCGATGGGCAATTATGATTTCTTTTTGGCTAAATTCAATTCGACCGGAACAGTACAATGGGTAAAAGAAGTTCCGGGAAGCGGTGGTGCCGAAATTGGTCAACGCAACTTTTTAACTCTTGACAATCAAGGAAATATTTATGTGGCCGGAAAAACACAAGGTACTATTCAATGGAATACCAATGTGAGTTCGCAAACCCAAGTTGGTTCCAACAGTGACGTACTGATTTTAAAATATTCACCGCAAGGTAATGTGCTTTGGGCGAAAACAGCCGGTGGTAATTCTGAAGACCGAACCGATGGCATCAGTATTCTACCTGACGGAAGTGTTATGGTATCCGGAATGGCAAATGAGGTTATCAATTTTGACAATTTACAAGCCGGAACTGATGATTTTCAATATTATCCTTTTTTGGCCAAATTAAATCCGGCAACTTTAGACGTTCCGAACCACAATCAAAGTTCACTGGTAGTTTATCCGAATCCGACCAAAGATTTTATTACACTTTCTTCAATTGGTTATCGTGGAAAAGCTGAATTGTTTTCTATTTTGGGACAAAACTTAAAAAGCTTTGAAATTGAGACTGACGATACAATCCTTGACTTGACGAATATTTTCACCGGAACTTATTTTCTGAAATTAAGCCAACAAATAATAAAAGTGATTAAAGAATAATTGGCTTACATGACAATTGTCATTTTTATTGGTAAAAACCCAAACTACTTTTGTCCTTGTAAAGTAGTACTATGTCAGTTTCATTAATTCAAAAATATAACGTTCCCGGTCCGAGATACACCAGTTATCCTACAGTTCCTTATTGGGATGAAGCTTCTTTTTCTCAATCGAAATGGCAACAAACATTTTTACGAAGCTTTAAAGAAAGTAATGCTTCTGAAGGCATAAGTCTCTACATTCATTTGCCTTTTTGCGAAAGTTTGTGCACGTTTTGCGGTTGCCACAAACGCATTACCAAACGCCATGAAGTAGAACATCCTTATATAGACGCTGTTTTGAAAGAATGGGATTTGTATTGTGATTTATTTTCGGCTAAACCAATCATCAAAGAGATTCATTTGGGCGGCGGAACACCAACTTTCTTTTCTACTGAAAACTTAGAGCGATTGATTACCGGAATTCTTCGCAAAGCCAAAAAAGCTAGCGAATACGAATTCAGTTTTGAAGGACATCCCAACAATACTACCAGAGAACATTTACAAAAACTATATGATTTAGGTTTTAGAAGAGTGAGTTATGGCGTGCAAGATTACAGCGAAAAAGTACAAACCGCTATACATAGAATTCAACCCTTTCACAATGTGGCCAAAGTAACTTTTTGGGCGAAAGAGATAGGCTATACTTCGATTTCACATGATTTGGTTTTCGGGTTACCTTTTCAAACATTAGAAAATGTGGTTGACACGATTGAAAAAACCAATTCGCTTTCCCCTAATCGCTTGGCATTTTACAGTTATGCACACGTACCATGGATTAAAGGCAACGGACAACGTGGTTTCAAAGACGAAGATGTTCCGAAAGATGATGAGAAACGCCAACTTTATGAAGTAGGCAAAACTCTTTTGTTTAAAAAAGGGTATCATGAAATCGGAATGGATCACTTTGCCTTGGAAGAAGACACCATGTACAAAGCCTTCAAAGCCGGAAAGTTACATCGTAATTTTATGGGTTATACGGCATCTAAAACCCAATTGATGATTGGTTTAGGCGTCTCTTCTATCAGTGACAGTTGGTATGCCTTTGCTCAAAACGAAAAAGAAATCGAAACCTATTATGCTCGTTTGGCCAACAATGAATTACCGGTTTACCGTGGGCACGTTTTAACCGAAGAAGACCTAATCATTCGCCGTCATATTCTTAACTTGATGTGCCAATTTGAAACATCATGGAAAGAGGACAACTTATACTTTAAAGAACTTCCCGAAGTATTAGCACAACTCCACGAAATGGAAAGCGATGGATTGTTATTAATGCAACCCAACCGTTTGGTTGTAACCGAAAAAGGAAAAGCTTTTGTGCGCAACATCTGTATGGCTTTTGATTTAAGGTTGAAACGCAAAACACCACAAACACAATTGTTCTCGATGACGGTTTAGCCGGTTAGTTTACCTCGAAGATCATCTGCTTTGTGAATTTTAGTGGTTAAACTGGCGACTGCGACTGTGACTAAATTTAACCGCAAAGCCCGCAAAGTTTTACGCAAAGGTCACTAAGATTTCGTATGCTTAGTTGTTAAACTAGCGATGCATTATTCTCATTGCCGTTAGCGCCAATCTCGTACTGTTTTCGTTCCAACAGCATTTTTTGGTAGACTAATAAATCGACCTGCAATTCCAAAGCTAACACATCGGCTTTGCCCAGTTTTTGGAGCGAAGCTTTCACCCTATTTTCCAAAAGACGCAATACATCGGGGGACACTTCGGGCAGTTCAGCGGCTCGTTCCCTTAGGAAATACAGGAGCTTCACGGCTTTTTCGTTATAGGCATAGTTGGCCTGTGCCTTGTGCAGTTTCCGGCTCAGTCGCTCATACTGGTATTCGTTTTCCTTAATCATTTTCTGTAGTTTAACGACCTCCAGTGCCTGTTGTTCTTCCAGCGCTTCGGGCAGGTCAGCCTTAGCTTCAGGCGATTGGCTGTATTTGAGCATGACGCCCAACAGTACGTTTGAACGGTGAGGGATATGACCATTGCCCAACTCAAAACGGGACACGGTAGTGCGGTGAAGCTTTAAAAGTTGGGCCATTTCGTCTTGGGTAAACCCCAGCATGCCCTTGATTTCCTGAGATTTTCTCCTCATAGATTATGGGTTAGTACCCTATTGGTCAAACCATAAAAGGGTAAGTGCATGTTTACTAAAACGGAAAAACAGGGTGATTTATTGTGCACATTTTTGTCGCTACTGAAAAGTATGACACATTATGTGCTACATTTTTGTCGCCACTGAAAAGTATGACACATTTTGTGGTGCATTTTTATCGCTATTGAAAATTTTGTGCAATGTGATTTAATGACTGTAGAGGTTCCCTTATCCCTTTTCCCTTATCCCTATTCACCTTCTTTTATAAGAATTTTATGTTGATAACTTGACTTAAATTACCCATTAATGGGGATTGATTGGTGGTGGGGAATTTTGTAAGTTTGAGAAAATACTACTTGATAAGTGAGTATAAAATAATAATACTTATCAAGACGTTAGCTGTAATGCCACAAAAACACTGCAACAAAAAATAATATGTACTTACAAAGATTAATTTTAGAAAACTTTAGAAGCTATAAAAACATTGAAATTGACTTTGTTGACAATTTAAATGTTCTAATTGGGAAGAATGATATTGGAAAATCTACAATACTTGAGGCATTAGATATTTTCTTTGGAGAGGACAAAATAAAAATTGATTATTCTGATCTAAATGTTTTTAATGGAGATTATATATCTATAAGATGTTGCTTTAAGGTTGACACTACAAAAGAATATTTGATAGACACAGATGTCAAAACAAATTTAAAAGACGAGTTCTTACTCAATGAAAAAGACGAATTAGAAATTAAAAAAACTTGGGATTGTAGTAAAGGGAAAATCACAGCAGCAAGTTTAAAAACATTTCTAATTTGCAACTATCCAAGTCAATATTCAAACAAACCTTTGCCTACAATTAAGATAGAGGAATTGAAAAAAGTTCTTGAAAAAGAGGATATCGCATTTGCTCTTTCGGAACTTCAAAACAATAATAAATTAGATAATTTAGATAAAGGATTAGAAATTGGACCTTATGACCCAGATACGGATAAAAAAATTCCTGTTGATTTTGATAAACGTAAAAGAGCTGAAATTAGAAAAGCTATTTATAGCGTTTCTGATTTAACAAAAATCTCAACGATAGAAATGCCAATAGATAAAGAAGATGGCAAAAATATCTGGGAAAGCTTATCAAAAGATTTACCTCTTTTCTTTTTATTTCAAGCTGATAGAGTTAATAAAGACACAGATAAAGAGGTTCAAGACCCATTAAAAATAATAACTAAAAGAGCAATAGAAACTGTTACCGATAAATTGGAAGAAGTAACAAAACTAATAAAAGAAAGTGCTGAAAAGATTGGTATTGAAACGATTGAAAAATTGAAAGAAATGAACCCAGACCTTGCAAAGGTTTTAAAGCCTGATGTTTCAACAAAGGCTTGGGATACAATATTTTCATTTTCATTTTTAGGAGATGACAATATTCCAATGAATAAAAGAGGAAGTGGAGTAAGACGACTTATAACATTAAATTATTTTCGTGCAGAAGCAGAAAGAAAAAATAAAGAAAATAGAAGCATTATTTATGCTATTGAAGAACCTGAAACCTCACAACATCCCGACCATCAAAATTTGTTAGTAACTGCTTTAAATGATTTGGCTCAAAAAGAAAGTTATCAAGTAATAATTACTACACATTCACCTGAAATTGCTAAACAACTTAAAAATGAAAATTTAATACTAATTGATAAGAAAGACGGTGAAAATTATATCGTAAAAGACGAACAAAAATTAAAAGCGATTTCTAATACATTAGGACTTTCATCTTACATTGGAAAATTGGTCATTTGTTTGGAGGGAACAAATGATATTAATTTCCTAACAAATTTGAATAATTTTATTCCTGAATTTAAAGAAATTATTGACTTAGAAAAAGAGAAAATAAAGTTAATTCCAATGGGTGGTTCGAGTTTGATTAATTGGGTTGATAAAGAATATTTAGAAGGTTCAAATGTTATAGAATTTCATTTATATGATAAAGACGCTGACAATAAATACAAAAGTTCAATTGATAAGATAAATGAAAGAAATAATTCATCAAGAGGGATTTTAACGAAAAAAAGAGAAATGGAAAATTACATTCCAGCTTGTTTATATGAAAGTGAATTTGAAATAGACTTAAAAGACATTGAAGATTGGGATAATGCTGACATTGGGCAAATAGTAACAAGTAAAACAAAGAAAATTAATGACGAAAAAATAGTAAAATCTATAGCAAATGGTAAGCTTACTAAACAAATTACCAAAGAACATTTAATAGAACTAGACTGCTATGATGAAATAGAAAGTTGGTTTAAAATAATAAAAGAATTGAATGAAAAATAAGGCACTACAGCTAACAAAGAACTGTGCTTAAAA
>NZ_DLGY01000047.1:0-31811 GCF_002482945.1 Flavobacterium sp. UBA7682
CATTCTTAATAACTTTGATAAATATCATTTCAAGAATCATCCTAATTCCACTATATTAGCAGACCCGAGGTTGTTGCAAAATGCAACGACCGAATTGAACGCAGTTAAAATCGTTAGTTTTATAATGTCAGAACAAAATCAATATACCGAAGACAATATCCGTTCACTCGACTGGAAAGAACACATCCGAATGCGTCCCGGAATGTACATCGGGAAACTCGGTGACGGTTCTTCACCCGACGATGGTATTTACATATTGCTCAAAGAAACCATCGACAACTGTATCGATGAATTTGTGATGGGCGCGGGAAAAGTCATTGAAGTTACGATCAAAGACAAACTGGTAACCGTACGTGATTACGGTCGCGGCATTCCGTTAGGGAAAGTCGTTGATGTGGTTTCCAAAATGAATACCGGAGGAAAATACGACTCCAAAGCGTTTAAGAAATCCGTAGGTTTGAATGGAGTTGGTACCAAAGCAGTAAATGCTTTATCGAATTATTTTCGTGTGGAATCGGTTCGGGATAACCAACAAAAAGCAGCCGAATTCTCCGCCGGAAATCTAACCATTGAAGAGGACTTAGTAGAATCGACTAAACGCAGAGGAACCAAAGTGTCTTTCGTAGCCGATGAAACCATTTTCAAAAATTACAAATATCGAAATGAGTACATCATCAAGATGCTCAAAAACTACTGTTATCTAAATCGAGGTTTAACGATTTATTACAATGGTGAAAAATACATTTCCGAATACGGATTAAAGGATTTACTGGAAGAAACCATTTCTGAAGAGGACATGCAATATCCGGTGATTCATTTGGAAGGTGATGATATTGAAATTGCTTTAACACACAGTAAATCACAGTACTCAGAAGAATACCATTCGTTTGTCAATGGTCAGAATACAACCCAAGGTGGAACGCATTTAGGTGCTTTCCGCGAAGCAATTGTCAAAACCATCAAAGAGTTTTACAACAAACCTTTCGAAGCGTCTGACATTCGTAAATCGATTGTTTCTGCTATTGCGGTAAAAGTCGAAGAACCGGTTTTTGAATCACAAACGAAAACCAAATTAGGCTCAACCGATATTGGTCCGAAAGGTCCATCAGTGCGTACTTTTGTTAACGATTTCATCAAAACCAAACTCGATAACTTTTTACACAAAAACCCTGAAGTAGCCGATTTACTATTGCGCAAAATTCTTCAGGCCGAACGCGAGCGTAAAGAATTATCGGGTATTAGAAAATTAGCCAAAGACAGAGCCAAAAAAGCGAGTCTGCACAATAAAAAACTACGTGATTGTCGCGTGCATTTAACCGATGCGAAAAACCCACGAAGTTTAGAAAGCACGCTTTTCATTACCGAAGGTGATTCGGCTTCAGGTTCCATTACCAAATCGCGAGACGTGAATACACAAGCGGTATTTAGTTTGCGTGGTAAGCCATTGAATTCTTATGGCATGACCAAAAAGATTGTTTATGAGAATGAAGAATTCAACTTACTCCAAGCGGCTTTAGACATCGAAGAAGACATGGGCGATTTGCGTTACAACAATATCGTAATTGCAACCGATGCCGATGTTGACGGTATGCACATTCGTTTGCTGTTGATCACTTTCTTTTTGCAATTCTTTCCTGAGTTGATTAAAGACGGCCATTTATACATTTTGCAAACGCCTTTATTCCGCGTGCGAAACAAAAAGGAAACCATTTATTGCTATAGCGACCAAGAACGTGTTGATGCGATTGAAAAACTAAAACCAAAACCTGAAATCACACGATTCAAAGGATTAGGGGAAATTTCACCCGATGAGTTCAAACATTTTATTGGCGAAAGCATTCGACTTGATCCGGTGATGTTAGACAAATCTACATCGATTGAAACCTTACTCGAATTCTATATGGGGAAAAACACACCGGACAGACAGGTTTTTATTATCAATAATTTGAAAGTGGAATTGGATGTTGTTGAGAAGAATTAATTTATATGAATACGAAAACCATACTCATAGTTGTAGTCATTTTTATTTTTAGTTTTTCGGCTACATTTTTTATCATCAAAAGTAATGATCATAAAGAATGTAATACATTACAAATAAAAACTAAGGATACAAACGGCATTTTAGTAGAATCACAAAAACATATTTGTAAAGAAAAATATTCTTTTTAAAATATAAAAGATACTGAAATAAATTCAGCATAAATGAAAGACGAAGAAGAAGACGATATCATCCCAAACGAAGACGAAAGCAACAACGAGTTGAACGAATCTACGGGCGATGACGCACTGGAAGAAGGCTTTGAAGACATTAAATCTTCGGGCAACCATTTCTACGAAAACGACGAAAACCCGGAAGACACCATTACCAAAGTTACAGGCATGTACAAAGATTGGTTTTTGGATTATGCTTCCTATGTAATTCTCGAGCGTGCGGTTCCTGCGATTGAAGACGGATTCAAACCGGTGCAACGTCGTATCATGCATTCGATGAAAGAGTTGGATGATGGTCGTTACAACAAAGTGGCGAACATCGTTGGACACACGATGCAGTATCATCCTCACGGAGATGCGAGTATTGGTGACGCAATGGTGCAAATAGGGCAAAAAGATTTGATTATCGACATGCAAGGAAACTGGGGAAATATCCTCACGGGTGATAGTGCTGCGGCTTCACGTTATATTGAAGCACGTATTTCTAAGTTTGGCCACGATGTGTTATATTCCCCAAAAATCACCCAATGGGGAATGTCGTATGACGGTCGTCGTGCCGAACCGATTAATCTTCCGGTAAAGTTTCCGTTGTTGTTAGCGCAAGGTGCCGAAGGAATTGCTGTTGGATTATCGACTAAAGTTTTACCACACAACTTTAACGAACTGATAGATGCTTCGATTAAAATATTAAAGAACAAACCATTTACTTTATTTCCTGATTTTCCAACCGCCGGTATTGCCGATGTTTCTAATTATAACGACGGTTTGCGTGGCGGACGTGTTCGTGTGCGTGCCAAAATTGGTCAGCTCGACAAACAAACGTTGGTGATTACCCAAATTCCATTTTCAACCAATACGTCAACGCTGATTGACAGTATTTTGAAAGCCAATGAAAAAGGGAAAATCAAAGTCAAAAAAATAGAAGACAATACCGCTGCCGAAGTAGAGATTTTAATCCATCTTCCGCCGGGTGTTTCTCCGGATAAAACTATAGATGCACTTTATGCATTTACCGCTTGTGAAACGTCTGTAGCGCCATTAGGTTGTGTAATTGAAAACCACAAACCGTTGTTTATCGGTGTTTCGGATATGTTGAAAATTTCGACGCACCGAACGGTTGATTTACTCAAACGCGAGTTGGAAATTCAGTTAGACGAATTAGAAAACAAATGGCATTTCTCGACTTTGGAGAAAATCTTCATCCGTGAAGAAATGTATATCGATTTCAAATTGTACTCCGACAGAGAATCGCTTTACGTTTATATGTATGACCGATTTAAGCCTTTCTTGAAGTCGTTTGTCAGAGAAATTAATGATGACGATTTACAAAAGCTAACGCAAATCCCAATGATTCGTATCACGCGTTTCGATTCGGATAAAGCCGATGATGCCATTGCGAAGTTGGAAGCCGAAATGGAAGAAGTAAAACACCATTTAGACCATATTATTGACTATACGGTGGATTTCTTCCAAAAACTAAAAGACAAATACGGCAAAGGTCGAGAACGTCAAACCGAGTTAAGAAGTTTTGATACCATTGAAGCCACGAAAGTAGTTTTAAGAAACACCAAACTCTACGTCAACAAAGAAGAAGGTTTCTTTGGAACTGGTTTAAAGAAAGACGAATACGTAGCTGATTGCTCTGATATTGATGATGTGATTGTCTTCTTGCGTGACGGAAAAATGATGATTGCCAAAGTAGACGACAAAAAGTTCGTTGGCAAAGACATTATCCATATTGCGGTTTTCGATAAAAATGACAAACGCACGATTTACAATATGATGTACCGCGATGGCAAAAACGGCTCAACGTTTATCAAGCGTTTCAATGTTTCGGGCGTTACTCGTGATAAATTCTATGATTTGACTCAGGAAAAAGCCGGAAGTCAAGTATTGTATTTTTCTGCAAATCCGAATGGTGAAGCGGAAACGGTGACGATTTTATTGCGCCAAATAGGTAGCGTCAAAAAACTAAAATGGGATGTTGATTTCTCCGATATTGCCATCAAAGGAAGAGCTTCACGTGGAAACACCGTAACCAAATATCCGATTAAGAAAATCGAACTCAAAGAAAAAGGCATCTCCACTTTGCGTCCGCGAAAAGTTTGGTTTGACGATACGGTTCAACGATTGAATGTCGATGGAAGAGGCGAGTTGTTGGGTGAATTTAGGCCAAATGATAGATTGTTAATCATCAACCAATCGGGGAAATTGAAAACGATTGTTCCTGAGTTGACCACGCATTTTGAGGAAGATATGATTGTCTTAGAAAAATGGCATCCGAAGAAACCAATTTCAACCATTTATTATGATGGAGAAAAGGAACGTTATTTCGTGAAACGCTTTTTAGTAGAAAACGAAAACAAAGAAGAAATCTTTATCACTGAACACGAAAAATCCCAATTAGAAATCGTTTCAACCGATTGGCGACCAATGGCGGAAATTGTTTTTGCCAAAGTCAAAGGTGTGCAAAAAGATACAATTACTGTTGATTTAGAACAATTTATTTCAGTGAAAGGGATTAAGGCGATTGGTAACCAATTGACCACAGACAAACTAAAACAAGTCAATTTATTAGAACCATTACCATTCGAGGAACCGGAAGAAATCCAACCGGAAGATGTTGAAGTAACCGGAGAAGATAATGTTTCGGATGATATCCAAACAGAAACGGACGATGACGGACAGATTACATTGTCATTAGAATAATTAAACCTGACAGGTTTTAAAAACTTGTCGGGTTTCTGTAAATTTCCGGTGGTTGTGGTTTATTCAATGTTATTGGTTTCGGCAGATTTTTTGACGATATCACGTATGATATCATCCAGTTTATTGGCCGATTCACTAATATAATCAATAAGATTTTCATCGTTTATACCTAAGCTTTTATTGTCTTTCATAAGATTAATGAGACCTAAAATATTTGCAAGTGGAGCTCTTGCCATATGTGATTGAGTCCATGAAATGTCTTTTAATACCTTATTTTGCATTTCAATCTTACGCATTCTTTCTAAAGTATCAGTTAAATCAATCATAGCACCTAATACTCTGGTCACTTTGCCGTTAATGTCTCTTATTAAAACACTCCGGTGCTGTACGTAAGCAACATCTCTGTTGGCTTTTAAAAATCTGAATTCGGCATTAAAATTCTGTTTTGTAGGATCTTTTAAAGCTCTGTTTAAATTACTTAATACTTTTTTTCTGTCTTCAGGATGTATGTTACTTGACCATAAACGATTATCCGTTTTGCTTAGGTCATAGCCTAGTAAGGAGTGAAAACCATCACCCCAAAAAACAGTTTTACTGTCAATATCCCAATCAATAATGGCTTCAATGGTAGCTTTCGTCAACAATTTAAAACGTTCGTTGCTTTCCCATATTTCTTGTTCGTGTAGTTTTCTTTTGGTAATATCTACAGCAATACCTTCTAGTTTAATAGGGACATTATTATGATCCTTTATTAAATGTATTCGCTCCAATATCCATTTTATTTTGCCTGAATCGGTAATAATTCTCTGCTCACTTTCTATAATGTTTTTTTCGTCAAAATTGGAAAATGTTTGGGTGTTGAATTTCAATCGTTCATCCGGATGAAAGCGATTTACTATCGCCTCTAAAGTCAATTCAAACGTTTTGGGGTCAGTTTCAAAAATTCTGTGCATTTCATCAGACCATTGGATTTCTGACTTCACTAAATCATTTGTCCAATAACCTAAACTGGCAATTTCACTTGCAATTTGTAATCTCGAATTTGACTCTGTCAGTTTCTTTTGGGTATTCATTTCTGCTGTGATATCTACAGCAGAAGCTAGTCTTAATTTTTTTCCATTAAAAGCAACAAAACAAGTTTTTACTTTAACTTGAATAATTTCCCCATTTTTTTTTTGATGTCTTACAATGGTCGAAAGTGAACTGTTAGTTTTCAAAGAAAGAGCAAGCATTTCTTCTAATAAAAGTATATCTTCTTTAGGACGAATATCTTTTAATGTCATTGACATGTATTCCTCTTGCGAAAAACCATAATGACTGCAAGCAGCTTCATTCACAAGTATAAAGCGAAGTGTTTCTGTATCAAAAAGCCACATTGGTAAAGGGCTGTGATTAAATAAAGAAATATATTCTTCCGTAGATTGTATCGATTGTTTATCGGACAGTTGCTTTATATCGATGATTTCTTGATAATAGCTTGATATCTTATAAATATTTCTTTTGACCAATATGTAAAGTAGTATTGCAGTAATGAGAATAAAAGCCAGCCCTTTTATAGTTTGAAGTTTGGAGAGTAAATTAATATTAGGAATCAGTAGTTCTAAGAAGTAATCGGAGGTGAATATATATACAGCACTTACAGTTGTATAAAAAAGGACAATTTTAAAAGAAGAGAATTTTTGTAAAATCATTATTTTTTTTTCCATGCTTATGCCTAATAAATTTATATTTTAACAATCTCAACTATTGTAAAAGTAATCTTTTATTGATTAAAAAAAGATGATAATTATCATTTAACAACTGTTGAGGAGCATAGAAATGACAGAATGTAGGATAAAATCTAAAAAAAAGAAGAAGCTGCGGACAATTTGTATTGAAATAAAAAAATGACTCAGATGCGACAAAAAAACTCCCTATCAATAGGGAGCTTATACTTTTGATATTTCACTATTAGTGTTTCTTTTTGCGCATTTTCATATTGATGAATTCTACAGCCAATGAGAATGCGATGGCAAAATACAAATAGCCTTTTGGAACTACACCAACATGCTGTCCTACTAAAGAAGCATTAGATAAATGCATGCTTTCGGTGATTAACATAAAACCAATTAAGATTAAGAAGGCTAAACCAAGAACTTGTATGGATGGATTGGCGTTCACAAAATTGCCGACCGGAACAGCGAATAAAAGCATAACGCCTACAGAAATCACAACAGCAGTAACCATAATGTATATGGCACCTTCAACACCATTGGTCATTCCAACTGCGGTTAAAATACTGTCTACCGAAAAGATTAAATCGATTAATAGAATTTGGACAATTACACTGCTAAATGATTTCGCAGCTGAAGTTTTTAAGTCTTTTTCTTCTTCACCTTTGTGGTCAACCTTTTCGTGAATTTCTTTAGTGCTTTTGTAAATTAAGAATATACCACCAAGCAAAAGAATAATGGCTTGACCGGTGAAACTAGCGCTAAACCAACCCCAATCAATACTAAACCAAGGAGCTTTCATAGCGATTAATAATGTAATTCCGAATAGCAATCCAATACGCATAAACATGGCTAAAAACAAACCAATTCTTGTGGCTCTTTTGCGTTTTTCCTGAGGAAGTTTTCCGGTTACGATTGAGATGAAGATAATGTTGTCAATTCCGAGAACAATTTCTAAAAAAGTTAAAGTCAAAAGTGCTACCCAAGCATCGGGATTTAAAAATACTTCCATGTTTGTAAATTAAGTTTGTATCGGTTAAACGCGTTTATTTCAATTTTGTTACAGTGCCGCGTTGTTTTTGCGCATCGCCTACAAAAGAATAGTCAAAGGTATAGGTATTGTCTTTAGTAAACAAAATTTTCATGCTGATTGCTTTCTTTTCATTCATGGTTTTCGGATGTAATTTTTGCAACACAAATTCACAGTCATTTACCCAACGCACAGAAGCGGTATCGGTTTTTCCGTTAAAGGTTTCTATTTGAAGTGTTTCGGTACGTGTGAAAGTTGAGGTGACCTTTTTTCCATTGATTTCTTGAGAGAATTCAAAAGTGCCGGTTTTAAAATCTTGGCAGTTGCGCTCTTTTTCTGAGCAAGCTATCACGGTTAAAGCGAGTAGGAGTAGTGATGTTTTTTTCATGGGTTAAGATGCTAAGTGTATGAGGTGCTAAGGTACTAAGTTGCTATGTTGTTAGTTTTGAGTTTAGTTTTTCTCAGAACCTCAGAGACTTAGTGCCTTATAACCTTAACGTTTTAATTTATTCAATTCATCATCCGTAAAGTTCTTTATGCTTTTGTCTTTAGAAAACTTCTCTGCATTGTAACTATTGGATTTATTTTTTGGAATGGAAAGCGAATTCCATTCTTCTTTTTTGAGCATTTTGGCATAAAAAACAATTTGACCAATGTGATAAGGATAATGCGCCAACTGACGGTTAATCGCTTCCACAACCGTATGACCTTCATTGCGAATATAGATAATGGTTTCTAATTGTTCAGCGGTTAACGAATTTATCGCATTGAACAAACAATCCCAGCCTCTGTTCCACAATTTCATCAGTTCCGCTTTGTCATTTTCAAGAAAATAGGAATCAAATTCAGCGTCACGATTACGCCATTCTTTTTCTCCATCGGTAGTTAAAAAATCTGTCCAACGTGACAACATATTTCCGGAAAGGTGTTTTACAATTATTGCTATCGAATTGGTGTCGTCATTCACCGAAATGAATAATTGCTCAGGTTCAAGTTGTTCCATCGCTTTTTCACCTAACATTTTATAATAGAGAAATTGCTTTTGAACACTTTCTAAATAGGAGTTATTTTTCATGATCAAACAATGCGTCAGTAAGCGTTTTTATTCCTTTAAACATAAAATATACTGCGGTTAAGCAAAGAACAATTCCAATGGCTAAAACCAACCAATGCCAAGTGTTTTGTTTGTTGATGAAGGCATTGTAAATGACACTCGGACCAATAAACATCAAAGGCAAAGCATAAAGCATGTATTTAATTCCTTTATCGAGTAGTGTTTTGTTGACTGACATATTTTAGAATTTTAATTGTAATCCAAAACCGTTTTGATTCGAAACCGCATTGAGTTCTATGGAGTTATTGGTTGCGCCTAATTTTAATTCTTTGTGTTCCGAATTGTAAATTTCAATCGCTTCTTTATATCGTTTTTTTCTTCCTGAAAGTATCGGCACAGAAACGGCAATCGAACCCAATCCGGCATAAGTTAGTGCCGAAGGATAATCTTTATCAGAAAACAAACCAATGGCCAAATCACCGACCGTTAATCCAATTCCCAATCCTAATAAAAATCCACCTAAAGCTTCTTTTGATTTGGCTTGTTTGTAAAGTGCTGCTGCTTTAACATTGGTGGCAAATAAATTTCGGGCTTCGCGACTGTCAATTCGATTACCGCCTAAATAGAATTTGCTTTTCTCCAAACTCATTTGTTGGGAATAGGAAAGTATGGAGAAGAATAATATGGCTATGGTTATGATTTTTTTCATGGTTATATATTTTTTACAATTTAGTCCAATTAGTAAGTAATTTTTTATCTGAAGATAATTTGCCTGCCACTCGGTATTTTGATTTTATTAATAAAGTCGATTCGATGAATTTTTCTTTGACCACTTTAAAAGGTCTAGCACCGCTGGAATGTATAAAGTAATTACCTTCATCGGATAAATATAAGAATCCGGTATGATTGTCTAAACCGACTACATAAATACCATTGCCTTTTTCTTTTAAAGCTTTTTCAAATTCCTGAATGCTTTTATTCGAAAACCGATAAATATTATCTTCTGAAACCAACTTCTTAATCATTTCCTCTGAAGCGCATTGTGCCAATTTTACTCGGTTGATGGCAACTCCTAAGTCTCTCAGAGTCGTTGTCACAAAATAACCGCAAGCAATATTACCTTCATTTGGCTTTTGACTGGTACCATTAAAATCCCAATTGGTTCCGTACCAATAAGGAAATATTTTATTGGTCAGTTGGTTGGTGAATGATTTTCCAATTTCAGAAGTACTTTTTCCATTCAATTGGCTTCTGATTTGTTTGATGCTATCGAGCGTTTTGGGATAATCATCAGGATCAAGTTCCGATTTATATTCGACTACCGAAGCTCTAACCGAGTTGCGATAAGCATAAATGCCAATGGCCGTAGCAAAAATTAAAAAGAAAACTATTTTAATTGCTTTCTTCATCCTAACTTTGATAAGCTTCCACAGCTTTTCTAACGCTACCGTGTTTTTCCAATAAAGCCGAAGCTTCTTCATAACTCACCGGAATTTCACCCATAATCATTCGAACGCCACGGTCAACGAGTTTTACGTTGCTCAATTGCATATCGACCATTTTGTTCCCTTTTACGCGTCCTAATTGAATCATCGTTGCCGTAGAAATCATATTTAAGACTAACTTCTGTGCGGTTCCGGCTTTCATACGAGAACTTCCGGTAACGAATTCAGGACCAACAACCACAACAATAGGAAATTGTGCTGTTAACGCTAACGGACTTCCTTCGTTACAAGTAATACATCCTGTTATAATGTTATTTTCATGACATTTTTCTAAACCACCAATTACGTATGGCGTAGTTCCCGAAGCAGCTATGCCGATTACGACGTCATTTTCGGTTATGTTTTCGGCAAGCAAATCTTTCCAAGCTTGGGATGCGTCATCTTCAGCAAATTCGACCGCTTTGCGAATGGCTTTGTCACCGCCGGCAATAATTCCGTTGACTAAATCAAAAGGAACGCCGAATGTTGGCGGGCATTCCGAAGCATCAACAATGCCTAAACGTCCTGAAGTTCCGGCACCAATGTAGAACAATCTGCCGCCGAGTTTCATTTTGGCTACAATTTGAGAAACCAAAGTTTCAATTTGAGGCAAAGCTTTTTCCACAGCCAGAGGCACGGTTTTGTCTTCGTTATTGATATTGGCTAACAAGTCGCGAACCGACATTTGTTCGAGACTTTCGTATTGTGAGGATTGTTCGGTGGTTTTGGTGAAGGACATTTTTGTGTTGATAAGGTTCTGAGTCGCTAAGTTACTAAGTTTCGTTCAGATTTTTAAACAAAACATGCTAACAAAATTCCCAAAATAATCATCGAAATCTTAGCAATGTTAAACTTGTGTCCTTCGCTACTTTCAAAGATAATAGTCGAAGAAATATGGAATAGAATTCCTATTACAATAGCTGTGATTTCGGTGTAATATTTTGTGATTGTTGGCGCTGAATCGGAAACAAAAGTTCCTAAAGGAGTCATTACGGCAAACGAAAGCATAAAGACAAACAACACTTTTTTGTTCAATTCGGCATTTAAGAAAAAGGTTGTCAAGATTATCGCGATAGGCAAGTGGTGAATTGCAATTCCGAAGGCTAAATCATGGTGATGTCCAACCGGAAAGCCTTCCAAAAAAGCATGAATACACAAACTGATAAACAACAACCAAGGCATTTGCTTGATTTTGTCGTGACCATGAACGTGACCGTGTTCGGCGCCTTTGGAAAAGAACTCTAAAATGATTTGGAACAAAATCCCAACCATGATAAAAATCCCAACGCTATGATTGTGACTTTCGTATACTTCCGGTAACAAATCCATTACGGTTAGCGATAGTAAAAACGAACCGCTAAATGCCAATAACAGTTTAAGATTGTTCTTCTTTTTGGGTTTAATAATCAATGCAATTGCATAGCCGAAAAGAACTGATAGTAAAGGAAGTATGTAATTCATTTTGTTGTAAGTTATAGGTTCTAAGTTCATCCTATTGCTTAAAGCTTATTGCCTATAGCGTTTACTTAAATATCATTATTAATCTTTCGCTAGTATTCTTGTGGAATTTTTTCAATTTATAATCTCCAAAAGTATCCAATAAGTAAATTCCGGCTTGGTCCATTATGCGCTGGAAATCTTCCAAAGTATAAGCTTTTACCTTTTCTTCAAAGTGAAATTGTTCACCATCGGCTTCAAAATCAATTTCCTTGATGATAAAATGGTTAACATGACTGCGTTTGATATGAAAAGTAATGCCATCGACTTCCTTAGTTTCTTCCGGAATTAAGTTTTCTAAAACCGTGTAAACATTCATGAAATCAATTACGGCAAAACCATATTCGGACAAACTTTCTTTGATAGCCACTAAAGTTTTTAAATTGTCTTCCTCGCTTTCAAAATAGCCAAAGCTGGTAAACAAGTTAAAAATAGCATCATACTTCTCTTCAAAAGGCACGCGTTTGTCATGAACGACAAAGTGTAAAGTTTCATTGGCATTTTTATTGGCTTCAGTAATGCTGTTTTCGGATAAATCGGCACCAATTACGTCGTAACCCAATTGGTTTAAATAAATGGAATGACGGCCTTTACCGCAAGCTAAATCAAGAACTTTTGCTTTTTCGGGTAAATTTAAATAATGGGTAAGATTGTCCATGAAGATTTGCGCTTCACGGTAGTTTCGATCTTTGTATAAAATGTGGTAATAAGGTGTATCAAACCAGGAAGCGTACCAATTTTCGGATTTACAATTTGTAGTATCTGACATTTATTCTTTTCAAATGAATTCTTCACCCGCAAAATTAGTGTATTTTTGCCGAACTTATGACTGTATTGAGCATTGATATTGTCATTGAGATAGATATTGACCCTTCGACTCCCGAAGCTTCGGGACAGGGTGACACAAGAATAAATTATGGAGAATTTTAAAATGGTAGCCAAAACCTTTTTTGGTTTTGAAGAAATATTGGTCAAAGAATTACAACAATTAGGCGCTCAAGAGGTTGAAATCGGGACGCGTGCTGTTAGTTTTAAAGGAGACAAAGGGTTTATGTACAAAGCCAATTTGTCGTTGCGCACTGCGTTAAAAATCCTCAAACCAATTTACTATTTCCGTGCTACAAATGATCAGAATTTGTACAAAGGCATTCAAGGGATTGATTGGAGTAAATACATGAACGCCAACCAAACTTTTGTGATTGATACTACGATTCACTCGGATAATTTTAAGCACTCTCAGTTTGTATCGCAAAAGGCCAAAGATGCTATTGTAGATCAATTTCGGGATAAAACAGGTCAACGTCCAAGTGTGGACAAAGATTTCCCGGATTTAAGAATCAATATCCATATAGACCGTGACCAATGTTCTGTAGCGCTGGATACTTCGGGCGCTTCTTTGCATCACAGAGGTTACAGAACGGCTACGAATATCGCTCCGATAAACGAGGTTTTAGCAGCCGGAATGTTGTTATTATCAGGTTGGGACGGAAGTTCTGATTTTTTGGATCCAATGTGTGGTTCAGGAACGATTTTGGCGGAAGCCGCAATGATTGCGTGTAATATCCCGGCGAACATCAACCGAAAAGAATTTGCTTTCGAGAAATGGAACGATTGGGACAACGATTTGTTTGATCAAATTATAGATGCGTTGATGAAACGCACCAAAGAATTCCACCACAATATGATTGGTTACGACAAAGCGCCAAGTGCTGTTCAAAAGGCGAAAGACAATATTCTTAATGCCAATTTGGATGAATACATCACCATCAGTCAGGCGAATTTCTTTGATACCAAAAAAGAAACGGTCGGACCATTGCATATGGTTTTCAATCCGCCATATGGAGAACGTTTGGATATTGAATTGGAACGTTTTTACCGTGAATTAGGCGATACTTTGAAGAACAATTATCCGAATACCAATGCCTGGTTTATTACCGGTAATTTAGAAGCTTTGAAGTTTGTCGGACTACGTCCTTCACGCAAAATCAAACTTTTCAATGGAAGTTTAGAAGCGCGTTTTGTAAAATACGAAATGTACGAAGGTAGCAAGCGAACTAAATTTCAGCAGCATACTGAAGAAGAATAATTAACCGTTTCTTTTGGCAATTTCTTCTTTTATTTTTTTCAGATTGGTAAAGTTTAAAATTACCAAGGGAAGAAAAGCAATGGGAATAATAACAAAAACATTAAAACCTTGCTTGATAGTCAGATAGGCGCCAGCGGCAAATTGAACTATTAAAACACCCAATAAAAAATTTGTAGCCATTTTGGTTGTTTTGGCTCTTTTTTCAAGCTCCTCGGTAGTTAAAGTGGAAAGTTCCGGTTCTTTTTTCATGCTTTCAGGTTTTTGTTTCAGTTATGCTTGGTTTGCCCTATAGTCTCGGGTCGGTTTCAATTGCTTTAATAATGGTTTTTACATTCGCGGCATCGATTCTTTTGGCTTTAATCACTTTGTTTTTATCCAAAACATAAATCACCGGAGTAGAGTAGACGTCATATTTTTCGATGGCATTGTTATAATGGGCGCCGTCGTACAAATTTATAAATGGTAGCTTGTTATCGGCTATGTATTTTAAGTATTTTTCACCTTCATGTAGCGTATAAACACTATACACTTTGACATCTTTCTTCTCTTGAAGCAATTCTTGATAAGCTTTAACCAGTACCGGAATTTCTTTTTGGCAATGTCCACAATCTACATCCCAAAAAACGAGTATCGTGTATTCGGCTTTGACCTCGCTTAGCTTGACAAACATTTTATTGACTTCGTTGACGTTTTTATAGAAGACTTTGGTCATTTCGTCACTGTTTTTGGCATCTTCAAACCCCATTGCTTTAAACTTCGGAAAATCTTCGGCTCGAATCATTGACAAATCAGGAGCTTTGGCGCCAACGAGTAATGGTTTCAGTTTATCAGCGCGTTTGATGATTCTTTGCACAACATCGGCATCATCGTAAATGCCGTTGGCCTTACCTGTTTTAAAATACTTGTCTGAAATATGGACAAACACTTTGTCAAATCCCATTATTTTTGAAGTTTCATAGGTATAAGTGAAGTGCGCCAAAAGTAATTTGTACATCAAACTTTCGGGTTTTGTTTTTAAAAGCATGCGATCAATTTCAACGCTAACCGAATCCGGATGTGTTATTATTACCTTGTCAAAATAGGTTTTCAATTTGCTGAATAAAAACGGGTTGCGCATCATGGCATCGTCTTTGAAATCTACGTTGCGCCAAAAGTTCTCTTTGTAGTATTTGTAAACAGCGATGCTATCCGGTCTGCCGTTTGAGGCATTGGGCACATTTTTCAACTCTTTTTCTGTCTTCAAGTTAATTACATCGGCGATGTAACTTCCTTTGTGTTGGGTAATGAAATTTTCTTCGTAGTCGACGATGCTTTGTTCCAAGGCTTTTTGTTTTTTGGTTAAAGCCAAAGAATCATTTTTAGTCGCCAAAACAGTTTTTTGTTTGTACTCGAAAAAGGTTCTGTTTTGGTCGCCTAAGAATTTCAGGTATTTAAAAAAATCATTTTCTCTAGCTGAATTAACGGCTGTTAAGTCTTTATTTAAATTGGCACCCATTTCACTTTTGAGTTCCAGTTTTTGTGTCTCATCATCAATAAAGAAGTCGAAGAGTATGGTTTTTTGTTGGCTTACCAATGAATAAATTCCTTTGTCTAATTTGTCTTTGCCTTTAAAAACGATTCGTCCGTTTTTAATAGTGGTACAAGTATCTTTGATTAAAGTTTTATCGAATCTATAGAAAGTAAGATAAGCCAGCGTGTCATTACAATTTTTTAAATCGATTGTAATTTCATATCCCTTTTGGGCATTAGCATAAAAAGAAGCATAACAAAAAATAAATACAGCTAATAATTTCTTCATATACAAACTCTTTTGTTTTTTTGAATTCCAAAAATAATCTATTTTTTAAATAAAAAACATACAGATTTTTAAAGTTTCCTTAAAAAACAAAAACACCCAAAGCTTGAGTGTTTTTTATTAGTTGTATCGTTGGTTATGTAGCATTAAAATTCATCAAAAATGACGATGCCTTTTTTTTCCAAGTTGGTTTTTATCAGTAATTCCGATAAGTTATATTGCGATGATAAATCACGAATAGAAATTCCGGAGAAAAATAATTCTACTAAAGTATCTAATATGATGGGATTGATGCTTTCGTCTTCTTTGTGATATCCGTTAAGACCTACAAAAGCTTTTTTTGTTTGATGAAGCGCGTCAATGATTGCGTCAATATCATCACTAGGAAATTCTAACGTGTTAATTTCTTTGCTGTTTTGAGAAAGTTGCTTCAGGACTACAGTTTTTTCAATCTTTTTCTCATTCTTTAGGTCGATACTGTAATTATAGACATTGTTCATGATAGGGGAAGTTTAAGTTTGTGTAAATTTGGGTACCACAAAAATAACAAATCCGTTTGAAAAGAAATGTTAATTAACAAAAACATACCGACTAATACCTGATTATTAGGTTTTTATTGTAGGAAAAGTAAAATTAAACCGACGAACGACAACGTGCTTTTATTTCAATCTTACTAAAGGATGATTTAAACCGTTGACTTCATTTTTGACTACTTGGTATTTTTCGATACTTTCAAAAAGTTTGGTGAGGTTTCTAAAACCATAAGTTCTGGAGTCAAAGCTTGGGTCAATTTTTCTTAAATTGGTTCCAACATGCGAAATGTAAGCTTCATCTTCTTCATTAGTTGAAATTTCAAATGCTTTGTCAATGATAGATAAATTGACTTTGCTTTGAGGAATTGTTTCTTTTGGAGAAGCTTCTTTGGTGTTTGTTTTGGCTTTGGCTTTCGGTTGCTTTTCAATTGGTGGTGCCAAATTCTCGCTGAACGTAAAGATTTCACAAGACTGGACGAAAGCACTTGGCGTTTTCTTTTGCCCAATACCCATGACGAAAAGGCCTTCTTCGCGAATTCTTTTGGCCAAACCGGTATAATCACTATCGCTTGAAACAATACAGAATCCATCAATATTTTTTCCGTGTAAAATATCCATCGCATCAATAATCATCGAACTGTCGGTTGAGTTTTTTCCCGTGGTGTAGGCAAATTTCTGTACCGGACTTATAGAATACTGGTTGATGATTTCTTTCCAACCATTCATTTGTGATTGTGTCCAATCGCCATAAATTCTGCGAATGGTGGCTTTACCATATTTAGAAACTTCTTCGAGTATTTCTTTGATTAATTTGGGTTGCGCGTTGTCGCCGTCAATTAATACGGCTATATTGAATTTGGTATTTTCCATTTTGATATGGTCTATTGTTGGTTTTTGTTGATTAAAAGTAGTCTTTTAAAATCAATATGGTTTTTAATGCTGTTATCTTTTAGTATTGTGCGTTTCTATATGGTGTTGTAATTGAGACTTTAAAGTTTCGAGATACTGTTCGAGTTCAGTAGTATGAACCCTTTCTGAAGTTGTTTCACACAACGACAAAGGTGTTTCGCTAAGGTATTTATACAATTCAGGATATTTGGTTTCTATTTCAGTTGTTAAGCGAATGATGTCTTGCATGAGCTGGTTTAATGTTTTCATAGTTCCCAATAATTAAGTAATAAATCCGTTTGTAAATTAAGTTTCTATAAAAATACTAATTTTAATGGATTTGGCCATTTGAATAATTCAGTATCTTTGGCACACAAAACAAACAACATGACCAGCAAAACAAAAGCACTATTGTGGAATCTTATCGGTTTCGCAGCAATTTTTATAATAGTTCGTATTTTACTCGGACTTTATTCAGGTTTAACGGGTTTTTGGCTACCAATTACTTCCTTTGTAGTAGGTACTATTTTGGCACCCAAATTCCAAGCCGTTAAGACCAGAGACGGCGAAAAGATTTTTATGAAATGGTTATTTATAAAAGGAATAAAGCAGTTCTAATTATTTCTTTTTATCAGTAGCTTTCGCTTTTTCTTCTGCTTTGGCTTTTGCCTTGACTGTTGATTTGTACAACGGTATAAAATAAGAAACCGTATAGTTAAATCCTACGCCAAAATCTCCGTTATACGTTCGGTTAAAACCCGGAATGTATAGATTTTCAAAGTTACTCGGTTGTTTTTGAGTCACCATTCGGTTCAATCTAAAACTGAAACCCACGAATATATTATTGACTACTTCAACTTTCAGTCCGGCGACAACTTCAATCCATTGTGCAGATAATCCTTTGAATTCTTCATTTGGAAAAACCGTTGGTGGTTCTCCAAAATATTGGTTATTGGGATCGTAAATTTCATAACTGTTTAAGGTTTGGCTAAAACTGCTCACGCCATAACGCAATCCAACGGAAATAATATTTTCCATATCGAGCCAATTTTGATAACTGTTGTAATCAAAACCTACTTTGATATAAGTTCCTTTGGTGGTAAAATTTACTTGGGTGTCATCAACCGTTTTGTCTTCGTTTCCAATTTCTGCGGCCAGATAATGCTTGCGCGTCAAACGATAATCACCAACGATTTCTAAACCACGATAGTCTTTTTCGTAAAACGAACGGGTAAGTTTGAATAAATCTACGCCTAGTCGCAAACCATAACGCTCCATTTTTGGTGGAATACTGTCTTTTTTGGCGGTGACCTTCTCTTGTGCATTGCTCGTCAATGAAAGCAATACCAAGGCGATACTAAAAGTAAATTTTGATATGGACGTCATTTTCGGTTTCAATATTAGAGGTTTGTATGCTATGGTTTAGTATCCATGGTGAATCCAGTGCTTCAGAATCTGTTGGGATAAATCCATTACTGTTGTTTAATTTAAAAATGGTTTTGTAACCACAAGCTCTGGAAACAAATACATTTTCACGGGTGTAATTAAATTCTAGATAGTCATCATTGGGTAAACCCGGAATTGTACTGGTGCTGTTTAAAACCAAACTGTATTTGGTCATGTCGGCGGTATTTTTCAAAGGCAATTCGATTACACTAACACCGCTAAAGATTTTTAGGGAATCAGCTCGACCCACTTCAGTCACTTCAAGATTTGTAACATTCTTTAAATTAGCCGGATTGGCGTCATCATAGAATTCAATAATTAATCTGGGCGTGGTTTCATCCACACAAATATCATCTTTCTCACAACCGGAGAATGAAATGGCAAGTAATAAGAGGGCAAGTATTTTTTTCATAGCAGCAAATCGTAATTCTTTTATCTTCTTTCCAAAAGTACAACATTTTCCACGTGATGTGTCTGCGGAAACATATCTACCGGACGAACACGTGTTACTTTATATTTTTCGTCCATTAAAGCCAAGTCGCGCGCTTGTGTAGCCGAATTACAACTAACATAAACCACTTTATCCGGAGCAATTTTCAGTATTTGTTCTACGACGTCTTTGTGCATGCCGTCTCTTGGCGGATCGGTAATAATCACATCCGGTTGGCCGTGTTGGGTGATGAAGTCATCGTTGAATACGTTTTTCATATCACCAACATAGAACTCACAGTTGGTAATGCTATTGCGTTTGGCGTTTTCTTTGGCATCAAAAATAGCTTCGGGAACGGCTTCAACACCAATTACTTTCTTCGCTTGTTTGGAAACGAATTGCGCAATAGTTCCGGTTCCGGTGTATAAATCGTAAACCACTTCATTACCGGTTAAACCTGCAAATTCTCTGGTGATTTTATATAATTCGTAGGCTTGGTCGGAATTGGTTTGGTAAAACGATTTCGCATTGATACTAAAGTGCAAACCTTCCATTTCTTCCAAAATATAATCCCTGCCTTTAAACAGTTTAATGTCTTGGTCATACAAAGTATCGTTGGCTTTGCCGTTAATCACATATTGTAGCGACGTAATTTGTGGAAACGTGGCATGAATGTGATTCATCAACAATTCGCGCTGCGTTTTGTCTTCTTTGTAAAATTGAATCAGTACCATAATTTCTCCGGTTGAAGCAGTGCGAATCATCAACGTACGCAACAAACCTTCATGACTACGCGCGTTGAAAAATTCTAAATTATTTTCGGTAGCAAAACGCTTGATTTCATTGCGAATCGCATTCGATGGATCTTCTTGTAAATGACATTTCTCAATGTCTAAAATTTTGTCCCACATGCGTGGAATATGAAAGCCTAAAGCATTTTTATTGTCGAATTCTACTCCGGATTGAATTTCGGCATCAGTCATCCAACGCGTGTCGGAAAACCCGAATTCCATTTTGTTGCGATAGAAGAATTGCTTTTCCGAACCTAATATCGGTTCAAAGGCTGGCAATTCAATTTTCCCAATGCGTTTCAGGTTATTGAAAACTTCTTGGTTTTTGTAAAACAACTGTTTGTCATAGTTCATATTCTGCCATTTGCAACCGCCGCAAGAACCAAAGTGCTGGCAAACCGGTTCAACTCTGTCCGCCGAATACTCGTGAAATTTAATGGCTTTGCCTTCAAAATAGGCTTTGCGTTTTTTAAGCGTTTGCACATCTACCACATCGCCGGGAACGACATTGGGTATAAAAATGATTTGACCTTCAGGCGCTTTAGCCACCGAAACGCCTTTGGCGCCTGCATCTAAAACGGTTATATTTTCAAAAATGACTTTGTTTGTTTGTTTTCTTCCCATGGGGCAAAAATAAACTATTGGGGAAAACTTGGATGGGATTTAAGAAAAAATTATTTATTCGATATTTATGTGTAGAGACGCGATTAATCGCGTCTCTACAATTGCACCATTTCAAAATACATATTTGTAATATTTTTATTATTTTTGATACAATGAAAAGATTCAATAATAAATATAGAATTCCCTCAGCTAGGTTACCAAACTATGATTATTCAAGTAATGGTGATTATTTTATTACAATCTGTACAGCTGGTAAAATGCAATATTTTGGTAAGATAGAGGCAGAGAATGTGACATTATCTGAAATGGGATTGATTGTAGAAAGATTAATACCGAATATAGCAGTTCAATTTCAAGATATTAGGATAGTTGAGTATATTATAATGCCGGACCATATTCATTTCATTATAAAAATCCAAAAAGCAATAATTTCAGACGATGACGTAGAGACGCGATTAATTTTTACCGATTACGATGACGTAGAGACGCGATTAATCGCGTCTCTACAACCCGAATCAATTGACAAAGGCGGAATTACCGGAAATAATAATCCAATGTTTAAAAATGGTATTCCAAAAATTATTCGTTGGTTTAAAGGCAGAGCAACATTCGAATTGCGTAAAATAAATCCTGAATTTGCATGGCAATCAAGGTATTATGACAGAATTATTAGAAATAAAAATGAATATTTTGCAGTGATACAATATATTAAATCAAATCCTGAAAAATGGAATCGTGATTTATAAATTCGTCCGTAGAGACGCGATTTATCGCGTCTCTGTCAATCGCGTCTCTGTCAATCGCGTCAACGGCACATTCATTTGCTTTGATTGTAGATTGTTAATTGTAAACGTATTGTATTGAGACGCGGTAAATGACGTCTCTACGGAATGCCCATTTAATTTATGTAAATTATTGAGGGATTGTATTGAGACGCGATAAATCGCGTTTCTATAAATCGCGTTTACGTTATAGCCATTTAATTTATGTAAATTATTGAGGGATTGTATTGAGATGCGATAAATCGCGTTTCTATAAATCGCGTTTACGTTATAGCCATTTAATTTATGTAAATTATTGACGGATTGTATTGAGACGCGATAAATCGCGTTTCTATAAAACGCGTTTACGTTATAGCCATTTAATTTATGTTAATTATTGACGGATTGTATTGAGACGCGATAAATCGCGTTTCTATAAAACGCGTTTATGTTATAGCCATTTAATTTATGTTAATTATTGACGGATTGTATTGAGACGCGATAAATCGCGTCTCTACGAAAAAAAATATTTAATTTATTAATTATCAAGCTGTTAAATTCTTGTTAAACATTCATAGTCCAAATACTACAAGTAAAATTCCTGCGTTTTACATATCAAGTGCACTCTAATTACCAATGTTTAACTCTTAAATTTATTTAAAATGGCAAGACAAAATTTAATCTCAGCCGAAGTAGCAGACAACGTAGTGAGTACTGCTATAGCCAATATTAATGACACAATAGTATCTTTACCTTTTTTAATTAACCTTTCTGCTGAAGACAGAAAGAAATTCCGAAAAATGGGTCCTAAAAGTGTTGACTATGTGAATGACAACCTCACGGGAGCCAATCAATTTTCTAACAGTTTACCCGGAGACTTTCCGATAGATGAATTTGCGAGAGATGTTACCTTAATTAATAAACTCTATCCCATTTTAGTAGCTTCACAAGCTCTGACAGAAGGGTTGAGTGATACCATTTTAGCTTTAGGTTCTGATGCTATGAAAGAAGGAGATGAAGTATATAGCTTTCTTAAAATAGCGGCTAAAACCGATGCCAATGCTAAGGAACTAGTACAGCAAATTGGTAGGCGATTCAAAGGACAAGGACGACGATCCGCTTAGTAAATGTATAATCTTAATAAACCAGCTCCATCGAGCTGGTTTTTTTTGCTCTAAATGTTATAACCGGTTTCCATCCGAAGGAAATTAATTCACTGAAAAAGAGAACAATATTCCTTCCCAAGAAAACGCATTCCCTTAAATTGGATTGTAGAGACGCGATTAATCGAGTCTTTACAGCATTCATGGAAACCAATTCCCTAAATAGGAAAACCAAATTCCTGATGAAGACAATTAATGTCCTTATTTAGAGCAATAGTTCTGCAAAATAGGGATGTAGAGACGCGATTAATCGCGTCTCCACAAATCGCGTCTCCACAGATCGTATCTCCACAGATCATTTATTATAGATATTTAATTGGCTTTTGGTCATGCATTTGTGTGTAGAGACGCGATTAATCGCGTCTCTACGGTGAATCAACACACAATAGATATTTTAACAGTTGTTGTAGGAAATTATTATATTTGGGGAAATATGATTAATGATGGAAAAGCAAGAAATATTAAATACTCACTTTTTAAATGAAAACTCAATTAATACTCCTAATGAAGATATTTTTAACTTCAAGTATTATGCAAATAATGTTCAAAAATTAATTCAACAAAATGCAAATAACAAGGAGCCAATAACTTTTGGAATAATGGGTAAATGGGGAGAAGGAAAAACTTCTTTTCTAAATCTAATAAAACATAAAATTGAACATTTTGATAAGAAAGAAGGAGATTGTGAATTTTTAGCATATGATTTTAATCCTTGGCGATATTCAGACCAAGACGAGATGTTATTTGATTTTTTTGATGGACTATCTAAAAGATTTTATTTAAATTACACTACTGATTTACAGGAAATTGGTCTTTATATATCAAAATATGGAAAATATTTGAAAGCAGTTAAAATAGCTTCAACAATTGGGATGCCCGTAAATACTTTTTTGAAAAAATTCTCTTTTGATATTAATGAAATTTTTAAAGCGTTGGGAGAAGATTTGAAACAAAAAAACTTGACATTAGAGGTGTTAAAAAATAAGGTAAATGCAAAATTGATTAATGCAAAATTTAAAGTTATTGTTTTTATTGATGATTTAGATAGATTAGATAAAGATGAAATTTATACTATATTAAAATTAATCAAGCTGAATGCAAGTTTTGCAAATTTTGTTTTTATAGTGGCTATTGATTCTGAACATGTTTCAAAAGCTATTGGTAACAGATTTTCTAATTACTCTAATGATATTACTGATGGAAAATTGTTTCTTGAAAAAATAATTAATATACCAATTCAGTTACCGAGAATAGAGATTGAAGACCTACAGAATTTCTTTGAAATAAAGCTAAGAGAAATTATTAATAATTTGTATTTCCTTGATAAAAATAAAAAAGACAACTTGTTTAAAGATATAAGAGATGAATTTACTCATGTTAATTATAGATCTCCAAGAGAAATTATTAGAGTTCTTAATAGTTTTTTTATAAGTTCGATTTCATTACAAGAAGAAGTTGATTTGAAAGATTTATTTTGGATTGAATGGCTTAAAGTTGTAAATGAAAGTTTATATAGTCAAATTAAAAATTATCAAACAGAAAAAGGATTGGGTGCTTTTTTTGTTAGCCAACATGAGATTATTAATTTCAATGATGAAGTTCATATAAATGGACAAGATAGTAGTTTGGCAAATGGTACCCGAAAAAAAATGATAGAAAGATATCCAGATTATGAGTGGTTTTTAAATAAAATGTTTCCAATAATTGTTGATCATGACCAATCGAAATTGTTTCCTTATATTAATTTAACTGAGCACTTCGATAAGTATTTTTCTTATCATTTAATTGGAAAAATATCTAATATTAAAATAAAAAAGATTGAAGGATTAATAAAAGATAAAGACATAGATGGAGTTAACAAAATGTTTGTTGAATTATATAATAGTGGAATTGAAGAGAATAAGATAATATTTAAATTGCAAGAAATAATTAAGAACATCAAAATTGAAGATGGGAGAGACTTCTTTTTTAACTATATTTTTGACAACTTGAATTTTATTAAAGATTCAGGACAAAACATGTTTGATATTGATAGTAAAATTAGAATAATTGAATTAACAGCAAGAACACTTGATTCTGACATTGAAAATGATAATAAAAAAGTCGCAATTGAGTTGGGTGAAAAATTAGATGTAAATGAACTATGTTATTTTACAAGAAAAACTAAAGATGATAAACTTTATAAACCACATTTAGAGCAATTAATTGTTGATAAAGCAAAAAAACAATTTTCTGCTGACTTGAAACCCTTGTATCTTGATCCTAAAAACCCAACTAATAAAATGATTATGCATAATTGGAAAAAATATAATTCAGATGAATTTAACAAATACATAATTAATTCATTGATAAACTTAGAAAGGGTTAAAATACTTATTCGAAATTTTCCAGGGTTTTGGAATAATTCATTTTTCGGAGCATTAGGTTTTAGAGAGTATGATTACATGAAAAGTCTAATTAATGTAGATTCTTTATATAATAAAATAGTTGAATTTAATCCAGAATTAGTTGATAAAATTGACAAAGATTATGAGAATTTTCATGAATCTGATGAGAGCACAATTGAGCAAAACTTAGAACAGTTCATTTATTTATACAAAACTAAAAACTAAAAATATCAAAATGCACACTCATCTCGCCCTTCTCCGCGGCATCAATGTCTCCGGTCACAAAATGATTAATATGGTCGCTTTGAAAAAAGCACTCGAAGGCATTGGGTTTACCAATGTCGTGACCTATATCCAATCGGGGAATGTGTTTGTCGATACCGAAGAAGAAAGTCCGGGGAAAGTTGGTTTCCTGATCAAGCAGGAAATTTTCAAAGAGTTCGGACACGATGTTCCGGTGATTGTCATTGGCAAAGAAGATTTACAAGCGTGTTTGGATAGGAATTTATTCCTTAATGAAGATGGAGTCGATTTAAAAAAATTGTACGTGTCGTTTATCTCTTCCGAATTGCCGGAGAATATGATTACCCAACTCAATTTAAACTTCATCAAACCCGATGAAATCCAGCTCGACGGCAAAAGAATTTACCTGAAATATGACGTTTCTCCTGCCAAAACCCGTTTGGACAACAAATGGATAGAGAAAAGCATGAATGTGGTTTCTACGACGCGAAATTGGAATACCGTTAATAAATTGTTGGAAATGTTTAATGGAGTTTAACATTGTTTAAATTTGTTGGAAGGAATAAAAACTATTGAAACCTTTAAACTAATTTTAAACCAAATAAATGAGTGCAAAACCCACTTTTAAAAGCGTAATTTCCGGTGCTGAGTTTCCCAATAGTGAAAGAGTTTGGGTAAAATCTATTCGGACTTCAATCTTCGATTTAATCAAAAATGACCATCCTGATTTTACTAGCGAAGGTTGCATTGCCAGCAGTGAACTCAACGTTTACAGAGAAAAATATATTGCTAAATTTTTGCAATCGGAAGTAGGTGAATTATCAGATTTGCAGAAAAATGTAATCAAATCATTAACAGCTGATAAGTCCTTTGTGTCTAAAGTTCAAGACGAACCTGACAATCGTACTTTTGGTCAATTGATAGCCGATAAAGTAGCCGATTTTGGCGGAAGCTGGACGTTTATCATTTCGTTCTTTATCTTTATTCTGATTTGGATTGGCTCCAATGTTTACATTTTATTGAATAAAGGTTTTGATCCTTATCCGTTTATTTTATTGAATTTGATTTTGTCATGTTTGGCGGCCTTGCAAGCGCCGGTGATTATGATGAGCCAAAACCGTCAGGAAGAAAAAGACCGCGACCGCGCCAAGAAAGACTATATGATTAATCTAAAATCAGAGCTCGAAATCAGAATGCTCGATGAGAAAGTAGACCATTTAATCATGCACCAACAACAAGAGTTAATCGAAATTCAGAAAGTGCAGATTGAGATGATGAATGATATCTTAGAAAAAATCAAGAAGTAGTTGAGTTGTTTGGTGAAAATCTAAGTAGTCTAACTTTCTAATAATCTAAGAAGTCTAACAATCTTTTTATACTTTTGCTTTATGGATGATTTCTCTCCAAAAGAAGGAATTGATATTACAGAATTTAAATTACAACAACAATGTCAGTTTTAGAAAAATTAACTTCAGCCGATGCCATTAGCTTAGAAAACAAGTATGGAGCCCACAATTATCATCCGTTACCGGTGGTGCTGAATAGAGGAGAAGGTGTTTATGTTTGGGATGTAGAAGGCAAAAAGTATTATGATTTTCTTTCGGCTTATTCTGCCGTAAATCAAGGTCATTGTCACCCGAAAATTGTGGGTGCCATGATGGAACAAGCACAAACTTTAACTTTGACTTCGCGTGCTTTTTACAACGACAAATTAGGCGTTTACGAAGAATTCATTACCAAGTATTTTGGTTTTGATAAAGTATTACCCATGAATACCGGTGCCGAAGCAGTGGAAACCGCTTTGAAATTGTGTAGAAAATGGGCTTACGAGAAAAAAGGAATTCCAGAAAATGAAGCGCAAATCATTGTTTGCGACGGTAACTTCCACGGAAGAACTACGACGATTATTTCATTCTCTAACGATGAAAATGCACGCAAAAACTTCGGACCATACACGGCCGGATTTATCAAAATAGCTTATGACGATATAGAGGCTTTGGAAAAAGCGATTACGTCATCTAAGAATATTGCCGGTTTTCTAGTTGAACCCATTCAAGGTGAAGCAGGCGTTTACGTACCAAGCGAAGGTTATTTGGCGAAAGCCAAATCTTTGTGCGAAGACCATAATGTTTTGTTCATTGCAGACGAAGTACAAACCGGAATTGCGCGTACCGGAAAATTATTAGCCGTTCACCACGAAAATGTACAACCGGATATTTTGGTTTTAGGCAAAGCCATTTCTGGCGGCGTTTATCCAGTGTCAGCAGTTTTGGCTAATGATGCTATTATGAATGTGATTAAACCGGGACAACACGGTTCAACCTTTGGTGGAAATCCTGTCGCCGCTGCGGTAGCGATTGCCGCTTTAGAAGTAGTGACCGATGAAAAACTGGCCGAAAATGCGGAACGTTTAGGTAAAATTTTCCGTTCGGAACTGGCAAAGTATATCGAAACTTCTTCTATTGCTACATTAGTACGTGGAAAAGGTTTGCTAAATGCTGTAGTGATTAACGACACTGAGGAAAGCGATACGGCTTGGAATATCTGTATGAAATTGGCTGAAAACGGTTTGTTAGCCAAACCAACGCATGGCAATATCATTCGTTTTGCACCACCATTGGTAATGACGGAAGAACAATTATTAGATTGTGTTGCTGTCATTATCAATACTTTAAAACAATTTGAAAAATAGTCAATTAACCAATTTATAAATCAACCAAAAAAACCTTTTAATTATGGAAAACCAAAACAATTTGACATTAAATGATTTAGCTATTGATTCGTTGAGAGAAAGCGCTAAATGGACTATGTTTTTATCAATCGTAGGATTTATTTTTATTGGCTTAATGCTTTTAGGAGGTATATTCATGACCATTACTTTTGCTGCAATTCCTGATGAAGCTGCTTTCGGAGCTTACAATCCGCTTGCAGCCATAAAAAATTATATTGGCATTATGTATTTGGTGATGGCGGCTATTTATTTTTTCCCCATTCTTTATTTATACAAATATTCAAAAGGTATAAAAGAAGGTTTGTCATTTAACAATGATGAAATGATTGCTGAAGGATTAGTGAACTTAAAATCACACCATAAGTTTTTGGGAATTATGACTATTGTTGTTTTGTCATTATATGTTTTAGCGATTATTGTTGGATTTATATTTGCTGCAAGTATGGCGAGTGGATTATAATTAATTACAAAATATACTTATTTAAAACCGACTATTTCAGTCGGTTTTTTTATTTTTGGTAAATGAAAAAAATAGTACTTCCGTTAATGATAGTGGCGATAGGCATTGGTTTATACGAACAAAGCAAAGCCCAACCCAATCTCTACATCATGATTGTAGCCATTGTCATCTTTATGTATGGTATGATGCGATTAAGCGCCAAAACACCAAGTAAACACTCAGAAACAGAAGAAGAAAATGATAACTAAAGGCGATAATGTTTCAGTATTAGATGATGCCATTGATGGCGTTGTCGTTGATGTACAAGGCAACGAAGTGACTATTGAAACTACCGATGGTTTTAATTTGACTTTTAAAAGTAACGAGCTAATCAAGATTGGGAATACCAATGACATGAATTTCAGTTTTAATAAAAGTCAGGTTATAGCGGAAAAAGAAATTCCTAAACCCAATTATACCAACACAGAGAAAAAGTCTAAAAAGGAAATTCCGGTTCCCGATTTTGATTTGCACATTGAAAAGTTGGTTAAAAACCATAAATCATTAAGTAACTACGATATATTGACCATTCAAACTGAAACTGCTAAACGTCACATCGAGTTTGCTATTCGAAACAGAATACCCAAAATCGTCTTTATTCACGGCGTAGGCGAAGGCATTTTAAAATCGGAACTCGACTTTATACTCGGCCGCTATGATAACATAAGCTTTCAGGATGCCAATTTCCAGAAGTATGGTTCCGGTGCTACAGAAGTTTACTTCAAGCAGAATGTAAAATAAAAAAAGTCCCGTGGCATCGGGACTTTTCTTTTAAAACTAACCAATTATATTTAATCCAAACTTAACTTAAAATTTAATTAGGCAACGCTGCTTTCAGAAGTACTAACTTTTTTCAAAAGCGATCTGATTAAAACGCTGTTAGTATTGATACCAGAGTTGATTAAGGCTTTTTTGCTGAAGCTAACATTTGATTTACTACCGGTAGTAGTTTTGTTAGTTCCCATAAACCATACTGCGAAATCCATTGAAGCAATTGTAGTTTCTTTAGCGATAACAATTGAATCATTTTTAGCGATTGAAACTTCAGTTGAAGTTGTGTTTGTTACGGTTGCAACTTTAACTTCTTGACCAAAAACACCATTGCTTGACAAAACCAATAAAACGAATAAAACAAATAATCTAACGTTGGTTACATTTTTTTGAGCTATTCTGTTATTTGTTGTTTTCATAAGTGTGTTTTAATTTGTTTCTGATTTCTGGGTCAAAACTACTTCAAGACTATTCGCAACCGAAATTTTTTCGATAACTAACCTCAAAAGTCGTTTAATCGACAAAATCAATGAATTCAAGGGTTTTCGGCGTTTTTATCGTGCCGTTAGTCTAGAAAATGTTAAAAAAACAGGTATTTCACCGATGAAAAGCCAAAAAATTCTATGAACTACAACATCCAAATCACAAACCTTTGCACAATAGCCAAAAAATGGTAAAAACTTCCTAAATTAGCTTCGTATTAAATTATTTACTTCACCAATGAAAGTCGAACAAAAAGGCCACACTACTATTATTAAAGATACTCTAGGGCAAACCGAAGCGTTTTTAACCAAATTCACTCATGAATACAACAGTTATAAAAACACCAATCTTATTTTAGATTTGACGCACGATAAGAATTTAAAAATGGAAGACGTAAAGTCATTCACAGAACTCATCAAAAGCCACAAAAAACAAAAGAAGTCCATAGTGCTTGTAGCTGATAATGTTAACTTCAATGCGGTGCCCAAAAATATCATCTTGGTGCCAACGCTTTTAGAAGCTCACGACATTATAGAAATGGAAGAAATTGAGCGCGATTTAGGATTTTAAACCATTATGAAATTAACCATATTGGGTTGCTACGCAGCCACACCAAGAACGATAACCAATCCAACCGCACAAATACTGGAAATTCGCAACCGAATGTTTCTGATAGATTGCGGCGAAGGAACACAAGTGCAACTGCGTAAAAACAAACTCAAGTTTTCCAAAATCAACCACATCTTTATTTCGCATTTGCATGGTGACCATTTTTATGGACTCGTCGGATTGATTTCTACCTTTATGTTATTGAATCGCAAAACTGATTTGCATGTTTACGGACCAAAAGGAATCAAAGAAATTATTTTGTTACAATTGCGTTATTCTAATTCGTATACCGGTTACAATTTGTATTTTCACGAATTAGAGTCTAAAGAAAGTGAAGTCGTTTTTGAAGATGAAAAAGTAATCGTCAAAACCATTCCGCTAAAACACCGCGTTTATACCAATGGTTATTTGTTCCAGGAAAAACCCAAAGAACGCAAACTCAATATCGAAGCGGTAGAGAATTATAACATCGATACGGTTTACTACAGAAAAATAAAATACGGCGGCGATATTACTTTAGACAACGGAACCGTAATTCCTAATACCGAATTGACATTCGACCCGGAACCAACCAAAAGCTACGCGTTTTGCAGCGATACAATCTATGATGAAAGCATTATCCCATTGATTCAAGACGTAGATGTTTTGTACCATGAAGCCACTTTTCTCGAATCCGAGGCTGACAAAGCCGAAAAAACCATGCATAGTACGGCTAAAGAAGCGGCAGCCATTGCCAAGTTGGCCAACGTCAAACAATTACTGCTCGGACATTACAGCACGCGTTATAGCAGTATAGAGTTGTTCAAAGAAGAAGCAGAGACCATTTTTCCCAATGTACTGTTAGGCGATGACGGGAAAGTATTTGACTTTGATTAAGGTTAGGAGCGAATGGTTCGGGATTTATCGGCCCCGAAACTTCGGGGGCAATTCCTGCTGTCCATTACAATTTTTTGTTTTGTCATCCTGAGCTTGTCGAAGGACAAAACAAAAAGATTTCCATTTCCATCAGGGCTAAAAAGGAATCCATTTTTAATCTGAAAACTTAGTAACTTAGCAACTTCAAACTATTGCCACTATGAAAGACTTAAGCAACTACAGAAAATCATACGAGAAGAGCGAACTACTGGAAACCAACATTCCCGAAGATCCTATCAATCTTTTCCACAAATGGTTTTACGAAATGGAAGAATTTGGAGGCGTAGAAGAAGTCAATGCCATGACAGTAGCCAGCATAGGCTTAGACGGGTTTCCAAAGAGTAGAGTAGTGCTACTGAAAAAATTCACCGAAGAAGGATTCATTTTCTATACCAATTACAATTCTGAAAAAGGCAAAGCCATCCTCAATAATCCTAATATTTGTTTGTCTTTCTTTTGGCAAAGCCTGGAACGACAAGTTATTATAAAAGGAATTGCCGAGAAAACTTCCGATATCATTTCCGACAATTATTTTGATTCAAGACCCGATGGAAGTAAGTTAGGCGCCATAGTTTCAGCACAAAGCGAAACCATACCGTCAAGAGACTATTTAGACAAAAAATTAAAGGAACTCGAAAAGGAATACGAAGGAAAACCAATTCCACGACCTAATTTTTGGGGTGGATTTATGGTTCGTCCAATAGAGGTTGAGTTTTGGCAAGGCAGACCAAATAGGTTGCACGACAGAATAAGATATAAACTAAAAGAGAACTATGTTTGGGAAATCAACAGGCTTTCTCCTTAAATGATATAAATAATGTTGAAAATTATGTAAACCACTCTTCGGAGTGGTTTTTTAGTTTTGTCCACATCGATATAAATCATCGACGAAATGCATAATAGTAAGAAAATATCTTATTAAATTTATATAATAATGTATTTCAACGATTTTATTTGTA
>NZ_DLGY01000017.1:0-12157 GCF_002482945.1 Flavobacterium sp. UBA7682
GGATCAAGATGAACGTGAACGTGCTTTAATTCAGTTCAGAAACGGAAGTGTGAGTTACTTGGTTACTACTGATTTGGCAGCACGAGGTTTAGATATCCCCGAAATGAAACACGTTATTCATTATCATTTGCCTTCTAAAGAAGACGAATTTACCCATAGAAACGGTAGAACCGCGCGTATGTTGGCTACCGGAACGGCTTATTTAATCATTCATGAAAGCGAAAAAAAGTTGGATTATATCGATTATGGAATGCCGATTTTAAAAGTCGACAATGCTACCACTTTACCAAAACCACCAGAATTCCAAACAATTTACATCAGCGGTGGCAAGAAAAACAAACTGAACAAAATTGACATCGTGGGTTTCTTTTCTCAAAAAGGGAAATTGGAAAAAGGTGATTTAGGTTTGATAGAAGTGAAAGACTTTATCTCATTTGCCGCAGTGAAATTCAATAAAGTCAAAGATTTGCTTTCCAATATTCGTGACGAAAAAATGAAAGGGAAGAAGTTTAAGATTGAAGTGGCGCGCAAGGTAGTTAAGAAAGAGGAAGACGCTAAAAGCGAGAAGTATTAAACTTCTTTCGCATAGAGAACACGCAAATTAATAGGCCACAGACAACACAGATTACACAAATTTCCACAGATTAATTTACTTCGTCTATTCGCTTTGCTCGGGTGTGCTAATTTGTGTAATCTGTGTTTTTTATTTTTTCACAACAACACTTTCCGGAACCAAGCCTGTTATGGCATTCTTTAGCAATTCCGCTTCATATTTTAGCAGTTCTTGTTTTATTTGATGTGTCATCAAAACCGCATCGCTGTTTTCAGCCGCTTTTCTTTTGGCTTTGGTTTCCATACTTTGCAATAGGTGAGGATGCGTTGTTTTTTTATCCGTGTCTGCAAGATAGCCTAGTAATTGCAAAGCAGCAACCGCAGCGACTTGTTTCTTTTGTATACCGGCTATTTTTCTTTCCACCACCAGTTGTTGGTATTCGTTTTCGCGAAGCAAAGCTTCCAATGTTTGTTTCTTTTGTGCTTGTTGTTCTGCGGTAGGCACTTGTTTTTTGGCCCTTTTTTGCGGTTGTACCTGTGCTAATATTTCGCTGAGTTGTTGGGCAGCAGCTAAAGGCAAACTCCTTTTTCCCAATTCATACATGGACCACTGACTGCGGGTAATTTTGAGCAAAGTTGCCATTTCCAATTGGCTTGCACCTAACAGTATACTAATGGTTTCCCTTTTTTCCATCACTTTTATTTTGTGTCAAATTGGTCACAACAAAAATTTTGCCACACTTTTTGTGGCATTTTTTAATTTGGAGAAATTTTGCCACAGTTTTTTGTCAGCAATATTTTTTTGGATGGAATTGTTTATTGTGGGAAAATGGGTAGATTTGAAAGAGATACCGACAATCAGGTTTTATGACTGTGATTTTTTATCATACTTATTGGTTAGTTAGCGGTAATTTTTAAACACACTCGCATGAAAATAGACATTGAAAAATCAATCTCGTTTAAAAAGCTGATTTATAGAAAATCTCTCTTAGATATGTTTTTCTATTATTTTTTAGTGTTATGTATACCAGTTCTACTTTTCTATGTCATAATTACCAAAAATTTCTCTTTAAATTACAAAGAAATCATTTTTTCAATTGTTATTGGTATACCATTTATCTGGAATCTAATAGGATTAAAATATATTGACGAATTAACATATATTGGGGAAATAGAATCTCAAAACAGAAGTGAATATTTAAACGGGATAAAAACCCAATGTAAATATGAGATTGTTCATGACGAAGTTAATCTGGTCATTATGAAAAAAGATTGGAGTTGGGATTTTTCACAAGCTAAGGAACTAATAATAATCTTTGAAGGAAATAAAGCTTATGGAAACTTGACAAACCTTGGAAGAGGCGATATAAGAATCCCGTTTTTTTCCTATTTTAACAAAATCAAATTGTCAAAAAGAAAAAACTACCTCTAACAGCCGTTTGTAACTACTGCGAATCTGCGGTCATTTTTTCAAAGCCAGCTAAATAAATTGGACACAGATAACACAGATTTTACGGATTTCCACAGATTAATTTACTTCGTCTATTCGCTTTGCTCGGGTGTGCTAATTTGTGTAATCTGTGTTTTACTTTTTCACAACAACACTTTCCGGTACCAAAACCGTATAATCACCACCATTTCTAATCACATCCCGAACGATGCTTGAGGAAATGTAGGAAGTGTTAGAAGCCGTTAAAAGAAATACCGTTTCTATTTTGGACAATTTTCTATTGGTGTGTGCAATGGCTTTTTCGAATTCAAAATCGGCCGGATTTCTTAAACCGCGTAGGATAAATTGAGCGTCCAATTTTCGGCATAAATCAATGGTTAAGCCTTCATAAGTAATCACGGAAACTTTAGGATTGTCTTTAAAAGCTTCTTCGATAAACTTTTTGCGCTCTTCTAAAGAGAACATGTATTTTTTTTCGGCATTGATACCAATGGCTACAACCACTTCATCGAAAAGAGAAACACCTCTTTTGATAATATCATAATGACCTAAAGTGATAGGGTCAAATGAACCTGGGAAAACTGCTTTTTTCATTAGTTTCTGTTAATAGCAAAAATAGTATCTTGCATAAATAATCGTTCAATCTCTTTTCGGCTGTGGGCATTTTTCAAAATACCATAATTCCGATCGATGTCAATTTCACTGATCCCTTTTAGTTGGTCGGTTTCCAAATTATTCTCTGTCGTATAAACGCTGTCTTGGGTAACCTGTAGCACTTTAGCGGTACTGAAATTACCGGAGCGCATTTCTATTTCATAAACATCGCCTACTTTTGGATTACTAATATACGTTTTTTCTTTATCTTTTCTATAATTGTAATAAAGCGCACCAAATGTCATCGCAATTGCCATTACGCCTAAAATACTTAGCGTAATGATAAGGCCGCTTTTGCTTTTCTTTTTTTTCGGCTGAACGTCTGATTTACTGTTGATCATAATTTATTTGTTTAAAGCCAATTCCAAAGCGTTAGTAAATAAATCGGTCAATGAAATGCCCGCTTCTTTGGCTTGTTGCGGAATCAAACTTTCGGTTGTTAATCCCGGAATGGTGTTCATTTCCAGCATATGTGGTTCGCCGTTGACGATGATGAATTCACTTCTTGAAAAGCCGCTCATTTTTAAAACCTCGTAGGCTTTTTTGGCAACAGCCGAAACCTTTGCAGTCATTTCATCTGAAATACGCGCCGGAGTGATTTCCTGAGATTTGCCTAAATATTTGGCTTCATAATCAAAGAAATCATTCTCTGAAACGATTTCGGTTATTGGTAAAACGGTCACTTTCCCTTTATAATTGATGACACCAACAGATACTTCGGTGCCGTCCAAGAAGCTTTCAATGATGATTTCGTTGTCTTCTTTATAGGCGTTTTCAATCGCCGGTAAAAATTCGGCTTCCGACTTAACTTTGGAAATTCCGAAACTCGAACCTGATTTGTTGGGCTTTACAAAACAAGGCAAGCCAACGGTTTTCAGAATAGCTTCAACATTAATTTCATCGCCCAGATTGAGGTAACAAGAAGTCGCAGTTTTGATGCCATACGGTTTTAAAACCGACAATAAATCACGCTTGTTAAAAGTCAAGGCGGCTTGATAATAATCACAAGAACTTTGCGGAATGCCTAACAATTCGAAGTAAGCCTGCATTAAGCCATCTTCGCCCGGAGTTCCGTGAATGGCATTGAATACTACATCGAAGTTGATTTTTTCGCCATTTACCATAGTGGAAAAGTCATTTCTGTCAATAGGAAATTCATTGTCATTTTCATCTGCATAAACCCATTTTTCTTTGAAAATATGAATGCGATAGCCTTTATATTTTGTTTGGTCTAAAAATTGATAAACCACATTGCCGCTTTTAAGTGATATTTGATATTCGCTCGAATATCCGCCCATGATGATGGCTACTTTTTTCATTAGTAGTTAGAGTTAGGTTGGTGTTTTAGTTATAACAAAATTATCATTTTTTTTCATAGATATGGCTTTGCCTTTAGATTTTTAGATTGTTAGACACGGCTTTGCCTTTAGATTGTTGGATTTTTAAATTATTTCATTTCTAACTATCTAACAGCTAAGCGTTTCTAAGAGGCCAAAGGGCGTATCTAATTATCTAGGAGCGAAGCGTATCTTTTTTATATCTTTGCTCAAATAAAATTTCTCTATGAGTTTACGCAAATATTTAACCAGTCGGGTTTTCTTTGCCCAAATGCTTGCCGCCATGGCCATTTTTGCGATTATCGCTTATCTCTTTTTTCATTGGATTACTTACACGACCAATCACGGACAAGAAATTACGGTGCCGGATTTGAGTAAACTGTCAGCGGAGCAAGCTGAAGAGAAATTGGATGCCTTAGATTTAGACTATATTATTTTGGACACGGTTGATTTCAGACCGGAGTTTCCAAAGCTGACTATTGTTGAACAAGAACCTAAAGCAGGAGCAAAGGTAAAAGAAGGCAGAAAGATTTACATCAAAATTAATGCTTCCACTTATACCATGGTTTCTGTACCTGATTTGATTGAGAAAACCTATCGTCAAGCGGTACCGACTTTGGAAGCGGTTGGTTTAAAAGAAGGAACGATTACCTATAAACCTTATTTGGGAAAAGATATGGTATTGGAAGTAAGAATGAATGGCAAGAAACTTAAGGCCGGAGATAAAGTACTGAAATCCTCTAAAATCGATTTGGTTTTAGGTGATGGAAAAGTTGGTTTTGTTGATACTGTTGTTGATTCTACCGCAGTTGATTCCACAGAAATAATGCCTTTAGATGAATAATTCAAACGACGTTACTGATTTAGAAGACGAATTGTTCGAACACCATAGATTTGTTTCTGCAAAGGGACAATCGCTATTGCGTGTCGATAAATTCTTGATGCAATTGATAGAAAATGCTACGCGCAATAAAATCCAAATAGCGGCTGAGAAAGGCAATATTTGGGTGAATGATGTTCCGGTAAAATCCAATTACCGCGTAAAACCTTTTGATGTGGTTCGCGTGATGTTGGAACATCCGCCATTTGAAAATCATATTATTCCCGAAAACATCCCGTTGGATATTGTTTATGAAGACGACGCTTTGTTGGTCATCAATAAACCTGTTGGTTTGGTAGTTCATCCCGGACACGGCAATTACACCGGAACTTTGGTCAATGCTTTGGCATTTCATTTTGATAATTTGCCAATGAACTCCAGCGAAAGGCCCGGTTTGGTGCATCGCATCGATAAAAATACTACCGGACTTTTAGTAGTGGCTAAAACCGAAGCCGCGATGACACATTTGGCCAAACAATTTGAAGACAAATCTTCGGAACGCGAATATATTGCGTTGGTTTGGGGCAATGTCAAAGAAGACGAAGGCACGATAGAAGGTAATATTGCTCGACATGTCAAAGACCGAATGCAAATGGCTGTTTTCCCTGAAGGTGATGTTGGAAAGCATGCGGTTACCCATTATAAAGTTTTGGAGCGTTTTGGTTATGTCACTTTGGTTTCTTGTAAATTGGAAACCGGAAGAACGCATCAAATACGTGTTCACATGAAATACATTGGTCACACTTTATTCAACGATGCGCGTTATGGCGGTGATTTGATTTTGAAAGGAACGACTTTTACCAAATACAAACAGTTTATCGACAACTGTTTTAAAACTTTGCCAAGACAAGCATTACATGCTAAAACTCTTGGTTTTGAACATCCAACTACAAAAGAGTTTATGCGTTTTGACACCGAACTTCCCGATGATATGAAAGACTGTATTGAGAAATGGCGTAATTATGCTAAGTCGCATACGGAAGTTAACGAAGAAGACTAGAGTCAATTAGACCAAATATATGGAGTAAATAAAAAATCCCTCATTTCGAGGGATTTTTTTATTTGTTTATATCATCTTCAATGGGTTTTTCTGCCATAAATAAATAATAAACTCCAACTAGGATAAATGGTATACTTAGCCATTGTCCGGTGGTGAATAGTTTTAAACTTTCTTCGATGCCACCTTGGCTTACTTTTACGTATTCTACAATGAATCGAACAGTCCAAAGTAAGATTAAGAAATAGCCAAAGATTAATCCTTGTTTTTCAGCGGCTTTGGTTTTCCAGTATAAAAAGTAAAGCACTAAGAAAACTATGATGTACAATCCTGCTTCATAGAGTTGCGCCGGATGTCTGTATGGAATTTGGCTCAAAACTTCTGTGAATTTTGGGTCGTGTTGAATTAGGTTATAACCTTCATTGTTATTGGTAGCCCCGGTAATGTATTTTAAATTATGGCTTTCCCAAAACTCTTCTTCTCGAATGAATTTTACACCAAAAAAGTTATTGGCAGAAGTGGTATGACCATAAATTTCTGAGTTGAAGAAGTTCCCGATTCTAACAAAAATAGCCCCGCAAGAAACCGGAATTACTACCCGATCAAGCACCCAAAGGATTGGTCTTTTTATGATTTTCTTACTGTAGAAATACATCGTTATGATGATTCCAACAGCGGCACCGTGACTGGCTAAACCTTGGAAACCGGTAAATTCAAATTGAGGCTCGAATCTAAATGGTAAAAGGATTTCCATTAAATGGTCTTTGAAATAATCCCATTGGTAAAAGAAAACATGTCCTAAACGTGCGCCCAACAAAGTAGCCACAACAGTCCAAATAAATAAAGTATCGAGTTTTTCTATAGGTTCGTTTTCCCGGTCGTATATTTTTTTCATTATATACCATCCTAAACCAAAGGCAATTACAAACATTAAGCTGTAATACCGAACAGTAAAGAAACCAAGTTCTATACCTTCTGATGGATTCCAAATCATAAATTAGTAAATTATGGGGTTAAGTTATTATGGTAAAAATAGTGAATTGTTTGGAACTGAAAAAAAATTAACCTTTTCTTTAGTGAGAACATTTTTTCTCAGGAACCGGATCGTAACCGTTTTTCCCCCAAGGATGGCAACTCAAAATTCTTTTTACACCAAGATAAGTGCCATAAAAAGGACCATGAATTTTCAAAGCTTCCATAAAATAACTTGAGCAAGTTGGTTGAAACCTACAACTTGATGGTAGCAAAGGCGAAATCACAATCTTATAAAAATAGATAAGCAATAGGAGTGGCGCTATTACAATTTTCTTCCACATTTATTGAATGCTAAAAGTGGTTCCTTCTTTTCCGTCTTTTAATTGAATGCCTAAGGCTAACAATTGGTCGCGAATTTGGTCCGAAAGCGCAAAGTTTTTATTGGCACGAGCTTCCAAACGCATCGTAATCAACATTTCTACAACACCATCTAATTTATCTGAATTGTTGGCGACTAGCTTTTCATTTCTAATCCCTAAAATATCAAAAACAAAAGTATTCAAGGTTTCTGAAAGTGTTTTCAAATCTTCAGCAGTCAGGGTTTCTTTTCCGTCATTAACTAAGTTGACAAATTTGATTCCTTCAAATAAGTGGGCAATTAAAATTGGTGTGTTGAAATCATCATTCATTGCGTCATAGCAATTCTGTTTCCACACTGCGATATCAAGAGTAGACGAAGCACTTGGTTGCAATTCTTTCAGAATGTCCAAACCTTCTAACAAACGGTTAAAGCCTTTTTCAGAAGCCAAAATCCCTTCATTGGTAAAATCTAAAATACTTCTGTAATGCGCTTGCATCATAAAGAAACGAGCTACATTAGCAGAGAAAGCTTTGCTCAAAAACGGACTTCCGCCATTGTAAATTTCATCCGGTAAAATGTTATTTCCGGTTGATTTCGACATTTTTTTGCCGTTCAGTGTCAGCATATTGGCATGCATCCAATAATTCACCGGACTGTGACCGGTGCAAGCTTCGTTTTGGGCAATTTCACATTCGTGGTGCGGGAACTTTAAATCCATTCCGCCACCGTGTATGTCAAACGTTTCTCCTAAATATTTCGTGCTCATCGCAGTACATTCCAAATGCCAACCCGGGAAACCAATGCCCCAAGGAGAAGGCCAACGCATAATGTGTTCCGGTTCAGCTTTTTTCCACAATGCAAAATCTTGAGGATTCTTTTTATCGCTTTGTCCGTCGGTATCACGAGTATTGGCTAACATTTCGTCAATGTTGCGACCGCTTAATTTTCCGTAGTGATTGGTTTCATTAAACTTTACTACGTCGAAATATACCGAACCGTTGGTTTCATAAGCAAATCCTTTTTCAATAATTTGTCTTACGATTTCAATTTGCTCAATGATATGTCCGGTTGCTGTTGGTTCAATACTTGGCGGTAAAAAGTTGAATTGGTTTAGCACCTCATGAAAATCAACCGTGTAACGTTGCACGATTTCCATAGGTTCTAATTGTTCTACTCTGGCTTTTTTGGCAATTTTATCTTCACCATCATCAACATCGTCTACGATATGGCCAACATCGGTAATGTTGCGCACATAACGCACTTTGTAGCCCAAATGCAATAAGTATCTGAAAATCATGTCAAACGACATAAACGTGCGCACGTTGCCTAAATGGACATTGCTGTAAACCGTTGGTCCACAAACATACATCCCAACATTACCTTCATGCACAGGTTTGAAAAGTTCTTTGTCTCCCGAAAGGGAATTGTATATTTTAAGAGTATGATTTTTATATAGTTGCATTTTTTTTGGAGCTATTTCCTGCTTTCCGCTATATCTTTTTCTTTTTAGGATATGCCTACGTTAGCACTTCGGCCAATCTAAAAAGAAAAAGGATGTCGCTGCAATCAGGGCTATTAAAAACTAGTTTCTAATCTAATATAATCTAAGAATTCACGTTTGGTTAATTCTTCGCTGAATTTACCACCAAATTCGGAAGTTACGGTGCTACTTTCAATATCGCGAATTCCTCTTGAGTTCACACACAAATGTTTGGCGTCGATAACACAGGCAACATCTTCGGTGTTTAAAACTCTTTGTAATTCTTGCACAATTTGCATGGTTAAACGTTCTTGTACTTGAGGTCTTTTGGCAAAATAATCCACAATACGATTCATTTTAGAAAGGCCAACCACAGTTCCGTTAGAGATGTAAGCCACGTGAGCGCGACCAACAATAGGAAGCAAGTGGTGTTCGCAAGTAGAATAAACAGTAATGTTTTTTTCTACTAACATTTCACCATACTTGTAATTGTTTTTGAAAGTCGATGAGCTTGGTTTTTTGTTAGGATTCAATCCTCCAAAAATCTCTTTGACAAACATTTTGGCCACACGATTTGGGGTTCCTTTTATGCTGTCATCTGTCAAATCCATTCCCAATGTTTGAAGGATGTTTTCAACATCTTTTTTTATTAATTCTATTTTTTTATCATCACTTAAATCAAAAGCGTCATTTCTTACAGGATTTTGAGCGCTGGTAGCAATGTGGTTTTCTCCTAATTCATCGTTTATCATTTCACTTTTTGTCATTAAATTCGCCATTAATTTGGGTTAAAAATTGAAGCCACAAAGATAAATAATTATAATTAATCTGTACTGAATAGTGTTAATATTTGAAAATATTTCATATTTAACATAAATATTTCTTAAAAATATGTAAATTTCGCTCCTCAAAAAAATATTGTCAGTAATGAAAAAAATTTACTTCTATTTATTAATAATTAGCCTATTTTCAATACATTCTGTATTTTCTCAAGGGTCAACTTGTCCCGGTGCACAGCCTTTTTGTGCAGGAGGATCAGCATTGACTTTTCCAAATACGACTGGAGTTCCTAGTACAGGAGCAGTGTCTTGTTTAAGCACCACTCCCAATCCGGCTTGGTTTTTTTTACAAATCAGTGTTGCCGGTACTTTAAATTTTACTATTTCTCAAAACAGTAATGGTGGGGGCGGAATTGATGTTGATTTTATTGCTTGGGGACCTTTTGCTGGTCCAACGTGTGCAGGAACCGATTTATCAGCCGCTAATCAGGTTGGATGTAGTTATTCGACTGCTGCAACTGAGAATTTTACGATACCTAATGCACAGGTTGGTGAAGTCTATATGGTATTATTGACCAACTTTGCCGATCAGGCCGGACAAATATCATTAACTCAAACCAATGCAGGAACAGGTGGCGCAGGAGCAACCGATTGTAATATTGTCTGTCCGTTATCATTAGACGACCAAGTAATATGTGTTGGAGGACAAGCAATTTTGACCGCTACTATCGATAGCGCTACTTCATATGCATGGTCAGGTCCAAGTGGCCCGATAGCTTCAACAGCTCAATCGATAACGGTTTCCCAAGCGGGAACTTATACTGTTGTGGTAAATAAACCCGGTTGTGTTGCTAATGCTACGGCTAGTGCTACCGTTTCTTTTTATGCACCGCCTCCAATTAATCTTCCTGTCAATCTTGAAGAATGTACGCCTAATCCTGTATACAATTTAAATGAAGCGATTGCTAATATATTTAATGGTACGGGTCTCAATTCGAGTGATTTTGAAGCGTCATTCCATACTTCTGCAGCCAATGCACAAGATATTATTAGTCCGATAGGTAATCCTTCAGCTTATCCGGGTCCTACTGGTGGTGCAGGTGCTTGTAGTACAATATATCTTTCTTTAACCGATAACGGTCCAACGTCTAGTGGATGTGTATCTGTTTTTTCATTTACCATTTGTAATATTACGTGTTCACTTGAACCTAATGTACCTCCGAATTTAACGTTATGTGAGAGCAGTTTGGGAAGTGGAACAGCTAATTTCAATTTTATTCCTCAAACTCCTATAGTTTTGGGAACTCAGTATTCAGCTGCAAACCACACGGTGACTTATCACCTGACTCAGGCTAATGCAGATAATGATGTTGGAGCGATTACAAGTGTTGTTGGAACTAACGGTCAAACCATTTATGTGAGACTGGAAGAAAATGCAAATCCAACCACTTTCGGAACCACTTTTTTCCAATTGATAGTAAATCCTTTACCTACAGTTACTATATCAGGAACGACTTCTATTTGTTCAGGAAATAATACGGTTATTACTTTTAACGGAACTCCTAACGCTCAAGTTACTTATAATGTTAATGGTAATCCAAATGAAATAATTACTTTAGATGGAACCGGGACAAATACTATAACAACACCTAATCTTACGGCCAATTCTACTTATACTTTGGTAAGTGTTTTGAATCCGGTAACTAACTGTTCCAGAAATATTACAGGTACAGCAGTTGTAACTGTTTTACCTTTGCCAACAGCTAGCATTTCAGGAACTACTGCAGTTTGTCAAAATGCAGTAAGTCCTCAAATATCTTTGACCGGAGCTAGTGGTACAGCACCTTATACTTTTACTTATTCCATAAATAATGTTGTTCAGCCTACAGTTACTACTTTAGCAGGGAATAGTTTTTCGTTTAATGCTCCTACTGCAACAGCCGGTACTTTTGTTTATTCTCTTATTAATGTATCAGGATCAGGGACGCCGACTTGTTCACAAAATCAAGACGGAACAGCTACTATTACTGTTAATCCATTGCCAACAGCTGTAATTACCGGAAGTGTAGCTAGTTGTTTAAATGCTCCTTATCCACAAGTGATTATTACAGGTGCAAATGGTACACAGCCTTATACATTTACTTATACTCTTAATAACGGAGCTCCAATATCTAATTCTACTACCGGTGGAAATAGTTTTATTATTGATGTTCCAACAGATGTTGCAGGATCATTTACTTATGATTTAATTAGTGTGGTAGATGACAGTTCTACGAGTTGTTCTCAACTACAAAGCGGATCTGCCGTGGTTACTGTTGCGACACCACCGGTTATCAGTCAACCGACTGATTATGTAGTTTGTGATGACAATAATGATACGATATCCTGTTTGTTTGATTTAGGGACAAAAATCAATGAAGTTAACGGAGGTAATCCCAATATAGTTGTAGATTTTTATGAAACTGACACTAGTGGGTCAGCAATTCCTCTGAATGTAAATTATTGCAACCTAACAACAGGTTTAGGAATTCAAACAATCTATGTTAGAGCTTATTTTGTTGGTTCTCCTGCTTGTTATAGCACTACTACATTTAATTTAATTGTCAATCCGATTCCAATGCCTAATCCTGTTATTGAGGATTATGAATTGTGTGATTACAATTCAACGGGTGATGAGATTGAGGTATTTACT
>NZ_DLGY01000029.1:0-4601 GCF_002482945.1 Flavobacterium sp. UBA7682
GACCCTCTGATTAACAGTCAGATGCTCTAACCAACTGAGCTAAGGAGGAAACTGTATATTGTAAATTCTATTATTTCAAAAAACACTTTTCGAACCAATCCCGATAACTATCAGGACTCTGATTAACAGTCAGAAGCTCTTTTTCTTTAGCTATAGAGGATATTTATATCCTTTTAAGCGGTTGCAAAGATAGAACGAATTTTATTTTTTGCAAATAAAAACGAATAAAATTTCAAAAAATATTACTTGCCTATGATTGCCTTGTAAATATCGTTTCCGTTAGCAAACAATAACAGGGAAATAAGTAATACAAAACCAACCATTTGGGCTCTTTCTAAGAACTTATCGCTTGGCTTTCTGCCTGAGATCATTTCATACAACAAGAACATCACATGACCTCCATCTAAGGCAGGAATTGGCAATAAATTCATTACCCCTAACATAATTGACAATAAAGCCGTGATACTCCAAAAAGCTTCCCAACTCCAATAATCAGGGAATATATTATAAATAGCCGCAAATCCGCCTACGCCTTTGTAAGCTCCTGTACTAGGATTAAAAATAAGTTTCAATTGTTTCCAGTAGTTGCCCAATTGCGCAAATCCTTTGTCAATTCCAACCGGAATGGATTCAAAAAACCCAAACTGCTCCGTGCTGAATTTGTAATAACCTAATTTCTCCAGACTGCTTTCAGTCACTTGTGCCGGTCCAACACCCATTTTCCCTTCTTGGTTTACAATAAGCTTCACAGGCGTTTCTTTACCATCACGCAAAACGACAGCAGTAACCTCTTTCCCTTTATAGGAAGAAAGAACCGAAGCGGCTTGATCATAGTATTTTAATGATTGACCATTAACTGAAACAAAAACATCTTTAACTTTTAGTTGTTCTTTATTCTTAGAGTCATCAGCAAATCCGCCAACCACAAAAGGCATTCTCAAAGCAATCAATTCTTTTTTGTCTTTGTCAATAAATTTTCCGATAAAGTTTTGTGGTATAGCAATAGTCTTCTCTTCTCCGTTACGGTTAACCAAAACCGTTTTAGCCATCAAAACATCCAAATTAACAGAAGGCTCAAATTTTACAATTTCCTTACCGTCAATCGCGACAATTTTATCTCCTGTTTTAATCCCTACCTTTTCAAGCTCCGTGTTTTGAACCCAAACACCATCTTTCACTTCACTGTTGTTGATGTACTTTTCACCATAGAAAAAAGTCATTCCAATGTAAATAATAAAAGCCAAAATGAAATTTACCGTTACACCGCCCAACATAATAATCAAACGTTGCCAAGCTGGTTTAGAACGGAACTCCCAAGGTTGTGGTTCTTGTGCCAATTGCTCCGTGTCCATGCTTTCATCTACCATTCCGGAGATTTTCACATAACCGCCCAAAGGCAACCAACCGATACCGTATTCAGTTTCGCCGATTTTCTTTTTCAGCAAAGAATATTTGATGTCAAAAAACAAGTAGAACTTCTCTACCCTAGTTTTAAATAATTTGGCCGGAATAAAATGCCCTAATTCGTGAAGTATAATTAATATTGATAAACTCAGTAAAAATTGAGATAGTTTGATTGCAATTTCCATTTCTTATTTGTCAGTTTCTTTTAAACGCACAAAAGTAAGGTTTTCACCTTACTCGTGCATATAATATTTGTTTTAGATTATTTTTTTATGAATTTTTTATGATAAGTCCCTTCCATTGTCTGAATTTGCAGGTAATGAACACCCGAAGACAAGTTGCTCACAAAGAAATCCAAAGTATTACTTTCCGATACTTTTTGCCCAAGACTGTTGTAAATAACCGCTTTTTCCAAAACAAGTGAAGTTGGCATTTGAATGTGCAAAACCTCAGCACTCGGATTCGGATACAGCACTATAGCATTGGCTAGGTCAAAAACCTCATTCCCAAGTGAGGCAGTATTGTTTTTAGAAATAATATGTTTTTCAGGATCAAATTCAACACCGGTTATGGCAAAAGGAACATTAGCAATAATCTCTTCACCATCAAAAGTGTTGTTCAAAACCAAATCGGCTTGTTCTCCCAAAGCACCATACACTCTAACCGGAACCGGCATTTCAAAATAAGTCACCGAAGGATCTGATTGTGTTTGGTTGATTACAAATTTGGCTTGACCTTCGCCCCAATTTTGAGCCGTAATGGTATAAATTGGATATCCTTGATTGTAAATCCAATCCTCAAAGAACTCGGTTAAATCTTGTCCGTAAACTGTTTCCAAATGCGCTTTTAAATCTGTAGTTACTGCGTATTTATAAGCCAAATTAGGATCGGCTAAATAATTTCTTATCGCTTGAAAAAAAGCGGTATCCCCCATTTTAAAACGCAACATTTCTAAAACCATCGCGCCTTTGTTGTAACTCAATCGGCTACTAAAAATTCTGCTGACATTAGTTGCTTGCACATCAGTTAAATACACATTTCCGGCCGGACTCGAAGTAATAAAATCAATCATCCCCGATTTTTGTATGATAAAAGCATCCAATCCGTCTAAATTCTCAATGGTGAGCGCCGATAAATAAGTTGCAAATCCTTCATTCAACCAAATGTCTTTCCAAGTACCACAAGTAATTTTGTCGCCAAACCATTGGTGTGCCAATTCGTGAGCAATCAAACCCCGACTGAAATTTCCCATAAAGGAAACTGTCGTATGTTCCATTCCGCCCCCAAAACCACATTGGGCATGACCATATTTTTCGGCACTAAAAGGATAGGTTTCAAACAAATTTTCAAACAAATCCATAATCACAGGCGTTTGGGCTAAAGAAACAACCGCTGCAGCATAACTCTCAGGATAAATATAATTTACAATCGGAAAAGTATTCGGTTCTATTCCGGCGGTTTGTGTATAAACTTGGTAATTAGTGACCGCTATTGCTACTAAATAAGCCGGTATAGGATAGCTGTGGTGAAAATGAGTGGTTTTATTTGCACCATTGGTTACCGGTGCTTCCGGTTCAACACCATTAGCCACACTAACATATTGCGATGGTGCCGTGATATACACATCAATGCTGTCAATCTTATCATTCAAATCTTGTTTACAAGGCCACCAATCTCTCGCTCCAAATGGCTCCGACAATGTCCAAATAATCGAAGCGCCATTATGAGTACTTCTCGTAAAAGCTTGCTCACCACTAGCTGGAGCACCGGAATAATTGATTTCTACAGTAGCAAAATTCCCAGTAATTAAAGCGCTTGGCAAAGTAATTACCAACTCATCGTCGGTGTTTTGCTCAAAAGGCAAATCGGTAGCGCCTTGTTTTACGGAACTAACCGTCAATTGGTCTGTTAAATCAAAAGTAACCATTGTCATATCGCTCAACGCCTTGAAAGTCGTGGTTACTTTTCCGGTTATAAAGTAAACAGCAGGATTTACTGTAAATTCAAGCTTGCTGTAAGTAACATCGTAGTTTGCGGTATTGGGATTGACCTGAAAATTCATGAGCTGTGAAGCAGATTTCATTTCCGATTCGGCAATTCTGTTAGTCTCTAAAATACCTTCTTGGGCAAAAACAAAAGATATTGTAAGATAAAATACTAAAAAGTAGCACTTTTTCATAGTAGGCAATTGATTTTTTTGCGAATATAGCAATTATTAAGGTAGACAACTGTCAAAGAAATGATAAATTAAACCTATCACTTTGATTATAATTTGGTTACAAAAGGCAAGTTTTTCAGCATCAGAAAGGATTTATCAAACATTTCATTAAATTTGCGAGCGCAATAAAGAAAATGACATGTTACAAATTAGTTACATCAGAGAAAATAAAGAGAAAGTGATTACCGCTTTGGCCAAAAAGCACATGGATGCTAAAGCCATTGTAACAGAAGTAATCCTATTAGACGAAAACAGAAGAAGCACACAAGTGGCTCTTGACAATACTTTGGCAGAAGCCAATAAATTATCTTCTGCTATTGGTGAAATGATGAAAAACGGAGAAAAAGCCAAAGCCGAAATCCTAAAACAAAAAACGAGTCAACTCAAAGAAAGCAGTAAAGAATTGTCTGAGAAATTAGATGCCTTCGCTACCGAATTGACGCAAAAAATGTATTTATTACCAAATCTTCCTGCCGATATCGTTCCGGAAGGCAAAACACCGGAAGAAAACCTAAACGTTTTTCAAGAAGGCGATATTCCTGTTTTACATGAAGGTGCGCAACCTCACTGGGAATTGGTTAAAAAATATGACATCATCGATTTCGAATTGGGTGTAAAAATCACCGGCGCCGGATTTCCTGTCTACAAAGGAAAAGGTGCTAAATTGCAACGCGCTTTGATTTCCTATTTCCTTGATAAAAATACCGAAGCCGGTTACCAAGAGTTTCAAGTACCGCATTTGGTCAACGAAGCTTCAGGTTACGGAACCGGACAATTGCCGGACAAAGAAGGACAAATGTACCACGTTGGCATTGACGATTTGTACTTAATTCCAACTGCTGAAGTTCCGGTAACGAATTTGTTCCGCGATGTGATTTTGCAGGAAAGTGAATTGCCGGTTTTGTGCACAGGTTATACACCGTGTTTCCGTCGCGAAGCCGGTTCTTATGGTGCGCACGTTCGTGGTTTGAACCGTTTG
>NZ_DLGY01000018.1:0-107751 GCF_002482945.1 Flavobacterium sp. UBA7682
CAAACTTGTTCCAAAGTACTTTGGAACAAGTTTGCCGATTTAAATGCGGTACCTCGTCCGTCTAAAAAAGAGGAACGTGTAATTGAATTCATGAAAAGCTTCGGAAACAGTTTGGGATTGGAAACTTTTGAAGACGACATCCGAAATGTAATCATCCGCAAACCAGCCACTCCGGGCATGGAAAACCGTAAAACCATTGTTCTACAAGGACATTTGGATATGGTGCACCAAAAAAATAATGACACCGATTTTGATTTTCTAACCCAAGGCATCGAGATGTATGTTGATGGTGACTGGGTTCGTGCCAAAGGAACGACTCTAGGCGCTGACAACGGCTTAGGTGTTGCCGCTATTATGGCGGTTTTAGAAAGCAAAGACATTCCGCATCCGGCGATTGATGCACTTTTTACGATTGATGAAGAAACCGGAATGACCGGCGCTTTGAACTTAAAAGGCGGTATTTTAAAAGGTGAAATCCTTCTGAATTTAGATACTGAAGAAGATGACGAAATTGATATCGGTTGTGCCGGAGGCATTGATGTAACGGCTACCAGAAGTTATAATGAAGAAGAAACACCCGAAGGTTCTGTGGGTTACACCATTACCGTTAAAGGTTTGAATGGCGGACACTCCGGAATGGATATCCACAAAGGTTTAGGGAATGCCAATAAAATCATGAACCGTTTGTTATTTGACGGATTTGAGAATTTTGGGTTGCAAATTGCCGAAATCAGCGGTGGAAGTTTGCGCAATGCGATTCCGCGTGAAAGTGTTGCCAAAGTAATTGTAGCCGGTATGTACGACGAAGCGTTTGTTTTCGACATGCAAGAAATCATCAATGATATCAAAACCGAATACAAAACGATGGAACCGAAGCTGGAGATTGAAATCGTAAAAAGCGATTTGCCTTCTAAAGTGATGGATTTAGGCGTTCAAGAAGGTTTGTTGCGTTCGATTTATGCCGCACACAATGGCGTTTACCGAATGTCTGCCGATATGGAAGATTTGGTGGAAACTTCCAATAACATTGCTCGTGTAATTGTAAAAGACGGCCAGATTTCGATTCAGAATTTAACCCGTTCTTCAGTAGAAACCTCTAAAATGGATTTAGCCAATGGTTTGCGTTCGGCTTATGAATTGTTTGGTTGCGAAGTGGAATTTGGCGGAAGCTATCCGGGTTGGACACCGAATGTGAATTCTGAAATATTAGACGTTTTGGTCAATATTTACGAAAAACAAAATGGCGCCAAACCTAACGTAGTGGCCTGTCACGCCGGATTAGAATGTGGTATTTTAGGAACGAATTATCCGGGAATGGATATGATTTCTTTTGGACCAACGATTCACGGTGCGCACAGTCCGGACGAAAGAGCTTCGATTACATCTTCTCAGAAGTTTTGGAAGTTTTTTGTGGAGATTTTGAGTAGTATACCGGAGAAGAATTAGATAATTAGATTGTTAGATTATTAGATAATTAGAAACCCGCTTAGAGATGAGCGGGTTTTTTAGTTTAGGTTTTTTCGGAATTCACTCGGTGTCATTCCCGTTTGTTTTTTGAATAAGCGAGTGAAATAAGAATAGTTTTCAAATCCCAATGTGTCAGCAACTTGGTTTACGGTTTTTGAAGCATTGGTTAAAAGTCTTTTGGCTTCCAAAATAACCCGATTGGTAATTAATTCGGTCACGGTTTGGTTCAAAATGTCTTTGCAGATTCGGTTTAAATGTTTGAGTGTGATGTTCATTTTTTCGGCATAAAACGAAGGCGATTTTTCGGTTTTATAGTATTGTTCCAAAAGTTGTTCTAACTGATGGATTTTGTAATTATAAGAATGTGATTTATGATTTGTTGTCGAAAGGTATTTTTGGGAAATCTCTATGTGAATACAATCGAGTAAGTTTAATAGCTTTTCTTCTTTTCTTTGATGGTTGGTTTGGCTTTCGGTGATCATTAAATCGAAATAGGGTAGAATAGTGGCTAATTCACCCATTTCAAATACGATTTCCGGTTGGTTCATCACCGATTGGTAAAAAGGATAATCTTCAATCTTTTTGTTGCCAAAATAGAGATTGTAAACTTCCTGAGAATAAAAGAAAATATAGCCTTCAATATCATTTGACAATTGCCAATGGTGAATTTGTCCCGGTTGGAGCACAAACAAGCTTCCCGGTTTGATGTCGTATTTGGTAAAATCAATTTCGTGTGTCCCGCTGCCATTGGTAAACAAAACCAACAGATAGAAGTTGTGCCGATGCGGTTTTTCAATAAAAGGATGAATTTTCAAATGGTTTTTAAAGGTGTTGATGTACAACTCTTTTTTACCAAAATCAGCTTTGAAATGGTCAATATTGTAAATAGGCTCTTTTTTCAAAATGTCTTTATTGTGCTATAATTAGCGAAGATACTAAACAATGGATTAACCCAGACCTTTTACCTTTGTATAAAAATAAATCATGCTAAGTAGTTTATACCATATTTTCCGAAACGAATGTCCGAATTGTCACCAAGGGAAAGTATTTGCCGATAAGAGTTTTTTCTTTAGTTTTGGGTTTCCCAAAATGCATGAACACTGTAGCCATTGTAATTTCAAGTTCGAAAAAGAACCGGGTTATTTCTTCGGCGCTATGTTTGTCAATTACGGTTTGACCGTTGGACAAGGGATTGTTACCTATTTAATCGCCAGTCAATTTTTTGACGAAACTTTCGATTTGAGAATTATCCCGATTATTGGAGTCGTAATCGTGTTGCTGAGTTGTTTCAACATTCGGCTGTCAAGGATGATTTGGATTTATATGTTCAAGAATTATTCGATGTAAATCAAATTATAATCCATTAGAAACCGTTCAAATAGGAGCGGTTTTTTTTATTGAAAATATCTTGAGGAATTGTATAATTTTAATACGAATTTTACGTTATACCCAAAACATCAATTTTATGAAAAAAGTGCTGCTTCTCGGTTTGATTTCCTGCCTGTTTTTTTCGTGTAAAGAGGAACACAAAATAGCCAATGTGGAACGTGCTTTTTACTATTGGAAGAGTGACAATTGGAATATGTCACAAAAAGAGGATTCTATTCGGGAAAAGCAGAAAGTAAACAAGCTGTATGTTAAGTTTTTTGAAGTCGATTATAGTGATGCTATGGGTAATTTTCCCATTTCTAAAACGCAACTTTATTTGTACAACCTTGATAGTATAAATATAGTGCCGACTGTATATATAAAAAATGCGGTTTTCTTAAAATCCAATCAAGCCAGTTTGGATACTTTGGCCGATAACATTAATTTTTTGATTGCTAAATTTTATAAAGAAAAATTCAAAGAGGCTAAAGCACTGACTGAGTTTCAAATGGATTGTGATTGGACGTTGAAATCCAAAGACAACTATTTTTATTTTTTGAAAAAACTAAAAGCCATTTCCCAAAAGGAAATTAGTTGCACACTGCGTTTGTATCCTTATAAATATCCCGATAAAATGGGCGTTCCACCGGTTGATAAAGCCACTTTGATGTGTTACAATTTATTGAATCCTTTGCAAAATCACACCAAAAACTCGATATTGGATATTGATGAATTAGAAAGTTATTTGGATACAGATAAAGTTTATCCAAAGCATTTAGACATAGCTTTGCCCATTTATTCGTGGATGCAAGTCTATAAAAATGAGCAGTTTTCCAATGTAATCTATACAGATAATAAAGTCGTCAAAAAGTTGTTGAAAGAGATAAAACCTTTTTGGTATTCGGTAACCAAAGACACTGTTATCAATGAAACTTATTTGCGGATTGGCGATAAAGTTAAGTTTGAAGAAATTAACGCTCAAAAAGTGGAGGAAGCCATTCATCTATTAAAGAAGTATGTCAAGTTTGACAAGCATACTACTGTTTCTTTATTCCATTTAGACGAACAACAATTAAGCAATTATACCAATGAAGAACTTTCTCGGTTTTATAGCACTTTTAGCAAGTAACAGTCTTTTTGCTTGTGGGTTTTATCCTTATGGTGAAGAACTTCGGTTTTCTTTTTTCAATCCCGATTTGATGGGATACCATTCTTATTCAGAGTTTTATTATTCCGCCAATTCATTCCAATCTAATGCGGCGTATAGGGATTTTGATAAAACACCCAATGAATTGCTATGGGTGAAATATTGCAAAAATAAAATTTCCTATCAAGCGGTTCAAGAGGTAATGAACGGAATGACTTTGGGTGATATCCATTCGAGGTCACAAAATGCGATGCTGATTTATTTGTACCAAAACAAAGATTTTGAGGCTATTAATTATTTGAAGTTTGCCAAAAACTGCGAGTTTTTCAATTCCTGGATGGAAGATCCTTGGGAACGCAATGAAGTGCAAGCGTCTCCGGTTCGAAAGAAATTGTTAGAAAAAGCCATTTTGCTTTCGAAACAAACTAAAAATGAAGCCCTAAAGTTCCGCTATACTTTTTTGGCTATCCGATTGGCATTTTACAGTCAAGATTTGGTTAAAATAAGAATGCTTTTTGATACTGTTTTTAAAGAGAAACCATCAAAAGACATCTTGTTTTATTGGGGTTTGTATTTCAGAACCATTGCCGAAGAAGATAAAGCTTTGGCCAATTTTTATGCTTCACAGGTTTTTGTCAATGCACCTGAAAAACGTTTTGTCATTTCGCAATATTATCATAGTGATATTCCTTTAGAACAAGTATTGGCCTTCGCAAAAACCAACGATGAAAGAGCTAATGTTTATCTTTTTGCCGGAATTTTAAAACACGATAAATCGTTAGAATATTTCAAGAAAGTACATGAATACCGACCAAAGTTTGATGGGTTGAGTTTTATGCTGTTGCGTGAAATGAACAAAATAGAAGATTGGGTTTTTACGCCTTATTATTCGCTTTTTGAGCCATCGGTAGAAACCAACAGTTATTGGCAAGAAGAAGTCTCTGTCTTTGCCGCCGTGCAAAAAAGAGTTGTTGCCGATAGAAATTACGCCGGAGAATTATTGCGCTTTATCAATGGTCTGGATTTGAATTCAGTTGAAAATCCGATGCTTTGGAAAACCTGTAAAGCTTATTTGTTATTCATCACTAAAGACTACAACAGCAGCATTGCTTTGTTGAATGAATTGCAAAAAGTCAAACAATCTGAATTGGTTACCAATCAATTAGAAATTATTGAGGCATTGGCCTTAACAGCCAATCAGGCCTACGGAAGCGCCATATTGCTCAACGAAGTAAAACCGGTTATTTTAAGAAATAAAAATCACCAAAAGTTTCTCTTTGCTTTGGGAAGAGAATTGGAATACAAAGGAAACACGAGTGATGCGGCATTATTGTATTCCACCTTAGGCAAAGGGTATGAGAATTATTATGAAAATCATGACTATTACAATAGTGTTTATTGGAAAACGGTTACCAATGCAACCGACAATTATTCTGATTTCTATACTAATTATTTCGATTACATCAACGTAATGTATACGCCCGGACAAATGGAAGCTTTGATTGACAACGTTTATAAAAACAGAGACAAGGAAGATGAGTTTTCGGTTTTTAAATACAATGTGTTAAAGACGGAATTACCTCTTTTGTATGATTTGTTGGGAACCAAATACATTAGACAAAACAAACTGACCAAAGCAATGCAAAGCTTTAAGAAAGTAGATGCCAAACTTTGGAATGAAAAATATACTAACTGGGAACGCGATAACAACGGTTGGTTTTTTGGCGATAAAATTTTTGACCAAAATCCTTTCTATGTTGTAAAGTATACTCCGGAGTTTATTCCCATAAAAGATACTGTTCGCATCAATAAATATACCGTTACCAGACAATTGATTAAGTATATCAACAAAGCCGAAAACCCCAACGAGAAGAATAAAGATTACTATTATTTTTTAGTGGGCAATTGCTATTATAACATGACACATTTTGGAAATGCCTGGATGATGCGTCGTTACTATTGGACTGGTGGAGGAAATCCTACTACACTGGAAGATGAAAGAGAATATTACGAATGTCTTTCGGCTAAGACTTATTATTTGTTAGCCCTAAAAAATGCTAAAACGGATAAATTTAAAGCTTTGTGTTTGCGAATGATTGCCCGTTGTGAAGCCAATAGATTGATTCATGCCGACAACGATAGTTTTAAAGGTGATTACAATCGGTTCCAGAATTACATTATGGCTAATAATAAATACTATAAAGAGTTAAAAGAAAAGTATCCCAATTATTATAACGAATTGACCTCAAACTGTGATGCTTTCGGAAAGTATTTCAGCGCCAGGCGTTAATAAAAAAGCCCCGATTAATCGGGGCTTTTTGTTTGTACTTGTTAACCCAACAAGAATAAAAACAATAAAGGGAAAATAAGTCCGGCGAGTGCCAGTTTCCAACCTCTGCGTTTAAAGGTAAACTTACCGGCAGGAATCATAATCGCTCCCGTGATGGCTATCGTTATCAATGATATTCCAAAGATGTCGGAATAATAAATCCACCAATTGGAAGTGTTTTTGTGCAGTTTCATCATATGACTGATGATAGGTGTTTTGTGAAAAGAAACAATTTCGCCTTTTCCGGTTTTCATATCGATTTCAACATCGTGTTTTTCGAATGAAATTTTGAAAGTTCCTTTCTTTACACTGTGACGGCGAATTTTGTCCTCAATGCCTAAAGCTTTACCTAATGAATCCGCAAACGGCTCGCTGATTTTGTCTTCAGTTGGCATTTTTACTTCGATGGCTTTGGTTTCTACCGTGTATTTTTCAGGATGCCAATTCTCTCTGTGGTTCATCATGATGCCCGAAAAGGCAAATGAAATGATCAATCCAATGTAAAAATACCCTAAGTCGCGGTGCAAATTTCTGATGGTGGCTTGCTTCATTATTTTTAGAATTTATAAGACAATGTTGTGGTAAGCATTCTAGGTGCAATAGGAGTAACGGTGTTGTCATCGTAAACGTAGTAACTCACTACATTTCCTAAGTTGGATAATCTGGCTCTGATGGAAAACTCTTTGATAGAATAACCGATAGAAGCATCAAATTGTAAAAAACCTTCAACCGGAATTGGTTTTCTAGCCAATTCTGCCGCAGTAGAAGCGTTGTTTGGTCTTAATCTTCCGCCTAAACGTTCTCCGATAAAAGTAGATTGTAATCCTAATTCTAATCCTTTCAATTTAGTATTTTCAAATGTATAGAATGCACTGGCGTTAGCAGTATGTTTTGGAGAAAATCTTAAATAGGTTCCCGGATTGTAGATGTTGCTTTTGGTATATTTTGTTTCATTAAAACTGTAACCGGCAATCATTCTCAAACCTTTGTGGTGCGCAGTAATGTCTAATTCTACTCCTTTACTTTGGTAAGCACCGGCTAATTCTTTGATGTTGGTGTTCGTATTTCCGTTAGAGAAATCGGTTTGTGCCAAATTGCTGTAGTCGATTAAATAAGTCGTCAAATTGGCCACCAAATGACCTTTGAAAAACTCATTTTTAATTCCAACTTCATATTGATTGATGGTGGAATGTGGTAAAGCATTCAAGTTTATGTCGGTTCCGGTATTCAATACAAAGGAATCAGAATAGCTTGCGAATATTGAATTGGTTTTGGTTGGTTGGAATACCAAACCTAATTTTGGTGAAATGATATTATCGTTAGTAGTTGTTGGAACACTCGGCGTAGGAGTAGCGCTAAAAGTAAAGGTACTGCTTGTGTTTTCCAAATAGCTGTAACGCAATCCGGCCAATACTTTGAATTTAGCGTGTAATTCGATTAAGTCTTGAATATAAACCCCGGCTCTTTTTACATTGGCTAATGCATTGGTGTTTTTATCCATTGATGGCACAATAGTATTAGCATAAATTGAATTCTTTTGAATTACAAAATACGGATTGTAGATGTTTATTTTGTCGTAGTAATTGATGTTTTTGTAAGCCAAAGTAGTTGTATTGCTTTGATCCGCATCGGCACCAATCAGTAAAGTGTGTTTTATTTTTCCGGTATTGAATGTACCGGTTAAATCTACTTCAACCAAGCTGTAATCTTGTTCTGTATCGGTTTTTTGAACACCTCTAATCCAATCTCCATTCGCCCGAACTAAATTGTTGTTTGGGTTTAAAGGATCTGTAATTCCGGCATTAGGTCTTAAACTTGACAGTAAATTAGTGCTATAACCTTGGTAAGAAAAAATTCCTTTCAGTTGCCAATTCTTGCTTAAATCATGGTTGATGGTTGATGTAAAGCCAATTTGCTCTGAATCAAATTTTCCCCAATTGAACCCTAAAAAGGAGTTTATAGGCAATTCAACTACTTTGTAGTCAATGGCGGCCAAACCAAAATCGGGCGTTCGATTGTCTTTAGTATAATCGGCTTCTACTATAATGTTAGTTTTGGCAGAAATATCAAATAAGAAAGAAGGATTGAAATAAATTCGCTGCGTTTGTACTTCATCTCTAAAACTATTTCCTTGTTCGTAACTGGTGATAAATCGGTAAGCTACAGTATTGCTATTGTTTACAGCACCGTAAACATCAACAGTAGGTTTGAAGAAATTGTATTCAGTGGCTCTGAAACTCAATTCGCCACCATGGTCAAATCGTGGTTTTTTGGTGATAAGGTTCAAAATTCCACCCGGAGCAACGTTACCGTATAAAAGTGCCGCACTTCCTTTTAGGATTTCGATGCTTTCTAAAGAGCTTGTTTCCGGAATTAAGGAACCGTTGAAACGAACACCGTTTTTAAAAGTATTGGCGCCGCTGAAAGTAAAGCCTCTTGAACCCAATTCTTCTTGGTTATTTCCTGAAGCATTACTGGCACCCGATACATAAACTCCGTTAGCGTTTTTCAAAGCATCAGATAATCTTAAAATTTGTTGTTGTTTGATGGTTTCTTTACCAATTACAAAAGTGGCTTGTGGTAAGTCTAAAGGTTTGATATTGGTTTTACCACCTTTTACTATCGTTTTTTGTTGTTGAGAAATGATAACTACTTCTTGTAGTGTTTCCCCTTTTTTGTTTTTTACAGTATCATTGACTGCATAAAGGTCTTCCTGAAAATTGTTTTTGGTTTCTTGAGAAAAACCAACAGCATTGATAGCAAGTGAGAAGGCGAGGATTGAGGTATATTTGTACATTTATTTAGAATAAGTTAAAATAACGGTGCAAATATAAATACGAGAAACGGATAAAAAAAGTTTATTTAGATTAAATATAAATAGTTTTTAACAAGTTAAATTTAATACTTTGATTTACTGAAAAATAGGAGTAAAAAAAAACACCTAAATTAATTAGGTGTCTTTTTATTTCTTCTTCCGTACCATATCAAAAAGCCGGTAATGGGTAAGCTGGCAATTAGTAAACTAATCAAAAATGCGAATATTTTTCCGGGTAAACCCAAAATAGCACCGGTGTGAATATCATAGTTCATTCGCATCAATTTATCGGATGTATTGGCGTCTTGTAACTTTCCGTAGATGTGATTTACTTTTTTTTCATTTAAGGTATATTGGTCAAAATAGCGATAATCAGTTTCCCAATATGTGCCTTCGTCTAAATTGGCATTGGCGGCAATAGAACTCGAATCAGTTTCCGGCGGATGCACTTCGATTGATTTGGCCTCAGGATATTCTTTTTGCATCAACATCCAAACTTTATCCAAAGGTTTTGCAACAGCAGTATAGGTAATTTCTTTTTTAGAAATCGGATCTTCATAAACCAAAGACTTTTCGCCACCAATAATTGTATAATAACTATAAGCAAACCATGGAAATCCCCAAACCAAACCGGTAACGGCAAAGATTAGCGCTATTGACATCACATAAAAACCGGTAATATTGTGTAAATCATAGTTTTTACGTTTCCATTTCAAACCATCTTTCCATCGGAACCAAAAGCGTTGTTTGGCTGCTTTTTTGTTTTTTGGGTACCAAAGAATTAAACCTGTAATCAACATGAATAAAAAGATTAAGGTAGCCGAAGCACAAACCGTTTGTCCGATTTCATGCGGTAACCAAAGGTAAAAATGACCGTCTAAAACCCATCTGAAAAAGCCGGAATACATGTCTGCGACTTCCAAAATTTCACCTGAATACGGATTGAGATAAATGATATTGTAGTAGTCTTTACTTTTATCATTATCATCATGACTAAAGAAAATAGCTTCAGCCGATTTGCTCGAACCATTGTATTTAATAGCGTGAAGTATTTTGCTAGGGAATTCTTTTCGGGCAATTTTTTCCAATTCAGTAGGCAATAGGAAAGGAGTGTTTTGTTTTTCAACAATGCGATATTCCTCGGTAATGTTTTGAATTTCTTCTTGAAAAGCATACAAACAACCGGTAATAGCGATAATAAAAACAATAATACCCGATGATAATCCTAACCAAAGATGAATGTTTCTAATGGTTTTTTTAACAGCCCCGTTTTTCATTTATAAAGTGTAAAAACTCCTCATCGAAATGAGGAGTTTAATTAAACAAACAAGTAATCAAATTTTAATAGTGAATTAAAATTTATAAGTTAAACCGGCAGTCAAACTTCTCAAACGCTGTGGCGTGATGGTTGACCAACCTGAATAATATTTTTCGTTAAAAATGTTATTTACTTTTAACGTAATATTGAATTTATCGTTGTTGTATGATAAAGCAGAATTTAAGATGGTATAATCCGGTAAAGCAAAAGTACCAATGTTGGTTCGGTGTAAAGTTTTGTATTCACTGGCATGATTACCTCCAATTCCAAATCCGAAACCTTTCAAATCTCCCGAAGGGAAAGTGTAATTTGCCCAAAGATTCACTAAGTTTTGAGGACCGGCTTCTTCCGGTCGCAAGCCAACATAGGAATCATCTAAAATATCTTTGGTTACTTCACTATCATTATAGCTGTAACCTGCTATGATGTTGAAACCTTTCATTGGGTTGGCTGTAAAACTCACTTCAACTCCATTGCTGTTGACTTTTCCGCCTTGACGGAAATTGGTGAAGCTAGGATCAGACATTACTTTATCTTTTACATCAATGTTGTAATAGCTGATAGTGGTCGAAATAATGTCTTTATATAAATTGGTTTTTAAACCAAATTCATATTGATTGGCATGTTCAGGTTTGAAAGTTAAATACACGTTTGGATTACTTGTTCCTTGTGGAGCTGAATTAATAAAACCGTTCATATAGTTACCAAAAACGGAAACTTTGTTTTGAATTAATTGATAAACAGCACCAAATTTTGGGGAAAAGGAGGTTTGTTTATTTTCTGATGGACCTGAACCCGATTTAAAACTATCAACTCTCAAACTGGCCATTACCGAAAGTTTGTCTGTAATGTTTAATACATCAGATGCATAAGCGCTGATTACTTCTGTTTCAGCAGTTGTATTTCCTTCGAATGAATTGGCTAGAATATTGTCAACGCCTGCTTGTGTCAAATCGCCGGTATCGTTACCATCTGCTAATGATACCACTCCGTTGGTAAACCAATTGGTTCCTCCATTGATGATATTGGAATTATAATAATCTACACCAATAACCATTCGGTTTCTCAAATTTCCAATTTTGAAATCGCCAATAAAGTTTTGTTGAATGTCTGTGGTCAATGTTTCTCCGGTTCTTTTAGAAATCCAACGATTGAAATCATTGCCATTTGCGTTGTCATATAAATAAGAATAGTAACCACTTGTTTTGCTATTACTTCTTGACAATACTGTTTGCGATGTCCATTGCTCAGATAATTTATAAAACATCTGCGCTTGCATGTTAAATGTTGGATTGCTTATTGTTAATTCATTTGAAGTGAATGAATTCTCATAATTCTGTTCAAATAAATCCATTGAGTCAAAGGAAAGTGTTGCATATCTGTTTAAAAAAATCATAGGTGCGTTAGCAGATTTCCTTTGAGAGAATTCGGTGTTAATTAAGAACGAAAGTTTATCATTGACTTTATAACTCAAAGAAGGAGCAAAGAAGAATGATTTTGCAAAACCAGCATCTTGAAACGAGCTTTCGCTTTGGTAAGCGGTGTTTACTCTAACATCCACATCTTTATTTAAAGGAATATTGATATCGGCTGTCACTCGGTCCATTCCGTAAGTTCCGGCATTATATCCAATTTCTCCACCAAATTTCGAATGTGGTTTTTTGGTCACTATATTGATTAAGCCTCCATATGAAATTAAACTACTGCCAAATAAAGTCCCTGATGGACCTTTGATCACTTCAATATTATCAACATTTATTGGGTCAATTGAACCGTTGTTAATTCCGGGTAAACCATTGATCATTGTTGGTTGCACAGCAAAACCTCTCATGCTGTAATATTCGGCACCATCACCGCCACGACCGGTTGACTCCCATAATCTGGTGATTCCTGTTGCATTTTTTAAAGCATCATTGAAATTAGTTACCACTTGTTCTTTCAAAAGCTCGCTTGTAACGGTATTGTAAACTTGTGGGTTTTCAATGTTGTTTAATGGCATTCTTGATACAGTAGTACTTTTTTCTCTTTTGTATTTGTATTTGTTGGTATTGATTTCTACTTCTTTCAATTTATTAATGGTATCTTTCTTTGTTTCTTGACCAATAGTCGTCATTGAAATTAGCAGACCTGCAGATAGGATGATTATACTTTTCATTCTTATTTAGATTAATTAAAAATAACTTTGCAAATATAAATAGGAGGATTCTATTTTCAAAGCTTATTTAGACTAAATATGAATAATTAATTTAATAGATTGAATTGCTTTAGCTTACAAATGAAAAAAGCTTCCCAAAATAGGAGAAGCTTTGCTTTTGATAAGAGTTTGGTGTTATTTTTTCTTCATCGGATAACTTTCTGAACTCTGTTTGCCTTGTTGAATTCCGGAAATAGTTGCAACCAATGATTTGTCGTTTAATTTTTTGTAGACTATTTTTTGTGGATAATCATGTTTCGGATTTTCAAAAGTAAAACTGTTCTCTAAGTCAGAAGTCAATTTAAAGTCAACCGGTTGGTCATTGTTTTGTCCTTTTACAGTCGGTCTGTAAATCAGTGCTTCTTTTGTTTGGGTTAAAACAATACTTTCCGAATGTAAGGTGTCTTTTTCGTTTTTGATAAAATAGGTTTGGCCTGAAAAGGTACTGTCATTATCTTTAGTCCAAGTCTCAGTTAAAAGTCCCTCTGGTGATTTATTTTCCCATTGGCCAATAAGCCAAGTCATTTTCTCTAGTTTTTCATATTTATTTTCCGATTTATCTTGACATGAAGCCAAAATCAAAACTGTTCCAATCAACAAGGGTTTTATAACTTTCATAAATTTTTAAGTTTTAGAGGGTAAAAATAGGTAAAAACAGTTAAAGCAAAAAGAGAGTGGCAAGCCTATTGTTTACTCTTTTATATTGTATTTCGTAAATAAAGGAATTTTTGCCATCCATTTGTTAAAGCCTTTATTCGTTGGATATTGTCTGTTCGAGGTAATGTTATTAAAAAATAAGGCCACAACTAATAATATTATTGCTCCAATTAAAACCGGAGAAATTACATACCAGTAACCTAAACTTTTCAACTCAGCCGAACCGGTTACTGCAATCAGAGCAGTAGCTCCTCCCGGAGGATGAAGCGTTTTGGTGATTTGCATTAATACGATTGATAACGAAACAGCTAATGGAGCAGTGAGCCATAAGACATCGGGTGCTAATCTTTGAACCGTTACGCCAATGATTGCTGAAATCAAATGGCCGCCAACCAGATTTCGAGGCTGAGCTAATGGGCTTTGAATTACGCCATAAACCAAAACACTAGAGGCACCAAAAGAGCCAATCATATAGATGACATCGCTATTGGGTAAAGTTTGTGATTGTAAATAAGCAATAATACCAATGCCAATAAACGAACCAATAAACGCCCAAAAGTGTTCTTTAAAATCAATTAAAGTTTCTTTATAGAGAATGTATTTTGTCTTACGATAACTTCTTTTTATATTTTTAATCGGCATAATCTATTTTAAATTGGCTGATGAATAAGTATAGACTGTAAATGGGAAAATCATTTTCGAAATATATTTAGACACAAAACAAACCAGTAGAATAGGGAAGAATAGTGTGTAATTATTAATCATACCACAAACCAGAAATAAGGCAGTAAAAGGCGCATGAATACTAGCACTTAAAACAGCTGCCATTCCGATAACCATGAAGTTTATAGGAATAACATCGGCCTGGAAAAAATTATTGGAAATGGTTGCAACAAACAATCCTAAAAAAGCACCAATAAACAAACTCGGTGCAAAAACACCACCATCTCCACCCGCAGCCAATGTTGCTGAAGTGATAATCGGTTTTAAAATAAGGATGCCAATTAAGGTTAAGATTGGAGTTAGTATTGAATTGGTATGGGAGAAAATTTCTTTCAAAGCATGATAACCATCGCCATACAATTGTGGAAACAGAATGAGACAAACACTTAAAATAATGCCACCAAATAGGATTTTCTGTCCATCTAATTTTTTGCCAAAAAAGGATTTAAAAAACAACACCGTTTTGGTTAAGTAAACCGAATTTAGCCCGGCTAAAATGCCGAGTAAAATGAAATATGGAATCGCATACAAATGCCAAGTAGTAATGATAACATTGAATAGTGGACCTTCATTCAGTATTAAAAGTAAAGCCGAAGCCACTGTTAACGCTATGACATTGGTTAAAAAGAAAACCCGATTTGTCTTTCTGGCAATCACTTCCAAGGAAAACAAAATTCCGGCAACTGGACTGCTGAATAAAATGGTGATTCCGGCCGTGATTCCGGTGCAAATTAACTCGGTTTTGTATTTTCTGAAGATTTTTTCTTTTTGTTGTGCCGTATTTCCAATTGCAGCAGTTGCCACGACAGTAGAAACCTCAATTCCGGTGGAACCGCCAAACGCAACGGTTAATAATCCGTTGATAAAATGTGAAGGAATTTTATACAACGGCAAATTCTTTGACTTTGATTCGGTAGCTTCAAAAACTTCGGTAATGCCTTTATTGGCTTTTTTCTTGAATAAATATTGGCGTAGAAAGTAAATAACCGCCAATCCGAATGTTGGTAAAATCAATAAATAAATAATATTGCTTTCAGCCTTTAAAAAGAAAGCATTCTCAAAATATTCCGTGGAATGTTTTAAAGAAATGGCTAAAAAAGAGGAAAGAACACTAATTAAAACCGAAGCGATGATTAATTTTCCAATTAAAATGGAGTTGAAGTTTTTCTTGTCTTTTGAAAATGCAGTCATTTGAAGCAGTATATTTTACAAAAATACTAAAGCATTCTTCTAAACACTATAAATAGAGTCTTAAAACTGCACTAAAAAACGAAAGGTTAAAAATCAAAAAAATCAAACGTTTTTTACTATTTTTGCACTCCAAAACAGAAAGACAGACACATGTTAGAGAGATTACAATATGTAAAACAACGTTTCGACGAAGTATCAGATTTGATTATTCAGCCTGATATTATCGCTGATCAAAAGCGTTATGTACAGTTAAATCAGGAATACAAAGGGTTAAAAGCGTTAATGGAAAAACGTGATGAATACGTTACGCTTGACGCCAATATAAAAGAAGCCAACGAAATTCTTGCTGATGGTTCAGATGCTGAAATGGTTGAAATGGCCAAGATGCAATTGGACGAAGCCAAAGATCGTTTACCTGAATTGGAAGAAGAAATCAAATTTATGTTGATTCCTAAAGATGCCGAAGATGCTAAAAACGTCATGGTGGAAATCCGTGCCGGGACTGGTGGTGATGAAGCCTCTATTTTTGCAGGAGATTTATACAGAATGTATACCAAATATTGCGAGTCTCGCGGTTGGAGAACTTCAGTAGTTGATATGAATGAAGGAACTTCTGGTGGTTTTAAAGAGGTGATTTTTGAAGTAACCGGAGAAGATGTTTATGGAACCTTGAAATTTGAAGCCGGTGTTCACCGTGTACAACGTGTACCTCAAACCGAAACACAAGGAAGAGTTCACACTTCAGCAGCTACGGTTATGGTTTTACCGGAGGCCGAAGAATTTGACGTGCAAATTGACATGAATGATGTTCGTGTAGATTTCTTCTGTTCGTCAGGACCAGGTGGACAATCAGTAAATACTACAAAATCGGCGGTTCGTTTAACGCACATTCCTTCCGGATTGGTAGCACAATGTCAGGATCAAAAATCACAGCATAAGAATAAAGACAAAGCCTTGGAGGTATTACGCTCTCGTTTATACGAACAAGAATTAGCTAAAAAGCAAGCCGAAGATGCTACCAAACGTACTTCTCAAGTAAGTTCGGGTGACCGTTCTGCTAAAATTCGTACCTATAACTATGCACAAGGTCGAGTAACCGATCACCGAATTGGGTTAGACGTTTTTGATATGGATGGTGTGATGAATGGGAAAATTCAAAAATTTGTTGACGAACTTCAGTTGGTTAACAATATGGAAAAATTAAAAGAAAGCGAAGTTTTCTAAAAAATAAAAAAGGGCTAACATTTGATTGTTAGCCCTTTTTCGTGCTTATCAAATTATAGCCTAAATCCGTAGGCAATTCTCAAAGCAACCAGTCCCAAACCTTTGTCTACAGTATTGTTGTTGTCGAGTATTGGAAAATCACTGTAATGATCGTAGCGCAAGCTAATATCAATCATTTCCGTAGCGTAACCAATTCCCGGACTTAATAAAAAGGAAGTTTCATCATAATCATTGGTCACTGCAAAGGCAGCTCCAATTTCTCCTAGTAAGTATAATTTGTCTTTTAAAACAAAGGCTTTAAATCCACCTTTTACCGGAATATAGCCTAAATCATTGTCTTTTCCACTAATAAAAAAGTTACTGAAACCGGTAGTCAAGGTCAATGAATATTTAGTCGATAAATCATATTGAAGTCTAACATCAGCTCCTAAATTAAAATCATACGGATCTTGGAGCGGAAGTCCGCCACTGAGACCAAATCCCAAGCGGAAACCTTGGTCATAATTTTTGGTTGGCGCTTCTTGAGCAAATGTTGTAACGGTAGTCAATAAGCACAGTGCCACAACAAAATTCACGGAATTTCTAAAAATTGTTTTACTCACAATTTTAAAATTCTTTTTTTGGCATTCGTTAATCTTCGATTTCATGGTATTGAATTTAAATGATTGGTTTGCCTCGTTTTCTATCTATACTTCTTCTCCTTTAATGATTCTTAGCAAAATGGCTATTACTGCAACTAATAACAGTATATGAATGATGGAGCCAATATTAAAAACCAGGAATCCAAAAAACCAAAGTATGACAAGTACTACGGCTATAGTGTATAATAAATTTTGCATGATATTGTTTAGTTTTGATTTTAATATTTTATTCTAAAAAAAAGCTATTGTATTGTCTGATAGTTTGGGCTGCGCCGGTCTTTGTATTCTTCCTTTCGGATTGTAAGGATACATTTTTCTGTGCGTTTTTATCAACTGTTCGGGATTGTCACCCTCAAAATCAGTGAGTATAACTCTTTCTTTTTTGTAAAGTGAATAGCCACCATAATTTGGAGGAAGTTGCGTGTTGGTTACCCATTCATTATTTTCTTGATAGTGGAATACTTCATTTTTCATATCATAATAAGCTTCCATATTGGGAAAATAAAAGTAACGCAGTTCGCAATTGGTTTGTGGGTCAATAGTCAGTTTTTTTTCTTCATTGACTTGGGCATTCGCTTGTAAAAGTGATAATGCGGTGAATAGTAGGATATAATTTTTCATGAGGCAACAATTTTATCGGTTTAACAATAAATTGGTATATTTTTTACACCACAAAGTTGCAATCGTTTGAATTATTTTGCGTTACAAGAATTCTCCAAATTGTTATAGAATTTCCATTACGGTCACAAAAAAATCCTACGCAAACTACATAGGATTTTAATATTTTAGAATGAATAAATTGTTTTAACAATCGTCGGAAAGGTAAATGGTAAACTTTGATCCTTCTTTTGGCTTGCCTTCTGCAAAAATATAGCCTTTGTGATTTTCGACAATCTTTTTACAAATAGCTAGTCCGATTCCGGTTCCTGCGTATTCATTTTTATTGTGCAGACGGTTGAACAGAATGAATATTTTTTCGGCATATTCTTGTTCGAAACCGATTCCATTATCTTCAAAAGTAATTTTATAGAATTTGTCTTTGGTCTTTTTCGGAATCAAGTCTTCTTCCAGCGCTACTACTTTTTTAGAAGAAATTTTAATTTTTGGAGTTATATTTTCTTTACTGTATTTCAAAGAATTCCCAATTAAATTAATAAATAATTGTTGAATTTGGAAAGGAATCACAGTCATTTTAGGTAGCTTTTCACTCTCAATCTCCGCGTTTTTTTCTTCTATTGATTGTGCCAAATCGAATTTGGCATTTTCTAATAAGTCACTGAGATTTACTTTTTCAAAAACCTTTTCTGTTTTATTCGCTCTCGAATATTGAAGCAAATCGTCTATCAATATTCTCATTCGGTCAACCGAAGAATGGATTCGGGTAATGTATTCTTTTCCATTATCAGAAAGGTGGTCATATTCTTTATCGGAAAGTCTTGAAATAAAAGTTTGAATTTTTCGCAAAGGTTCCTGCAAATCATGACTGGCAACATAGTTAAACGCTAATAGTTCTTTGTTACTGGCTTCGAGTTCTATGTTTTGTTGTTCCAACGATAAAGAAGCTAAAACTTCCTCAGTTACATCACTAGTAGTTCCGATTAAGATTTTTTGACCGGATTTATTGGTTACAATTCTACCGGTAGTCCTAAAGTAAAGTAACTTTTTGTCTTTAGCGATGATTCTATAGGTGAAAGGCGGTAAATTATCTTTTTCCAGTCTATCGGATGTGATGCCTTCAAAATAGGACTTGTCTTCTGAATGAACATATTTCAAAAAATCTTCTTGCCCATTTTTAAACGATTGCGGTTCACATCCCAAGAGGCGATAAATATTATCTGAAAAAGTATATTCGTGGCTGTCAATATTGAGTTGCCAACTACCAAAACTACCCACAATTTCAGCTAAGTTACTCGACTCATTTAAGACTGTTAAACGGTTGTTTGATAATTGTAATTTTTCTAAATCTCGAGTAATTCTGATATAAGAGATGGAGATTAAAACTAAGGTTATCAGTAAAGTGACGTAAATAAAAATAGGCGTAACCTTGATAGTGTCTTTATAACTTAACTCTCTTAATTTTAAGTTTTTTTTCTCCAATAGAATCATAGAGTTCACTTGACTGCGAACACTATCCATGGTATGTTTCCCAATAATGAGTTGTTCTTTTAATTTTTTGTCATCCAGCTTTCTATTTAAAGAAAGATGCAACGTTTTAGAAAGATAGTTTTGTCTTTTACTGATGTATAATTGTAGTTTTCTCAAGTTGTTTTCCTGAGCCGGATCATTTTTAGTATAGCTTTTTACAATTTTAAAAGAACGATCAATTTTTTCTTTCGAACTCAGATAAGGTTCTAAAAAAGTAGAATCTTTTGTAATCAAAAAACCACGTTGGCCGGTTTCGGAATCTTTTAAATAGGAGAACAACCGTTCCAATTCCAGATTTACATCATAGGAATGGTTAACCCATTTAGAGGAATTATTTAATAGATTGATGTGTTTAAAAGTAACTGCGGAAATAAAAAAGATAGCAAAAATAGAAACCACAAAAATGCTTTTGAGAAAAATAGGAGATTTATAAAATGCATTTAGTTTCATGGTTTTGGTTCTTTTTACATGCGTAATAAAAAATTATCTTTATTCAATCCCGATGTATGGTATTGCCAATTAATCGTTACAACATCAGACAGTACTTTTTTCAGCGTAGCAAAATCACTTGGCTTTTTGATATAAATATTTGCACCTCTGACAAAGGTTTCTTCTATGTGTTCTTCAGAGGAAGAAGTAGAAAAAATAGCAATGGCAATATCATTGAACTTTTCGTCCATTTTTATTTCATCAAGACATTCGATACCGTTTTTTCTCGGCATGTTTAAATCCAGAAATAGGACATTGGGCAAAATAGCATCGGGTTTGTTAAGATAATTCATCAATTCAACACCATCATTAAAGGTGTTGACTTTGGTATTGATTTTTAATTCATCAAACGCATCGGTAAAAAAGAGCCTGTCATCTTCATCGTCATCCGCCAAAATGATGTGTATATATTCCTTATCCATAAATTATTTTTTGTTAGCAATCTCTCTTCTCTTGGTTATAATTCTTTGAAAAGCCGATGGTGTAATACCAGTGACGTTTTTAAATTGAGTACTCAAATGGGCAACACTCGAATAATTTAATTTAAAAGCAATTTCTGTTAAACTTAAATGGGCACTCACAATGAGCTGCTTGGCATATTCAATTTTTTGCATAATGATGTAATTCTCTATTGAAGTATAGGTTACATCTGAAAACAAATTGGAGAGATAGCCATAGCTGTGACTCAATTTTTCGGCAAGATAAACAGAGCTTTTGACATTTACTAATTCCGGACTATGAATCATCTCAATGATGGTATCTTTCATTTTTTGAACCAAAATTGTTTTTTGATTTTCAATAATATCAATACCGTATTCTTTGAGTTCTTCTGTGAACTCGGTAAACTTTTGAGTATCGGTTTTTTCCAAGATTTCAACTTCACCAAAGCCAAGTACTCGGTGTTTTATGCCAAACTTAAGAAGTTTATCGTCTAAAACTCTTCGACAAACAGCATTAAAGTCAAATTTGATAAAGATTTTCATAAAAAGATTTGGATTATTTTTAGCCTGTAAAAGTAACAAAATATTTCCATCAAAAAAGCCGTAAATAAATACGGCTTTTTTTTCTCTCTAACCCCAACTTTTATTATTTGCGATAATAATTAAGGCATTACTTATTATCAGCATTACAAATTTATTTCAGAGTCACGGTAAGCTCGTTATATAATTTTCAAGGAAGTTTATAAAATTATCACATTGTGCAATCCAATTTGTAACTTTGCACAACAACTACAAAAAATGACAACACAGCAACTCGTTCAACAAATCCGCCAAAAAAAATCTTTCCTTTGCATAGGTTTGGATGTCGATTTAACAAAGATTCCGCAACATTTATTGGCTCTCGAAGATCCAATATTTGAATTCAACAAAGCCATAATTGACGCGACTCATGATTTATGTGTTTCTTATAAACCTAATACCGCTTTTTACGAAGCTTATGGTTTAAAAGGATGGACATCATTGCAAAAGACCATTAATTATCTTAACGAAAACCATCCTGAAATTTTTACGATAGCCGATGCCAAACGAGGCGATATCGGTAATACATCAACCATGTATGCCAAAGCTTTTCTGGAAGATTTAAATTTTGATTCAGTTACCGTTGCGCCATACATGGGGAAAGATTCGGTTGAACCGTTTCTTGCTTTTGAAAACAAACATGCTATTCTATTGGCGTTAACATCTAATGAAGGTGCTTTTGATTTCCAAACGAAAAGCATAGAAGGTTCTGCATTATACAAAACGGTAATCAAGACTTCTAAAACATGGAAGAACAGTCATAACTTGATGTATGTAGTAGGCGCTACCAAAGCAGAATATTTTGCCGAAATTCGTAAAATTGTACCCAATAGCTTTTTTCTCGTTCCCGGAGTTGGTGCCCAAGGCGGCAGTCTTTCGGAAGTTTGTCAATATGGAATGAATGATGATATTGGTCTATTAATTAATTCGTCTCGTGGTATTATTTATGCTTCCAGTGGAAAGGATTTTGCACAAAAGGCTAGGGAAGAAGCACTGAAATTGCAACAAGAAATGGAAGCCATCATGAAATTATAATCCAGCTTGAAAACTTTCACAGACCAATTCGGAACAACGCACACTTTTGCATCAACACCAAAGCGAATAGTTTCTTTAGTACCATCTCAAACAGAATTGTTATATGATTTGGGTTTGGAAGAAAGTATTGTAGGTGTTACTAAATTTTGCGTGCATCCTTTTCATTTTAAATCAACAAAAAAAATCATTGGCGGTACCAAAAAAGTACATTTCGAAAAAATTCGTTTGTTGCAACCTGATATTATCATTGCCAATAAAGAGGAGAATACTCAAGAGATAGTTGAAGCATTATCAAAAATTTGTCCGGTTTGGGTTACTGATATCATTACGCTGGATGATAATTTGAAAATGATGGAAGATTTTGGTTTGCTTTTCAACAAAAGAATTGAAGCGCAGAAATGGATAGACAAAATCAATTTTGCTTACGCCAATTTTCAACATTTCATCCAAGACAAAGAAGTCAATAAAGTAGCTTATTTTATTTGGGCAAATCCTTATATGGTAGCAGCTGGAAATACTTTTATCAATGAGTTATTAAAGTTGAATAAATTTGAAAACATTTATGACAATAATCCAAAATACGAAGGAAGATATCCTGAAGTGATTGTGCAGAAAATGCGAATTCAAGGCGATCCTGATTTGGTGTTGCTTTCTTCAGAACCTTTCCCGTTTACTGATGAGCACGCCTTTGAATTAGGTCGTTTTACACATCATGCGAAAACTGTTTTTGTAGATGGAGAAATGTTTTCTTGGTATGGCAGCCGATTGGTAAAAGCCTTTGCTTATTTCAAAAAACTTCACGAAAAAATAGCGTAAAAAAAATGCCGATGCTTTCCCAAGCACCGGCGATTTTTTAACTAACCTAACCAAATATAATAAAAAACCAATTTATTATACAGCAAAGATAAGGTGTGTTTTAAAATTCTTATGTTAACGTTATGTTATACTTATGTTATTGATTTCTAAAATTTTAGAAACCCCTTATTACTTCTTATCTTGCAGAGCAAAAACTTTTTGCAATAAGGTTGAAGTTCTCGAATTCAAATTGGTTCTGATGTTTTTTTCTTCTACAGCAATCATTTTATAAACTCCTTCCAAAGCTTTATTTGTAGTGTAATCTGTTAAGTCTGGATTTACTTTTTTTACTAATGGAATCGAATTGTATTTGGAAATAATATTATTCCAAACTTTATCGGCACCCACTTTGGCAAAGGAGTTTTTAATTACCGGATTAAATTTGGCGTACAATGGCGTAGAGGTTGTAGTTTGTAAATAAGTCGTTGCCGAACTTTCATTACCCATCAAAATGTTTTTAGCGTCGGTAAAACTCATTTGCTTTACAGCATCTACAAAGATTGGAGTCGACTCTTTCACCGCATCTTCAGCAGCGCGATTCAGCATTTTGATTCCGTCATCGGCTAATGAACTTAAACCAATTTTTCTCAAAGCTTTATCCACTTTTTGTAATTCTTCCGGCATTAGGATTTTTACAGCTTCATTTTTATAAAAACCATCCATTGCGGTTAATTTGGATACTTGTTTAGATATTCCATTGTTGAGCGCTTCTTTTAGTCCGCCGGCAATGTCAAGCTGACCGGTTTGATTTAGTTCAGGAAATTGATTGGCTACTTGTTGTAGTTCTGCGCAGCTTAGCAAGCTATACGAGATTAAAAGAGCAAGGATTGTTTTAGTCATGTTGATTAAATTGTTTTTTTGGAATTGTTTCACCAGTTCGCTGGCACTGGTGTTGTGAATCTTAGTTTTCATAGAAAAGAATGGTAAAGATTTGAATGCCAAAGTTAAAAATAGATTAATAGGCAACTGTTAATATTTGTCTAAACTTGACAAAAATTATGCCATCAATTTACTGTGTAATTTTTATTAATTGCGTAAATTGCGGCACTTAAATTATCATATTCTCAAAATGGAACCACAAATCCCGTATATTCCTAAAAATAAAGTCAGAATTGTAACTGCAGCTTCTCTTTTTGATGGTCACGATGCCGCAATAAACATCATGCGACGCATCATTCAAGCGACCGGAGTGGAAGTAATTCACCTTGGTCACGACCGAAGTGTAGAAGAAGTTGTGAACACAGCCATTCAAGAAGATGCCAATGCTATTGCGATGACGTCTTATCAAGGCGGACACAATGAGTACTTTAAATACATGCACGATTTATTAAAGGAAAAAGGCGCAGGCCATATCAAAATATTTGGCGGCGGCGGTGGCGTAATTTTGCCTTCCGAGATTTCGGAATTGCATGAATATGGCATTACCCGAATTTATTCTCCGGATGATGGACGTTCTATGGGTTTGCAAGGCATGATTAACGATTTAGTAAAACAATCTGATTATCCTGTTGGCGATGAATTGAATGGTGAAATCAATCATTTGGAAGAAAAAAATCCAACGGCGATTGCTCGAGTGATTTCTTCGGCTGAGAATTTCCCTGATGTGGCCAAAGATACTTTGGACGCTATCCACAAGAAAAACGAAACAACTCACATTCCTGTTTTAGGAATTACCGGAACCGGTGGCGCCGGAAAATCGTCTTTAGTAGATGAATTAGTGCGCAGATTCCTAATTGATTTTCCTGAAAAAACTATCGGATTGATTTCAGTTGATCCTTCGAAACGCAAAACCGGTGGTGCTTTATTAGGCGACAGAATCCGTATGAATGCGATTAACAATCCTCGAGTTTATATGCGTTCGTTGGCTACACGTCAGTCGAATTTGGCTTTGTCTAAATATGTAAACGAAGCGATTCAGGTGTTGAAAGCCGCAAAATATGACATTATCATTTTGGAAACTTCCGGAATTGGTCAAAGTGATACGGAGATTTTAGAGCATTCTGATGTGTCGTTATATGTAATGACCCCAGAATTTGGTGCAGCAACGCAATTAGAGAAAATCGATATGCTTGATTTTGCCGATTTGGTTGCCATTAATAAGTTTGACAAACGAGGCGCTTTGGATGCGATTCGCGATGTGAAGAAGCAATACCAACGCAATCACAATCTTTGGGATACCAATCCTGATGAAATGCCGGTTATTGGAACCATTGCTTCCCAATTCAATGATCCCGGAATGAATACGCTCTACAAAAAAATCATGGATAAGATTGTAGAAAAAACCGGAGCCGATTTAAAATCGACTTTCGAAATCACTCGTGAAATGAGTGAGAAGATATTCGTAATTCCGCCACACAGAACGCGTTATTTATCGGAGATTGCCGAGAACAATCGAAAGTATGATGAGACGGTTTTAACGCAAGTTGAAGTTGCTCAAAAGTTGTATGGTATTTTCAAAACGATTGAATCGGTTGCAAAAAAACAAGCTGAAATTGACAAATCCGGAATTGAAGTTAACAGTTTGAATTTCAATGAAGATAATAAAGATTTCTTAAATCTATTGGTTAAAGAATTTGACCGAGTAAAAATGAACCTTGATCCGTTCAATTGGGAAATTATCCTGACATGGAATGACAAGGTAAACAAGTATAAAAATCCGGTGTACAGCTTTAAAGTGCGTGACAAGGAAATCAAAATTGAAACGCACACTGAAAGTTTGTCTCACTCTCAAATTCCAAAAGTAGCGCTGCCTAAATACCAAGCTTGGGGCGATATTTTAAAATGGAATTTACAAGAGAATGTTCCCGGAGAATTCCCATTTGCCTCAGGTTTGTATCCGTTCAAAAGAGAAGGCGAAGATCCAACGCGTATGTTTGCCGGAGAAGGCGGACCGGAAAGAACGAACCGTCGTTTTCACTATGTTTCATTAGGTATGCCGGCGAAGCGCTTATCAACTGCTTTTGATTCGGTGACTTTATATGGAAATGATCCTGATTTGCGTCCGGATATTTATGGAAAAATCGGTAATGCCGGTGTTTCTATTTGTTGTTTGGATGACGCGAAGAAATTGTATTCCGGTTTCGATTTGAGTCACGCCATGACTTCGGTTTCGATGACGATTAACGGTCCGGCACCGATGTTGTTAGGATTCTTTATGAACGCCGCCATCGACCAAAACTGTGAAAAATACATCATCGAAAACAATCTTCAAGTGGAAATTGAAGAGAAAATCAATGAAATTTATAAAGCTAAAAAAGTAGCGCGTCCTAAATACAACGGCGATTTGCCAAAAGGAAATAATGGTCTCGGCTTGATGCTTTTAGGTGTTACCGGTGACCAAGTTTTACCCAAAGAAATCTACGACGAGATTAAAATCAAAACCCTTACGCAAGTGCGTGGAACGGTTCAAGCTGATATTTTAAAAGAAGACCAAGCACAAAACACTTGTATTTTTTCGACTGAATTTGCTTTGCGTTTGATGGGCGATGTTCAGGAATATTTTATCCAAAAGAATGTGCGTAACTTTTATTCTGTTTCGATTTCAGGTTATCACATTGCCGAAGCAGGAGCGAACCCAATTACCCAATTGGCGTTTACGTTGGCGAATGGTTTCACTTACGTGGAATACTATTTAAGTCGTGGGATGAATATTAACGATTTCGGTCCTAACTTATCGTTCTTCTTCTCCAACGGAATTGATCCTGAATATGCGGTAATCGGTAGAGTAGCGCGTAAAATTTGGGCGAAAGCCATGAAACAAAAATATGGTGCCAACGAAAGAGCACAGATGTTGAAATACCATATCCAAACTTCGGGACGTTCGTTGCATGCTCAAGAAATTGACTTTAATGATATCCGTACGACTTTACAAGCTTTGTATGCGATTTATGACAATTGTAATTCATTGCACACGAATGCTTACGACGAAGCGATTACTACACCAACAGAAGAATCAGTGCGTCGTGCGATGGCGATTCAGTTAATCATCAATAAAGAATTGGGCTTAGCCAAAAATGAAAACCCAATCCAAGGTTCATTTATTATTGAAGAACTGACTGATTTGGTAGAAGATGCCGTTTTACAAGAGTTCGACAGAATCACAGAACGTGGCGGCGTTTTAGGCGCGATGGAAACCATGTACCAAAGAAGTAAAATTCAAGAGGAATCCTTGTACTACGAAACCTTGAAGCACACCGGTGAATTTCCAATTATTGGTGTAAATACTTTCTTGAGTTCCAAAGGTTCGCCTACAGTTGTTCCGCTTGAAGTTATTCGCGCGACGGAAGAAGAAAAGCAATTCCAAATCAAAACTTTGGAAACGCTTCATCAAGCCAATACCGGCATTGAAGAAGAACAATTGAATATGCTACAAGAAGCAGCCATTTCCAATAAAAACTTATTTGAAAGATTGATGGAAGCGACGAAGTATTGTTCATTGGGACAAATCACTTCGGCTTTGTTTGAAGTTGGTGGACAGTATAGAAGAAATATGTAAAAACAGACTTTTTATATATAACAAACCTCACAGCAATGTGAGGTTTTTATTTTTCGTCTTTATTCTCATTAAACTTTTTCACAATCGCTTTTAGCAGTTCGGCACGTGTCGCTTTCTTCGCTTTTTCCTTATCTTGCGCTTTGTGAAGTTTGTCGTTGTGCGCTTTGATATTTCTTGGATTGTTTCTTCCCATAGGGCAAAAATACATTTGATATTAAGAGGAAGACTGCGGGTGACAGTCAGGTATTTCCAAAGGTAGTTATATTTTACAATTATAAAAATTTCTTAAAAAGAAAGTTTGGCATCAATATTGAACTGAGCGAAATATCATTAATCATTTAAAACCTATATATTATGAAAAAGTTTACCCTTATTTTAGCTTTTATCGGAATGATAACGCTACAAAGTTGCAACACAAATGACGATATTGACAATGATACTATTGCAGAAGTATTTGAATATAGCAATGTGGATTTTTTACCAAATAACTACACGGTACTGCTCGAATATCCTCATCCTATTTTTACTTCTGACATGGTTTTAGTTTATCGTTTGTCAGATATAACTAATCAAGGAGATGATATATGGAAACCACTACCTGAAACCTTTTATTTTGATGATGGTACTTTAGATTTTAGATATGATTTTAATTTTACCCAATTTGATGCCGAAGTGTATATGGATGGTTTCGATTTGGCTGGATTATCTTCAAGTGTCAGATTAAATCAAGTGCTGAGAGTTGTCGTAATTCCTGCATTTTTGGGTAAAACCAGCAGTGTAGATTTGAATGATTATAATGCAGTAGTGAAAGCATATAACATTGACGAAAGCAAAATTATCAAAGTACAATAAATAATATTTTGCATAAGAATGAATTGAAGCGGACTTTTAGTCCGCTTTTTTTATGATTAATATGTAACTTTGATTGATAAAAAAAGATTTTATTTTGCGTCTTTTTGATGTTTCTCAGGTCTAATGGGTATAACATTAAAATTATATATCATGAAAACGAACGAAACTTGCACATGTCAATGTGCTTCATGCCAAGAATGTAACTGTACGAGTTGTACTTGTGAAAATTGTACTTGTACCAACTGTTCTTGTTAAATAACCAATAACCTTGTTGCTGACTGCAATAAGGTTGTTTTTTTTGTTTTATTATGAAGAAAGCTATTCTTTTATCAGATAATGATTCTTTTACTTCTGAATCTTTGTGGGAAGTTTATTCCAAAGATTTGAAACGATATGTCTTTAGCCAAATCAAAGATGAGGATACAACTAATGATGTGTTGCAAGAAGTTTTTATCAAAATTCATTTAAATATTGCTTCTTTACAAAAGAAGGAAAGTGTAAAATCATGGGTTTTTACAATTGCTCACAACACTTTGATGAATTTTTTGAATAAAAAATCCATACCATTTCCTATTGAAGATGTTGCCGATGATTTTTCTGCAGATGAAGAAATACATTCTGCCAAAAGCTGTTTGTTACCACTTATAAAAAATCTACCCGAAAAATACAGTGAACCTTTATTGTTAAGCGAAATCAAAGGAAAAAAACAATCGGAAGTCGCTAATTTATTAGGTATTACACTTTCCGGTGCCAAATCAAGAATTCAAAGAGGTCGAAAATTACTCCAACAAGGCTTTATGGATTGTTGTCATTACAAACTCAACAACGATGGTTTCTTAGTAGGTGAACATCAAGATAAAGCCGATTGCAAAATGTGTAAATAAAAAAGCCATCCTTTTTTAGGATGGCTTTTCAATTATAAATAGATGTAAATTATTTAAGTTACGTCAACTGTAGTCGCCTCAGCAATCTTTTTATAAGTACCATTGACTAATTTCTCATAAATAGCATCAAATGCCGTAAGCGTTTCCTCGATATCAGCTAAAGTATGAGAAGCCGTTGGAATCATTCTCAACAAGATAATCCCTTTTGGAATAACCGGATAAACTACGATTGACAAAAAGATACCGTAGTTTTCTCTTAAATCATTCACCATAACCATTGCTTCCGGAATAGAACCTTCAAGATATACCGGCGTTACACAAGTATTAGTGTCGCCAATGTTGAATCCGTGCGCTTTTAATCCGTTTTGTAAAGCGTTCACGTTTTCCCAAAGTTTGTCTTTCAATCCCGGATTGTCTCTCAACAATTGCAATCTTTTCAGCGCCCCAACGGTTTGAATCATTGGTAAAGCTTTGGCAAACATTTGCGAACGTAAATTGTATTTTAAATAATCGATAATGTCTTTGTCTGCCGCCAAGAACGCTCCGATACTTGCCATTGATTTGGCAAACGTAGAGAAATAAACATCAATTCCGTCCTGACAGCCTTGTTCTTCACCAGCTCCGGCACCTGTTTTACCAAGAGTTCCAAAACCATGAGCATCATCCACTAACAAACGGAAATTGTATTTCTTTTTCATTTCCACAATTTCTTTCAACTTTCCTTGTTGGCCACGCATACCAAAAACACCTTCGGTAATGAAAAGAATTCCACCACCTGTTTCAGTTGCCATTTTGGTCGCACGTTGAAGATTTTTCTCCATGCTTTCCAAATCGTTGTGTTTGTAAGTGAATCGTTTACCCATGTGCAAACGCACACCGTCAATGATACAAGCGTGAGCATCAACATCGTAAACAATAATATCGTTTTTGGTCACCAAAGCGTCAATACATGACATGATTCCTTGGTAGCCAAAGTTTAATAAATAAGCCGCTTCTTTTTGAACAAAAGCAGCCAATTCGTTTTCTAATTGTTCGTGAGCATCGGTATGACCACTCATCATGCGAGCGCCCATTGGATAAGCCGCGCCGTATTGAGCAGCAGCATCTGTATCGGCTTGACGAACCTCAGGATGATTGGCTAAGCCTAAATAGTCATTCAAACTCCAGTTCAAAATATCTTTTCCGTGGAATTTCATTCTTGGCCCTAATTCGCCTTCCAATTTTGGAAATACATAATAACCTTCGGCTTGAGAAGCCCATTTTCCTAAAGGACCTTTATTGTTTTGTATTCTTTCGAATAAATCTTTTACCATTGTAAAGTGTATTTAAAAACGAGGCAAAAGTAAATATAAATTTAGTTTACTCCTAATGGTTAGAGCCAAATAGTTACACTAATAATTTAATGATTTCAAAAAGTAAATCTTTATCAACCGGTTTCGACAAGTATTTATTCATGCCAATTTCAATCACTCTGGATTTGGTAGTTTCCATTACATCTGCAGTTAAAGCAATAATCGGAATAGACTTTTTGTTTTCTCCTGCTTCACCATTTCTGATGGCGATTGTGGCCTCATAACCGTCCATAATTGGCATTTGTAAATCCATCAGGATAATATCATAATGGTTTTCGGTTAGTTTTTTTACACCTTCTTCGCCGTTATTGGCAAATTCGACTGTGGTATTCAACCATTTTTTGGTAATCATTTTTATGACCATTTGGTTCATTGCATTGTCTTCAACCACCAAAATGGATTTTCCTTTTAAATCATATTCCAACGCAGTTGTATTATCTAAAATCGGTTGTTTAACGACTTCAATATTTTCATAATTGAGTTGGATTTCACAAACTGTTCCTAAATCAGGCGTGCTGTCAATTTTAATTTTCCCTTTGTGCAAATCAACCAAATGCTTCACTATGTAAAGTCCAAGTCCTAGACCTCCAAATTTTCGTTTGTTGTTAATGCCTTCTTGCGAAAAAGAATCATAAATACTGTTGATTTTTTCTTTCGAAATTCCAACGCCGGTATCACTTACCGTAAAAGTGACCAATATATTATTGGCTTTGTCTTTTTGGGTGTCTAATTTAAACTTGATAAATCCTTCATTGGTAAATTTGATTGCATTACTTAAGATATTATGCAGGATTTGGCTTAATCTGTCAACATCGCCTTTGACCATTTCTGGTAAATACTCACTTTTTTGAAAAGTAAAATCAAGCCCTTTGTCACTAGCTTCTCGCTCAAAATTATTAGCGATGTGCTCAACAGTTTTGACTAAATCAAAGTCAGAAGGTTCTAATTTAATTTCGTTTTTTTCAATCTTAGAAAAATCTAGAATGTCATTTACCGAACTCAATAAGCTGTAAGTTGAGTATTTTATAATTTGGCTTCCGTCTTGAATTTCCTTGTTATTGCTCTCTTTTGCCATAGATTTAGCGGTATTCAAAATGGCATTTAAAGGCGTTCGCAACTCGTGGCTGATATTGGATAAGAAATAAGACTTCAATTCGTTCATTTCTTCCGATTTTTGTAAGGCTAGTGTTTGCAGTTCTTCCCGTTCGTTTTTTAGGTTTCGAATCAAATTCGCCATCGAAAGGGATAAGAAAATAACTTCCATTCCGGTACCCAATTTTGATCCGTTTTCTGTCCAAAAATTTAAAGGCAATACACTAAAATTCTTTAGAATAAAAACGACAAAACCCGAAACTAAGAAGAATACGCCAATGGCGAAAAAACGGTCAATTTTTTTAGTTTTTCTGTAAATGGAAATCTGTGAAGCAATGATTAATGACAAAACAATTAAGCCTAGCGCATTGGCAATAGGATAGGAGTATTGTAGTGCTTTCGGAATAAAGAACAAGGATAAAAATAACGCAGCATTAAGAAAATACAAAACATAAAAAGCATAATTGATGGTTCGATTGGTTTCTTTTATTTTCAAAAAAACTTGTGCATATCGACCTAAGAAGAAATTCGCAATACAGGCAAATATAATTACAGCGTGTAAAGAAAACCAGCCGGATTGTGGTGTGATAAATTGGTAAAAATAACCATCAATAGCAAATTGTAGCAATCCAATAAAGACCACATACATGCTGTAATATAGGAATGTTTTGTCTCGCATCCCGAAGAAAAAGAACAAATACAAAATGGCTGCAATAATCAAAATACCATAAAAGAAACCAAAGACAAATTGCTCAAAAGAAGTCATTTGAATTAACGCCTCCAAACTGTAAAGAATCATCGGCATCGAAAGCATTTCACCGTCGCTTTTTACATGAAGATAGAATTGTTTTTGTTCTTCGGGATTGAGCTCTATTTTGAAAATGGTTTTTCTGTGGTCAAAACTTGATTGCTCCCGTGGAATAGCATCACCGCTTATGAATTTTGTGATTTTATTATCTTGACTAATTACATAAAGTTCGGCAACATCGGTTATAGGTCTGGCGGTTTCAAAAAAATAATATGACTTTTCTTTGGCAGTATTTTTAAGCTGAAATCGTATCCAGAAATTGTGCGTAGTAAACCCAAAATCCGTATTTTCATTCAGCATCGGGCTAAATTTAAGATCTTTAGATGTTGTAACTTGTTCCAATGTCAAATCGCGTTGACCAACATCGACGTATTCGGAAATCTCATGAATGGAAATTTTTTCAGAAAGATTGCTTTTTGGTAAAAGAATTTGGGCTGTGGTATTTTGAAGTGAAAATAGAAAAATGCAAACCAGGCATAACAATCCATCTCTTTTGTGTATAGTAATTTCTTTTTTCATTTGGAATCTTAGTGGTATTGTACTTACGAATATATTGGTCTTTGAGATTGAACAATTCTTAAAACTTTTAAAATGACAAAAATTATGATTTATAAGTAGTAATTTACATTGTTTGCAAGCTGTAATATTCTATTTTTAAAGAATTTTACTATTTTTTTATATCTAATGGTTTGCGATTATTGACATAAATATTATTCGCATATTTGCAGTAATCCAATTAATAGTTTTAAAGATGAAATTAGTTTTCGCTTCCAATAACAAAAATAAAATCAAAGAAATTCAACTTTTGCTCCCGGAATCAATTGCTATTTTGAGTTTAGATGATATTGGTTGTACAGAAGATATTCCCGAAACCGCCAACACGATTGAAGGTAATGCCATTCTCAAAGCCAATTATGTAACGGAAAAATTTGGTTACAATTGTTTTGCCGATGATACCGGTTTGGAAGTGGACAGTTTAAACGGTGAACCAGGCGTTTATTCAGCTCGTTATGCCGGTGAACAGAAAGAAGCGAATGACAATATGGATAAATTATTGGACAATCTAAAAGGTAAATCAAACCGAAAAGCCAATTTTAAAACCGTCATTTGCCTGAATTTAAATGGAGAACAGCATCTTTTTACCGGAATAATCAATGGTGAAATTATCGAAGAAAAAATAGGAACTAATGGCTTTGGCTATGACCCGATTTTTGTGGCCGATGGTTATACTAAAACCTTTGCTGAGTTGACTTTAGAAGAAAAATCAACAATCAGTCATCGTGGATTAGCGGTGAAGCAATTAGTTGAGTTTCTGAGTAGCTGAGTAGCTCAGAAAAAATAGTCATTCTAGTTAGCCCCGATAGGAGCAAACTACCGCGTAGTGCGGATAGCGGGAGGATAAGTCGAAGAAAGATAAAAGTTCTGCTCCTAATTACATTGTTAATTTACACAAAAAATGTCTGAAAATCAGTTACTCAGACACTCAGTAACTAAGTTCCTTTGTTGTGTAAAAGTTAACTTTCTGATTATCAAAGAAAAACAAATTAGCGTATATGGTTTTAAAAACTTACCTTTGCACCAAATTTTAAAACTTTATATGAATAAATTTGAACAATTAGGTCTGAATGAATCGTTACTGCTGGCGATCAAAGATCTAGGATTTGAGAATCCGTCAGAAGTACAAGAAAAAGCGATTCCAGTACTATTGGAACAAAACACAGACTTGGTTGCCTTAGCGCAAACAGGAACAGGGAAAACGGCCGCTTTTGGTTTTCCGCTTATTCAAAAAATTGATGCCGAAAACAAGAACACACAGGCGTTAATTTTATCACCAACGCGTGAGCTATGCTTACAAATCACCAACGAGATTAAACAATACTCAAAATATGTAAAAGGTTTACATACAGTCGCAGTTTATGGTGGTGCAAGCATTACGGAACAAGCCAGAGATGTAAAACGTGGAGCACAAATTATTGTCGCTACACCGGGAAGAATGCAAGACATGATTAATCGTGGGCTTGTTAACATTAAAAACATTAACTTCTGTATTCTTGATGAAGCAGATGAGATGTTGAACATGGGATTTTATGAAGACATCGTATCGATTTTATCAGATACACCAGATGACAAAAACACTTGGTTGTTTTCAGCGACTATGCCTGCAGAGGTTGCCAGAATTGCTAAAAAATTCATGCACGAACCGGCAGAAGTTACGGTTGGAACCAAAAATTCAGGTTCGGCTACCGTTTCTCACGAATTTTATTGTGTGAATGCTCGTGACCGTTATGAAGCGTTGAAAAGATTGGCCGATGCTAATCCGGATATCTTCTCTGTAGTTTTTTGTAGAACCAAAAGAGACACTCAAGCGGTAGCTGAAAAGCTAATCGAAGACGGATACAACGCTGCAGCTTTGCACGGAGATTTATCTCAAGCGCAACGTGATGGCGTAATGAAATCTTTCCGTGGTCGTCAAATCCAAATGTTGGTGGCAACAGACGTTGCGGCTCGTGGAATTGACGTTGATAATATTACACACGTAGTAAACTATCAATTGCCGGACGAAATTGAAACTTACAATCACCGTTCTGGTCGTACAGGTCGTGCCGGGAAATTGGGAACTTCTATCGTAATCATCACCAAAAGTGAATTGCGTAAAATTTCGTCTATCGAAAGAATCATCCAACAAAAATTTGTGGAGAAAACGATTCCTAGTGGCATTGAAATCTGCGAAATCCAATTATTGCACTTAGCCAATAAAATCAAAGACACAGAAGTAGACCATGAGATAGACAACTATCTTCCTGCTATCAATGAAGTGCTTGACGGATTGACTAAAGAAGAATTAATCAAGAAAATGGTTTCTGTTGAATTTAACCGATTCATCAACTACTACAAAAAGAAACGTGATTTATCAGGAGAAAAAGGTGGTGAAAGAAGCGAGAGAAGTTCGGAACCAAGAGAAATCAGAGCCGGAGATCCTGTTCGTTATTTCGTAAACATTGGTTCAAGAGATGATTTCGATTGGATGCAGTTGAAAGATTTCTTGAAAGAAACCCTAGATTTAGGTCGTGATGACGTATTCAAAGTAGATGTAAAAGAAGGTTTCTCTTTCTTTAACACCGACGGAGAGCATACGGATAAAGTAATGTCTATCCTTAACGGATTTGATATGAACGGAAGAAGAATCAACGTTGAAATTTCTAAAAATGACGGTGGAAGCCGCGAAAGACGTGACCATAACGGAAGAAGTGGTGGCGGAGAACGCAGAAGCTCAGGTGGATTTGGCGGTAGAAGTTCTGCTCCAAGAAGCGGTGGCGGAAGTTTCGGACCAAGAAAAGAAGGAGGTTTCAGAAGTGATAGAAGTTCGGCTCCTAGAGAAGGCGGATTTAGAAGCGACAGAAGCGCAGCACCAAGAGAAGGTGGTTTCCGTAGCGACAAAGATGCAGCGCCAAGAAGAGAACCAGGTTCATTTCAAAGAGAAGAAAGAGCACCAAGACGTTCTGAAGGAAGCGCTGACAGACCAGCCGGTCGTTCTTTTGACGATGCAAAAGCAAGAAGACCAAGAAAAAGCTAACGCTTTTAAATTATAAATTACGAATTATAAATTACGAATTTTTTATAATTGGAATATAATGAAACTCCGTTTTACTTAGGTAGGAACGGAGTTTCTTTTTTTCTACATAACCCTAATTCGTAATTCATAATTACTAATTCGCAATTCTTAATTTGAGCTTTTGTTAATTTTGTTCTAATTCTACAAACAAACATTAAAATATCTTAAAAGAGTTTCATACTTTTAAACCATCAAAATCTGCTATGAGATATTTTACTCTTTTTCTTTTGTTTTTTCTTTCCTTTAATGCTTTTGCGCAAGAGGAACCTGTTGTTGGTCAAAAAGTTTCAGGAACAATCATCAATGATAATACACTGTTGCCTATTACCAACGCAAACGTGATTAACATTAACAAAGTAAAAGGAGTGGTTACTAATGCCAGTGGTTTTTTTGAAATGGAAGTTAGTGTAAGCGATACACTTCATATCTCTATTTTAGGATATCAATCTTTGCGTGTCAGAGTAACCAATGACTGGTTGAAAAATGGAACAGCTAAAATTTTAATGACCGAAAAAGCCATTGCTTTAGAAGAAGTTGTCGTAAAAAAATATGATTTAACCGGTTATCTCGAAGTAGATTCTAAATTGATTCCTGAAAAAGAAAACTACCGTTATAGTATTTCCGGTTTGCCTACTGCATACGAAGCCGGTGATAGTTCGCCAAATGCTTTTACAAGAGTGTTAGGCTCTATTTTCAATCCTGCTGACATGTTGTATAATTTCTTCGGAAAAAAGCCCAAAGAGCTCAAGAAGCTGAAATCGATGAAAAAAGACGATACGGTTCGTACGCTTTTAGAATCTAAGTTTGATAGGGAAATGATTTCTGTTCTTTTAGGAGTTGATAAAAAGGAAATAGCTGAAATACTGCAACGCTGTAATTACTCAGAATCGTTTATTCAAACGGCTAATGATTTACAAATTTTGGATGCTATAAGCGAATGTTATGAGCAATACAAGGTGCTGACTAAAAAACACGAGAAATACATTAAAGAGTAATTATTGCTTTGAATAATATCTTTCCTCTATACGCTTAATATCTTTGATAGTGTTCTTTGCCCAAAGTAAACGCTTTTCCAACAATTCATCTTCAGTCAGTTTCCAATTGACATTCGATTGGCGTAGGCGAGTAGTGATGTCCTGAATGATAATTGCAGCCGAAACCGAGATGTTCAAACTCTCCGTAAAACCAACCATCGGAATTTTTAAATAACCATCGGCTTGTTGCATCACTTCTTCGGAAAGTCCTTCTTTTTCAGTACCAAAAAATAATGCACTTTTCTTGGTAACATCAAATTCGTGCAGCAAGCAAGAATCATTGTGTGGCGTAGTCGCAATGATTTGATACCCTTTGTTTTTTAGGGTTTGTATGCAATTCGAAATATTGTCAAACTTATTGATGTCAACCCATTTTTGCGCACCCATCGCAATTTCCTTGTCAATATTTTTGCCAAAACGTTGTTCTACAATATTGATTTCCTGAATGCCAAAAACCTCACAACTGCGCATAACCGCGCTAGTATTGTGAAACTGAAACACATCTTCCACCGCAATCGTAAAGTGATTGGTACGATAGTCTAAGACCTTTTGAAATCGCTCTTTGCGGTTTTCGGTTAAAAATTCTTCGAGATAGTTTAGGTAATTGAGGTCAATCATAAAATTCGTTTTTACTTCGTACAGTTCGACCTAATGGTCTCGAGTGCCAAAATAACGAAAAAATACGTAGCTTTAAATCCAAATAATGATAATGAAAAAACTAGTCGTTTTAACCGGTGCCGGAATTTCTGCTGAAAGTGGTATAAAAACCTTTCGAGACGCCGATGGATTATGGGAAGGACATGATGTAATGGAAGTCGCTTCGTATGACGGTTGGCTTAGAAATAAAGCATTGGTTTTGAACTTTTATAACCAACGTCGAAGACAATTGCATGAAGTGAAACCGAATCTCGGACATATTACTTTAGCCGAATTAGAGAATGATTTTGACGTTCATATCATCACACAAAACGTAGACAATTTACATGAACAAGCCGGAAGCAGTAAAGTTTTGCATTTGCACGGCGAATTATTAAAAGTCAGAAGTGATAATCATAATCGATTTGAGGTTTTAGATTGGACTTCCGATTTGAATTTAGGTGATATCGACTCTGCCGGAAATCAATTAAGACCACATATTGTTTGGTTTGGCGAAGCCGTTCCGGCGCTTGAAGAAGCTATAGAAATTGTCGAAATCGCCGATTATTTGGCGGTTATTGGTACTTCGCTTCAAGTATATCCTGCGGCAGGTTTGATGCATTATGCCAATCGAAATGTGCCAATATTTTATATCGATCCAAAGCCGGTAAACATTTATGATTTGCAGAATCCGTTAGAAGTTATTCCAATGAATGCCACTGAGGGTGTTCCATTATTAAGGGAAAAATTAGCTAGTTTGCAACAAAAAACTCCCAACTCATAACTCATAACTTATAACTAATACTTACTTTTGCACCACAACAATTTTCCCTGAGCTTGTCGAAGGGCAACAACACAAAACACATGTCACTAACTACTTTAAATGCCATTTCACCTATTGACGGAAGATACCGTAAAGCAACCAAACCTTTAGCTGCTTTTTTCTCTGAAGAAGCTTTAATAAAATATCGAGTTCTAGTTGAAGTTGAATATTTTATTGCGCTATGCGAAAGTGATTTACCTCAATTAAAAGGTGTAAATAAAAGTACTTTCGAAGCCCTTAGAAATATCTACATTAACTTCACTACTGAAGATGCTTTAGCAATTAAAGAGACAGAGAAAATCACCAATCACGATGTTAAGGCGGTTGAGTATTTTATCAAAGATAAATTTGAGGTTTTAGGTTTAAGTGATTACAAAGAATTCATCCATTTCGGATTGACGTCACAAGATATTAATAATACTGCGATTCCGCTTTCGACTAAAGAGGCTTTTGAAAAAGTATACCTGCCGAGTCTAATTGCTCTGATTGCCAAGTTAAAAGAATTGGCTATGGAATGGAAGGATATTCCTATGTTAGCCAGAACACATGGTCAACCGGCATCGCCAACGCGTTTAGGAAAAGAAATTTTGGTATTCGTAGAGCGTTTGGAAGAGCAAATGCGTTTGTTGTTCAATATTCCGTTTGCGGCTAAATTTGGCGGCGCAACAGGGAATTATAATGCCCATCATGTAGCTTATCCCAATGTCGATTGGAAGCAATTCGGTACTACTTTCGTTGAAGAAACTTTGGGATTGCAACATTCTTTTCCAACGACTCAAATTGAGCATTACGACCATTTTGCTGCGTTTTTTGATGCCTTAAAAAGAATCAATACGATCATCATCGATTTAGATAGAGATATTTGGACGTATGTTTCTATGGATTATTTCAAACAAAAAATCAAAGCAGGAGAAATAGGTTCTTCGGCGATGCCACATAAAGTAAACCCAATTGATTTTGAAAATTCTGAAGGAAATTTAGGGATTGCCAATGCGATTTTCGAACATCTTTCAGCCAAATTGCCACTTTCAAGATTGCAACGCGATTTAACGGATAGTACGGTGTTGAGAAATGTTGGTGTCCCATTCGGACATACTATTATTGCTTTCGAGGCCACTTTAAAAGGCTTGAACAAATTGTTATTAAACGAACCAAAATTCGCTGAAGATTTAGAAAAAAATTGGGCCGTTGTAGCCGAAGCCATTCAAACCATTTTACGACGTGAAGGTTACCCAAATCCGTACGAAGCTTTGAAAGGATTGACCAGAACGAATGAAGTGATGAACAAAGAATCAATTCATAGTTTTATTGGAACGTTAAATGTTTCTGATTCGGTACGAGCTGAGTTGATGCAAATTACGCCTAGTAATTATCTTGGAATTTAATATTTGTAAAACAGTCTTTTAGAGCTAAAAAGTGTTATAATTTCTTTAATTCTGCTTGATTTGTTTTTAAAAAAGCAGTTTTTTTACTATTTTGTAAAAAAAAGAAATGCCCATGTTTTTATCATCAACCACTACTTCTGTTCATTTGCCTGATTTAATCAGTGATTTGGGTTTAATTCTAATTACTGCTGCCATTGCGGTTTTACTTTTCAGAATTTTAAAACAACCCTTAGTTTTAGGATATTTAGTTGCAGGATTTTTGGCTGGAAGTGAGTTTGATTTCTTTCCAACTGTAAAAGACATGCATAGCGTTGAAGTTTGGGCTGAAATTGGGGTTATATTTCTTTTATTTAGCTTAGGTTTAGAATTCAGCTTTAAAAAGCTAATGAAAGTAGGAGGTACGGCTTCAATAACTGCTTTTACTCAAATAATTTTCATGATTACGGTTGGCTTTTTTGTTGGTCAATTAATGGGTTGGAATAAAATGAATAGCATCTTTTTAGGCGTAATTCTATCCATTTCATCAACTACCATTATCTTAAAAACCTTTGATGAACTTGGCGTAAAGTCGCAAAAATTTGCCGGAAATGTAATCGGATCTCTAATTGTTCAGGATATTATTGCCATTCTAATGATGGTTTTACTTTCGACTATTGCGGTCAGCCAGCAATTTTCAGGCATGGAATTGGGTTTAGCCGTTCTAAAATTAATCTTCTTTTTAACGATTTGGTTTGTAGTTGGCATCTTTTTTATTCCAACACTTCTTAAAAAAGCCAAGCATTTACTAACTGATGAAATGATGCTTATTATTTCGTTAGCACTTTGTTTGTTAATGGTAATTTTTGCAGCCAATGTTGGGTTTTCGCCGGCATTAGGTGCTTTTATTATGGGTTCAATCATAGCAGAAACTACGCAAGCAGAACATATAGAACACTTAGTCAAACCGGTTAAAGACTTGTTTGGTGCTGTTTTCTTTGTATCCGTTGGTATGCTTATCAACCCAGAAACTTTAGTGGAATATGCAATTCCAGTAGCTATCTTGACTTTTGTGGTTATTTTTGGTCAATCAATAAGTTCAACGATTGGTGCTTTATTATCAGGACAGCCGCTCAAACAATCCATACAAACCGGAATGAGTTTGTCACAAATTGGGGAATTCTCGTTTATCATAGCAACATTGGGAACAACCTTAAAAGTAACCAGTGATTTTTTATATCCGATTGTGGTAGCCGTTTCTGCAGTAACCACTTTTACAACGCCTTTTATGGTGAAATTTGCCGTTCCTTTTTCAGGTTATTTGGAGAAAAAATTACCGCGAAAATGGGTGAAAAGAATTCAGCTTTATAGTGCCAATACAGAAGAAATCAAGTCGCTAAGCAATTGGCAGATTGTGTTACGAAGCTATTTGACACAAGTAATAATACATTCCATCATCATAGTTGCGGTCATCTTGCTTTCGTCAAATTTTATTTTGCCGATGGTTCAAGGTTCAAAATTTGGTCATGCCATAGCCGCCTTGATAACTTTAGTCATTCTTTCGCCATTTTTATGGGCCTTATCACTGCGAAGAGTTGCGGTCAAAGAAGTGTACATTTTGATGCAAGAAAGAAAACATCACGGTCCAATAATCATGTTGGTACTTTTTAGAATTGTACTTACGTTATTCTATATCGGTTTTGTGTTAAACACTTTTTTCTCTACCGGAGTGGCTTTCGTTGCCTTCTTAATAGCTATTGGAGCTTATATTTTATTTCCGAAACAACTTCATGCGGTTTACAATAGAATTGAAAGTCATTTTATTAGCAACTTTAATGATAGAGAAACCCGAAAAGAAAATAAAAGACAAAATACTTTATCGCCTTGGGATGGGCACATGGCTGATTTTAATATTGCCAAAGAATCAAATCTGGCCGGAAAAACGTTAGAGGAACTGAAAATTAGAGAACAATTCGGTATTAATATTGTGTCCATTCGCAGAGGCGATGTTTTAATCAATATTCCTATTAGATCAGAACGTTTATTTCCTGGAGATGAGATAAGTATAATTGGAACCGATGATCAGGTGAAAGAATTCAAAATTTATTTGGATAAAAACGAAATTGATGTTCCGGAAAAAGTCGAACAAACCGATATTATATTGCAAAAACTGGAACTCAAAAACCGAGTTTGCATTGGAAAAACCATTCGTGAATCTCAAATTCGTGAAAAAACGAACGGAATTATTGTTGGTGTAGAACGAAATGGAAAGCGTATTTTAAATCCGGAATCGCATTTAGTCTTAGAAGACAGCGATATTTTATGGATTGCCGGTGAAAAGAAAAGAATAGCTGAGTTTATGAAAGCGTAAAGAAATTAAAATGCAAAAGGCATAAGTTAATTTCTTATGCCTTTTGTACTATTGCCTAATGGCTAAATTATCTCGAATAATTCGGAGCTTCTTTAGTAATCGTCACATTATGTGGATGACTTTCGCCAATTCCGCTTGCGGTGATTCTAACAAATCGTCCTGTTTCTTGCAGTGTTGGTATGTCTTTCGAACCACAATAGCCCATTCCGGCACGAAGTCCGCCAACAAATTGTTGCATACTTTCATTTAATTCGCCTTTGTACGGTACGCGACCAACAATACCTTCCGGAACTAATTTCTTAATATCATCTTCTACGTCTTGGAAATAGCGGTCTTTTGATCCTTCTTGCATGGCTTCTACTGAACCCATTCCGCGATAAGATTTGAATTTTCTACCTTCAAAAATGATAGTTTCGCCCGGAGATTCTTTGGTTCCGGCTAATAATGAACCGAGCATTACACAATCAGCACCGGCAGCAATCGCTTTTGGAATATCGCCTGTATAGCGAATTCCGCCATCTGCAATTACCGGAATTCCGCTTCCTCGTAAAGCCGCAGCGACTTCTAAAACCGCAGAAAATTGTGGAAATCCAACACCGGCCACAACTCTCGTTGTACAAATTGAACCCGGACCAATGCCGACTTTTACACCATCGGCACCATTTTCTACCAAATACAAAGCGGCTTCAGCGGTAGCAATATTGCCAACAATAACATCTAAATTGGGGAATTGAGCTTTGACCAATTTCAAAACATCAACTACGCCTTTGGTATGACCATGTGCGGTATCAATAATTACGGCGTCAACTCCGGCATTTACTAAAGCAGTTGCTCTTTCTAATGCATCGGCGGTAACACCAAGAGCAGCAGCCACACGTAAACGTCCAAATTTATCTTTATTAGCCACCGGTTTTTGTGCCAATTTAGTGATGTCTCTAAAAGTAATTAATCCAACCAATTTATAATTAGCATCAACTACGGGTAGCTTTTCGATTTTGTTTTGTTGTAAAATGCCCTCAGCTTCTTGTAATGTGGTTCCTTCGGCAGCAGTAACTAAATTTTCAGAAGTCATTACTTCTAAAATAGAACGTGAATTTATTTTTTCAAAACGCAAATCTCTATTCGTTACAATTCCTTTTAAAATTCCGTTTTCATCAACGACAGGAATTCCGCCGATTCCGTGTTCTTTCATTAACATTTTAGCATCGCCTACGGTTGAATTTAAAGGTAAAGTCACCGGATCGATAATCATTCCGGCTTCGGCACGCTTAACTTTTCTCACCTTTGCGGCTTGTTGTTCAATTGTCATATTTTTGTGCAAAACACCAATTCCACCTTCTTGCGCCATGGCAATGGCCATCGAACTTTCGGTTACCGTATCCATAGCAGCAGAAACAATAGGAACATTTAGCGAAATATTTTTAGATATTTTCGATTGAATATTGACTTCGCGCGGTAAAATTTCGGAATAATTTGGAATTAGCAGTACATCGTCATAGGTTAAACCTTCTCCAACGATTTTAGAAGTGTGTGCTTTCATGCAATTTGTAGTTGTAGTTAAATTGCGAGCAAATATAATAAAAAATACCGAAGTATAAAGGGTTAATATTTCAAAAATGAAATGATAAATTCAGTCCATTTGCCTTCTACACTTTGAATCTCAAGTTGCCCTTTATTGTTTATTAAAAATTGTTTTACCAATAATAACCCTAAACCAGTTCCTTCTTCCATAGATGTTCCTTTTTCAGAAACCAGTCGTTTGTTGAAATTCATAATTTCCTCTATTTTATTTTGGTTAAGGCCATTTCCATAATCTTTGATATGAATTTTTAGAAACTTATCGTCCGAAGTATAATGAATATCGATATGACTGTTTAGTGGAGCAAATTTTATCGCGTTTGCGATGATGTTTTGAATGATAATTCGAGTTTGACCAATGTCAGCTTTTATAAAAATGGTTTCTTCTTTGTCGTGATTAAATGAGACTTTCTTTTTTATCACTTCGGCATAAAAGGAGCTTATAGATTCTTCAATGATTTGATTTAAAGCAATCTTTTCAAAATGTACCGTTGTTCCATCAATTTGAGAATTTGCCCAATTTAAAATATTGTTCAGGATTAAAGAAGTTCCTTCAACTTGCTTTTGAAGTTGATCGAAAATGAAAGTTTGTTCTTCTTTGGTTAAGTCATTTTGTTTGTTGAGTTCAATCACTTGAATAAGTGAATTGATTGGCGTTTTTAAATCGTGTGACAGTATCGAGAAAATTTTATTTTTAGTTTGATTTAATTCTTCTAAAGCAATATTCTGAGCGGTTATCATTGATTGTTGGCTTTGAATATCTCGGTTTTTAATTTCAATTTCTTTAAAAAATTTTCCTTTTTGACTCGTGTATTTGTAATATTGATAAATAAATATGAGCAGAGCGATAAGTAAAAAGAAAATAAAACCCACAAAAATACGAGTGTTGTTTAGTTTTTGTTGCGCAATTTCTGCTTTTGCAATTAATCTTTCGTTTTCCGCTTCTTTGGCTTCAAGTTGCAGGATATTAACTTCTTTTATTTTTGACTCGGCATACAATGAGTCATTATATATTTTGTTAATTCTTAAAAAATGATAAGCTGATTCAAAATTATTTTGCTGGCTGTATATTTTGGAGATAATTTCAGCTGACCTTGCAATATCCCATTTGGCACGAACAATTTTAGCAGAATTATAACCTCTTAAACCATAATTAATGGCTTTTTGGTAATCACCTTTTTTTAAATAAGCTTCCGAGAGTCCGGACAAAGCATAAGCTTCTTCCCATAAATTAGGTTTTACATTATCAGTTAAAACTTTTTGATAGTAATAAATTGTTGAGTCAACATTGTTTTTTATGTAATGAATGTTGGCTAACTTATTCATTGACATTTGTGAATCTTCAGTAGATTTATTTTTTACACTTAATTTTAGTGATTCTTGAAAACTTTTATAGGCTTCGTCATATTCGTTCAGATTAGTTTGAGAAATACCGATGTTTAAAAGGTTTTTTACAATAAATTTTTTATCATTTAATGCTCGGCAAATAGTGATTGACTTTTTGAAGTTTTTTAAAGCTTCTTTGTCTCTGCCAAATCCTTGTTGGATAAGTCCTTTTCCCATTAAACATTTTGCTAGTCCTATTTTGTTATTCTCTGAATCATATATTTCAGCAGCTTTGATATAGTTTTGCAAAGCAATATCATAAGATCCTATGATGTAATAATTGGAGCCAAAATTATAGATTACATCAGCGATTAAATTTTTGTCGTTCAATTTTTTAGCAACTCGTTCGGCTTTTACCAGATAAAATTTTGCTTTATTGAAATCGAAATAAGTATATTTTTTGGATTCTTTCAGGTAGTAATTAACAGAATCTCTAGAAATGACACTTCCGTATACTTTGTTTTGTAACATAAACAAACATACTAGTATTATGACCGAAAAGTTAATTATACGAGGCAAAGTTCTTTTTTTAAAATGGGCTTATAAAAATACAAAAAACAATTTCATAAGCGCAACACCTTAATAAAATTTTACAAATACTCACAATGCTTGATTATAGGTGTTTTCAAAACTCACTAGATTTAAATTGATATTTTGCTTGTGAGTGTTGAAATAAGAGAGCCGTTTGCAGTTTATGCTGAACGTGGTTCAGTGATGTAGTTAAATTGAATTCGCAACGTATCAATCTTAAACAAATAAAGCGGTTAAAGTCATCTTAAATAACTAACTTGGTACATACTTATTGCATCAATAATGACAGAAAATAAAATAAACATCAGTGGACTTTCAAATGATGAAGTAATTGCTTCCAGAAAAAAGAACGGTTCAAATTCTTTAGCGCACCAACGCAAAAATCACTTTTTAATTTCATTATTAGAAATGCTTAAGGAACCTATGTTTATCCTTTTAGCTGCGGCTGCTGGTATATACTATATTTCGGGTGATTATGGCGATGGTATTTTTATGACGATTGCAATTTTATTTGTAGCCGCTATTTCATTATTTCAAGAAGCCCGAAGCAGGAATGCCATTGACGCTTTAAAGAAGTTGTCTCAGCCCAAAAGTAAAGTTATTCGAAACAATGAAATACTTGAAATTCCGAGTGAAGAAATTGTATTGGGTGATTTCATTCAAGTTGAAGAAGGGACTTTTATTCCGGCCGATGCGGTGATTGTTCAGTCGAATGATTTTTCGGTGAATGAATCCATCCTAACCGGTGAATCTTTATCGGTCTTTAAAAGTGAAACTTTAGAAACTAACCAAGTATTTCAAGGTACAACAGTAGCAACAGGATTGGCCATTTGTAAAGTTACGGCAATCGGAAATCAAACCAGTTTAGGAAAAATTGGGAAAAGTTTGGAGGAGATTGTTGAAGAAAAAACACCTTTGCAAATTCAAATCACCAATTTTGTCAAGAAAATGTCCATCATTGGATTGGTAACTTTTGGAATAGTTTGGGGCATCAATTTTTACCAATCTCAAAGTGTTTTAGATAGTTTGCTGAAAGCATTAACCATTGCCATGAGCGTAATTCCGGAAGAAATACCGGTGGCTTTTACCACTTTTATGGCACTTGGTGCTTGGCGTTTGATGAAGATGGGCATTATTACCAAACAAACCAAAACCGTTGAAACATTAGGTAGCGCAACTGTAATTTGTACCGATAAAACCGGAACGATTACGGAGAACAAAATGAGTTTAGCGCAATTGTATCTTTTCAATTCAAACAATATAATCAATACTAATGAGAAATTAAATCCCGAAGCACAAGAAGTTTTGAGTTATGCCATGTGGTCAAGCGAACCGATTCCGTTTGACGCTATGGAAATTGCGGTTCATGAAGCGTACGCCAAATTAGAATCGCTTGATGAACGACCTAATTTTAAGTTGGTTCACGAATATCCGTTAGGTGGAAAACCTCCGATGATGACTCATGTCTTTGAAGATAATAACGGTAAAAGAATAATCGCCGCCAAAGGTGCGCCCGAAGCTCTAATTGAAGTCAGTAATTTAAACGATACTGAAAAGAAGCAAGTCATAGCGGCGATGGAAATCATGGCTAAAGAAGGTTATCGCATTTTAGGTGTTGGTGTGGCCGATTTTTCAGGGAAAGATTATCCTAAAACCCAACAAGAATTTAAGTTTCTTTTTAAAGGACTAGTCGCTTTTTATGACCCGCCAAAAGCCAATATTCAAGAAGTTTTTGAAACGTTTTATAAAGCCGGAATTCAAGTAAAAATAGTTACAGGAGACAATGCTGCTACAACTTCAACTATTGCGAGACAAGTTGGTTTTAAAGACGCTGACAAAGTTTTAAACGGCGATGAATTAATGGAAATGGATGAAACCACTTTAAAAACAAAAGTAATGGAAACCGCCATTTTTACCCGAATGTTTCCGGAAGCCAAACTAAAAATTATCCAAGCGCTAAAAGACAACAATCAAATTGTAGCGATGACCGGTGATGGTGTTAACGATGGTCCTGCATTGAAATCAGCACACATCGGAATTGCCATGGGCAAAAAAGGAACAGAAATTGCCAAACAAGCAGCCAATTTAATTTTGATAGATGATGATTTCAGTAAAATGACCGATGCGATTGCTATGGGGAGAAAGATTTATCTCAATCTCAAGAAAGCGATTCAGTACATCATTTCAATTCATATACCGATTATCCTTATCGTTTTTATTCCATTGGCATTAGGATGGATTTATCCCAATATTTTTACACCGGTTCATATTATATTTTTGGAAATAATTATGGGGCCAACTTGCTCTATCATTTATGAAAATGAACCTATGGAGCGAAATTTAATGCTGCAAAAACCAAGACCTTTAACGTCAACTTTTTTTAATTTAAAAGAAATTACGATTAGTATCCTTCAAGGATTGGTAATTACTATAGGATTGCTTTTGGTATATCAATATTGTATTTATCATGGATTAACAGAAAGCGCGACGAGAACCAGTATTTTTATAGCTTTAATTGCTTCTAATGTATTTTTAACCTTGGCCAATCGTTCTTTTTATTATTCCATTTTTACGACTATTCGTTATAAAAACAATTTGGTATTGCTCATTATTGGGATTACCATATTGATGACATCATTATTATTGTTTGTTCCGATTTTTTCTAAATTCTTTTTGTTTGAAAAAATAGATTTGGCACAAATAGGCGTTTGTGTCTTAGTGGGATTTATTTCGGTGATGTGGATTGAAATCTATAAATTATTCAAAAGAAGAAAGTCTTAATGATAAGCACTGAATAATTTTGTAGCCTCATTATAAGCACTTTCAAAGCTCATCGGACTCGTGTTGGTATCTTGCTTTTGAGCGGTAAAATAGGAGAGCAGTTTCTCTGTTGGCATATTCCCGGTCAAATCATCTTTCGCCATCGGACATCCGCCAAAACCTTGAATCGCGCCGTCAAATCGGTGACAACCGGCTTTGTAGGCTGCGTCTACTTTTTCGTGCCATTTGTCCGGAGTGGTGTGTAAGTGTGCGCCAAATTCGATATTTGGGTATTTCGGAATCAAATTTGAAAACAAATATTCAATCACATCAGGCGTTGAACTTCCGATTGTATCCGAAAGCGATAATATTTTAACGCCCATATTAGCCAATCTTTCCGTCCATTCGCCTACAATTTCAACATTCCAAGGATCGCCATACGGATTGCCAAAGCCCATTGATAAATAAGCCACAACTTCTTTATTTGAGGTATTGGCAATATCTAAAATCTCTTGTAAAGTGACCAAACTTTCCGCAATTGTTTTGTGCGTATTTCGCATCTGAAAGTTTTCTGAAATCGAAAACGGAAAGCCTAAGTATTGAATTTCTTTATGTACAGAAGCCAATTGAGCGCCTTGTGTATTGGCAATGATAGCTAAGAGTTTGCTTTGTGTTTGCGATAAATCCAATTGTGCCAAAACTTCTGCCGTGTCTTGCATTTGCGGAATCGCTTTAGGTGAAACAAAACTGCCAAAATCAATCGTGTCAAAACCGACGCGAAGTAAGGACTGAATATAGTCTACTTTTTTCTCAGTAGGTATAAAAGTTTTGATGCCTTGCATAGCATCGCGTGGACATTCTATAATTTTGATTGGTTTCATAAGCGTTTTCAAAGATACTAAAACTCCTCATTTTTTAAAATTTATATTTTGTTTTAGTATTACATTTTTAAGTAATAAATCCAAATATTACCTATTTTGGTAATAATTTCATTTATTACACTTTTTGGTAATAATGTTTGGATAATAGAATTTATTACCTATATTTGAGTTATGATAAGCATCATTACAGGCGATATTGTCAATTCCAGAAAGCTGTCTTCCAATGTTTGGATGGATGGATTGAAGACTTTATTGAATACGTTTGGTAAAAGTCCGGCCGAATGGGAAATCTACCGCGGAGATGAATTTCAATTGGAAATTAAAAATCCCGAAGACGCTTTATATGCGGCTTTACAAATTAAAGCTTTTTTCAAAACACTAAAACTCGATGTCCGAATGAGTATTGGTATTGGTGAAAAAAACTATAGCGCCAAGAAAATATCAGAAAGTAACGGTACGGCATTTTTGCGTTCAGGCGAAGTTTTTCAAACCTTGAAAAAGCAAAAAGTTAATTTGGCGGTAAACACCGGAAATTTTGCATTGGACACCGATTTGAATTTAAAACTCCGTTTGGCATCAACGTTCATGGACAGTTGGTTGCCACAATCGGCTGAACTAGTTCAAGTGGCGATGCAAAATCCAACTTTAGCACAAGACGGAATCGGGCAGAAGCTTGGTATCAATCAAGCCGCGGTTAGCCGAAGAAGAAAACGCGCACAGTATGATTTGTTATTGGAAACCGAAAATTATTTCCGCCAAAAAATTAAAAATCTGAGCGTATGATTATTTTCGTAAAACTACTTTTAGCCCATTTAATTGGTGATTTTATCTTGCAACCGAATTCATGGGTTTTAGATAAAGAAAAGAAAGTTCATCGCAGTGTGTATCTTTATCTGCATACTTTTCTGCATGGTGTTTTGGCTTACATTATTATTGGAGAAAGAGCATTTTTGGGTTTCGCAATCTTGTTAGCTTTATTACATGGCTTTATTGATTTTCTAAAACTTCGATTTCAAAAAAAGAAAACCAAACGCAATTGGTTTATAGCTGATCAGCTAATGCATTTGTTGGTTATAATAGTCATTTCGCTTTTATATAACGACCAAACTATTGATTTTTCTTTGATGGATAATCAACTTTGGGTTATGCTAACAGCGTTGATTTTATTGACCAAACCAACTTCTATAATCATCAAAAATATCATTTCCATTTGGACACCGGAAAGCAAAAACGATAAGAACGATGATTCTTTGCAAAACGCCGGAAATTATATTGGAATACTCGAACGATTGTTTGTATTCTATTTTGTGATTACAGGACATTACGAAGCCATCGGGTTTTTATTGGCAGCCAAATCGATATTCAGATTCGGAGATTTGAAAGAAGCCAAAGACCGAAAACTGACCGAATATGTATTAATCGGAACGTTGTTAAGTTTCGGAATTGCTTTTTTGGTGGGATTGTTAACCAATTACTGCTTACTTCTTTTCTAGAATTTTTTGATTGATTTCCTTAATCAAATTCGGACCTTCATAGATAAATCCGGTGTATAATTGTATCAAGCTCGCTCCGGCTTCCAGTTTTTCAATCGCATCTTCCGCTGAATGAATGCCTCCAACGCCAATAATAGGAAAGGCTTTATTGCTTTTTTGAGAAAGAAAACGAATCACTTCTGTAGAACGATTGGTCAGAGGTTTTCCGGATAAACCACCGGTTTCTACTTTATTTTCCGATTGTAAACCTTCCCGAGAAATGGTGGTATTTGTAGCAATTACGCCGGCAATTTTGGAATCATTTACAATATCGATAATGTCTAATAATTGTTCGTCAGTCAAATCGGGAGCGATTTTCAGTAAGATTGGTTTTGGTTTTTGGTGTAATAAATTATGCGATTGTAAAGTGTTTAAAAGTTCTGTTAACGGCTTTTTCTCCTGAAGTTCTCTAAGGTTTGGTGTATTTGGAGAACTGACATTGACCACAAAATAATCAACATATTGGAACAAAGCATCAAAGCAAATTAAATAATCTGAAGTCGCATTTTCATTCGGAGTGAGTTTGTTTTTGCCAATGTTGCCACCAATCAAAACGCCTTTGTTTTCTTTTAATCGCAAAACGGCTGCTTCAACACCGCCATTATTAAAACCCATTCGGTTGATAATTGCGCTGTCTTCTTTTAAACGGAATAGTCTTTTTTTGGGATTACCGTCTTGTGGTTTTGGCGTTAATGTTCCAATTTCGATAAACCCGAAACCAAAATGCGATAGTTCATTGTAAAGCTTCGCATCTTTGTCAAAACCAGCGGCTAATCCAACCGGATTTTTAAATTTTAAGCCAAAAACTTCTCGTTCCAAACGTTTGTCTTCAACTTCATAAATCGATTTTAAAAGATGGGGAACAAAAGGAATTTTGGAAATAAATTTTACCAATGAAAAAGTGAAATAATGCACTTCTTCCGGGTCAAACCAAAAAAGAATTGGGCGAAGGAGTAATTTGTACATGGGTTGTGTTGTTGTGACGCAAAGATAATAGTTTTATTTGATTGTTAGAAACGCCCTTCAGGCTTTAGATATGCTTCGCTCTTAGATAATTAGAAATCTCTAAGTTTCTAACTATCTAAATAGTCTAATAATCTATTAATCTAAGAGGCGCAGCCGTATCTAAAAAAATATTATTTTAGCCAAACAATACTTGCCCAATGATTTCAGAAAAACAATTTCAGACAGAGCTTGATATAATTATTCAAAATGGCATTCGCGAGGATATTGGTCCGGGCGATTACACTTCGCTAGCCTGTATTCCCGATACTGCAAAAGGTAAAGCCAAACTTTTGGTCAAAGACAGCGGAATTATCGCCGGAGTGGAATTTGCCAAAAAGGTTTTTGAAAATGTCGATCCAACACTAGAAGTAGATGTTTTTATAGAAGATGGAACGCCGGTAAAACATGGTGATATCGTTTTTCATGTTTCGGGAAGTTCGCAATCTATTTTGAAAGCGGAACGATTGGTATTGAACTCAATGCAAAGAATGTCGGCGATTGCGACAAAAACCAATAAATATGTCCAACTTTTAGAAGGTACCAAAACCAAGATTTTAGACACCCGAAAAACCACTCCCGGATTCCGTGCTTGTGAAAAATGGGCGGTGAAAATCGGGGGCGGTGAAAACCATCGTTTTGCGTTGTATGATATGATTATGTTGAAAGACAATCATAACGATTTTTCAGGCGGAATTACTCAGGCGATTACTAAAACAAAAGCGTATTTAAAACACAATAATCTCGATTTGAAAATTATAGTCGAAGCCAGAAATTTAGCCGAAATCGAAGAAATCCTTCAAAATGAAGGTGTGTACCGAATTCTGATTGATAATTTCAATTTCGAAGATACTGAGAAAGCAGTAGTGCTAATTGGTGACAAATGTTTGACTGAATCATCCGGAAACATCAATGAAACAACCATTCGCCAATATGCGGAATGTGGTGTAGATTATATTTCCTCCGGTGCTTTAACACATTCAGTTTACAATATGGATTTAAGTCTAAAAGCCATCTAAAATGAGTACCGAGATTGAAGACAGACTCAAAAAAATTCCTGTAGTCAAACAATTGGTTTTGTTGTTGCAAAAAGTACAATTGCCTTGGCTTCACGGTTTGTCACTTTATGATTTAATCGAAATTTATTTCATCGGTGTTTTTGAAGGCGCTATATCTTATAGAGCTGCGGCGATTGCTTGGAGTTTTTTTATGGCTTTGTTTCCTTTTATGCTGTTTATTTTAAACTTGATTCCTTACATTCCGATTGAAGGATTTCAAGAGGATTTTTTAAGCTTTGTCCAACAAAGTGTACCACCAACCACCTATGATGCTATTGCTGTGATTATTGAAGATATTTTACACAATAGTAACAGCGGTTTGATTTCTACCGGATTTTTCATGGCGATTTTATTGATGACCAATGGTGTGAATGCTATTCTAGGCGGATTTGAGAGTTCACATCACATTGATATTTTATCAAAGAGAAAATTTTTCAGACAGTATTTTGTGTCGCTCGGTCTTTCTATTTTGTTGTCAATGGTATTGATAATAACCGTGGCGGCGATAGTCGTTTTTGAGGTTTTTATTCAAAAGACAAAATTGCAAGATGTGCTTTCGGATAATATTCCATTGATTGAAATGGGAAGGTATATTTTTGTGATTTTAATGATTTTGATTACGACATCTTTGTTGTTTAAATTCGGAATTAAAAGAGATGCAAAACGATCATTCATATCTATCGGTTCCGTTTTTACCACTATTCTAATCATAATTTCTTCCTATTTCTTTGGGATTTGGGTAGTGAAGTTTTCAAAATATAATGAACTTTATGGTTCAATCGGGACTTTGTTGGTTGTCATGTTTTATCTTTGGCTAAATTGTATAGTATTGCTTTTAGGGTTTGATTTAAACGCGTCAATCAATCACATCAAGCGAGAAAAACAAAAGGAATTAGAATCTCAAGAAACCCAACAATAGGGCATTTTTTAAACGCAATACCTGCCATTCGCTCTATCTCGTCCCAAAAGACGAAATGCCGCTGCTGTCAGGGTTAAAACTCAAACTGTTCGCATTTTTTAAACTTTCCGCCATGTCTTTTTTTATTGAAGTTATCATTCCGCTTTCTTTGCCTAAAACCTTTACATACAAGGTTTCGGAAGCAGAGTATAATTTCATTTTTAAAGGAATGCGAATTGCGGTTCCCTTTGGCAAAAACAAAATCTACACGGCGATTGTAATCGATTTGCATCAAAACGCACCAACACTTTACGAAGCCAAAGAAATCCATCAAATCCTTGACGAGAAACCTATTGTAAACGAATTTCAAATCAATCTTTGGTTTTGGATTGCCTCTTATTATATGTGCAACATTGGCGATGTGTATCGCGGTGCTTTGCCATCGGCTTTGTTGTTGGAAAGCGAAACGATTATTTCACAACGGAAAGAAACTTTTGTCGATGAAACCGATTTGTCCGATGATGAATTTTTGGTTTATGAAGCTTTACAACATCAGTCCTCGTTGAAGGTTCAAAATATCATTGACATTCTCAACAAAAAAACGGTTTTTCCGGTGATTCAAAAGTTGATTCATAAAAACATCATTTCGCTTGAAGAGGAAATACAAGAAGAGTACAAGCCTAAACTCATTCGCTATATTCGTTTGCACGAAAATTATTTGGCAGAAGAAAAACTGATTGAGCTTTTAGATAGTTTAAAATCTGAAAAAAGGAAAAATTTAGTGCTTCAGTATTTCCAATGGCAAGCGCAGGAAAAAAAACCAATTTCAGTTAAACAATTAATTGAAACTGCACAATCATCAACAGCCATTGTAAAAGCGTTGGTAGTGAAAGGCGTTTTTGAAGAATATTACATCCAGGAAGACAGGGTTAATTTTGATAAAAATAAACTCGATAATCAATTGTCTTTAAGTGAAGCGCAGCAAAATGCTTTTAATGAAATTGAAAATGTATTTCTAGAAAAAGACGTTTGTTTACTGCATGGTGTAACTTCCAGTGGAAAGACTGAAATTTATACCAAACTCATAGAAAACTACATTGCTGACGGAAAACAAGTTTTGTATTTATTACCCGAAATAGCTTTAACCACGCAATTGGTTTCGCGCTTGACAAAACATTTTGGTAATAAAGTCGCTGTTTTTCATTCGAAGTACAGTAATAATGAACGAGTAGAAGTTTGGAACCAAGTTTTAAATTCTTCCGAAAAAGCACAAGTGGTGATAGGAGCAAGGTCGGCTTTGTTTTTACCATTTTCGAATTTGGGTTTAATCATTGTGGATGAAGAACACGAACCAACGTTCAAACAACAAGATCCGGCACCGCGATATCATGCCCGTGATTCAGCTATAGTTTTGGCTAATGCGCATCAATCTAAAGTTTTATTAGGTTCGGCTACGCCAAGTATTGAAACCTATTATAATGCGACTTCGGGAAAATTTGGTTTTGTGAGTTTAAAAGAACGTTTCGGAAAAGTGCAAATGCCCGAAATTGAATTGGTTGATTTAAAAGACAGTTATTTCAGAAAGAAAATGAAAGGTCATTTCAGCTTGACTTTAATCGAACAAATTACTGAAGCTTTTGCCAATAATGAGCAAGTAATTCTATTCCAAAACCGACGTGGTTTTTCACCGGTATTAGAATGCATGACTTGTGGTCATGTGCCGCAGTGTCCGCAATGCGATGTGAGTTTGACTTACCACAAGTACAAAAACCAATTGCGATGTCATTACTGCGGTTACAATATGGCCAAACCTACGAATTGTCATGTTTGTTCGAGCGTTGATTTGGAAACCAAAGGCTTCGGAACGGAACAAATCGAGTTGGAATTAGCCGAATTATTTCCGAATAAGAATATCAAACGCATGGACCAAGACACGACACGCGGCAAATACAGCTTTGAAAAAATCATAGACGGATTTAAAAATCGTGAAATTGATGTTTTGGTTGGAACGCAAATGCTGGCGAAAGGGTTAGATTTTGATAATGTTTCGTTAGTTGGGATAATGAATGCTGACAATATGTTGTATCATCCCGATTTCAGGGCTTTTGAAAGAAGTTACCAAATGATGACACAAGTATCCGGGCGATCGGGTAGAAGTGAGAAAAGAGGTAAAGTAATTATCCAAACTTATAATCCGTTGCACAATGTCATTCAGCAAGTCACTAACAATGATTATGAAGGCATGTATAAGGAGCAATTGTATGAACGAAAGATTTACTATTATCCACCTTTTTATCGCTTGATAAAGCTTACCATGAAGCATCGTGATTTTGATAAACTCAAAGAAGGTTCGATGTGGTTGTTTCAGGTATTGCAACAAAATTTATCGATTCCTGTTCTTGGTCCGGAAGAACCTGCAATTAGTCGCATTCGAAATGAATACATTCGTACGATTATGATTAAAATTCCAAGCGATACGCCATTACAAGGTACAAAAAAAACTATCCAGAAAGTACTGAATAGTTTTGATGTAGTACCGCAATACAGAACAATTAAGGTTACTGTAAATGTCGATTTTTATTGAGTAATTTTAAGCAATAGCTAAAGCTTTAATTAAATCTTCTTTTTTGTTACGGCTTAAAGGAATTTTAGTGAGACCAATTTCCGCAAACTTACTGTTGAAACGTTCTACCTTATCAATGTTAATGATATAAGATTTGTGAACTCTGATGAATTTTTCTTTCGATAAATCCTGTTCAAATGATTTCATTGTAGAAAGTACGAGGTTACTATCTTCTTCCGTTACTACTTTTACATAATCTCCGTAAGCTTCAATCCACTTAATTTTATTGGTATACACTTTAAGTTTCTTAAGGTTGCTCTTAATAAAGATATGTTCTCCTTCTTCTTCTTGATTTTCTTTCTTAAGCATATGGAAATCCATTGCTCTTCTAACAGAAGCATTAAAACGATCTAAGGCTATCGGTTTTTGTAGGTAGTCCGTAGCATCATAATCGAACGCTTTCATAGCGTATTCCGCTTTTGACGTGATAAAAATAATTTGGGGTTTTACTTTTAATCCGTCAAGAAAATCAAAACCACTGATGACCGGCATCTCAATATCGAGAAAGATTAAATCAACAGTATGAACCGACATGCAATTTTTTGCTTCAATTGCATTAGAAAAATCACCTACTAAATGTAAATTGGGGTGATTATTTACTAATTTTGCAATGATCATCCTTTGAATGGAACTATCATCAACAACGACACAATTTAGTTTCATAATATTATTTATTATAGATTTGGAATTGTAAAAATAACACCTTTTTTTTAATCCACCTAACGTTTCGTCGATTATTTTTGCTTTTAAACGTTATTTTTTACTTTTAGACGATTTCTCTTCTTTGTCTATTGAATTTCAGAAAACATTTTATATCTTCGCGCCCAATTTAAAATTTAACAAAATTTATTATGAATCATTACGAAACTGTTTTCATCTTAAATCCCGTTTTATCTGAAGTTCAGGTAAAGGAAACAGTAAGCAAATTTGAAGATTTTCTTACTGCTAAAGGAGCAACGATGGTATCTAAAGAGGATTGGGGCTTAAAAAAATTAGCTTACGAAATCCAAAACAAGAAAAGTGGTTTTTACCACTTATTCGAATTCCAAGTATCAGGAGAAGCTCTTATTGCTTTTGAAACTGAGTTTAGACGTGACGAAAGAGTTATGCGTTTCTTAACAGTAAGTTTAGACAAACACGCAATCTCTTGGGCAGAAAGAAGAAGAACTAAATTAAAAGCAACAAAAGCGTAATTATGGCAACTTTACAACAATCCGCTTCAGGAAAAAAGGACGGAGATATCAGATATCTTACTCCATTGAATATTGAAACTAACAAAACTAAAAAGTATTGTCGTTTCAAAAAATCAGGTATCAAATATGTAGATTACAAAGATCCTGACTTCTTATTGAAATTCGTAAACGAACAAGGTAAAATTTTACCAAGACGTTTAACCGGAACTTCATTGAAATACCAAAGAAAAGTGTCTGTAGCTGTGAAAAGAGCGCGTCACTTAGCTTTAATGCCATACGTGGCCGATTTATTAAAATAATATTTAAACAATAGTTGTTGGTTTCCCGTTAATCGGAACCTAACTTCTCTAATAAAGGACAACAACATGGAATTGATCTTAAAACAAGACGTTCAGAATTTAGGATTTAAAGATGACGTAGTAACAGTAAAAAACGGTTACGGTCGTAATTTCTTAATCCCGCAAGGTTTTGCTCAATTGGCAACACCATCTGCCAAAAAAGTTTTAGCTGAAAATTTAAAACAAAGAGCTTATAAAGAAGCTAAAATTGTTGATGATGCTAAAAAAATCGCAGAAGCTTTAAAAGCTTTAGAGATTAAAATCACAGCAAAAGCTGGTGGAGAAAAATTATTCGGTTCAATCACTAACATAGATATCGCTTCGGCTTTAGAGACTGCTGGTCAACCAATCGATAGAAAATTCATCACTAGTGGTGTTGTTAAACGTACAGGTAAATATGCTGCTACTGTAAGATTACACAGAGAAGTGGTTATCGAATTACCATACGAAATTGTAGCTGAGAAATAATATTTCAACATACAAAGTAAAAGTCCCGATTCGCGTCGGGATTTTTTTTTGAAGCTTTTTCCAGCTTTCCATTACAATCTTTTATGAATTACCACGGGTTAAAACCCATGGCAATTCATAAAAGGATTTTTATTGCAAACACGAAGTGTTCATCGAACTCCAATGAAAATTAAAGTATTGTGAGATAATCGGGGCTAGGCTTTAATGCTAAAACAAAAAAAACTTAGTCACTCGGCAACTTTAAAAAATATGAAATACAAAAGACTAACCAAAGAACAATTTGAAGCCTTGCACCAAGAATTTAGTAATTTCTTGGCAACACAATCTATAGATAAAGGAGAATGGGATAAAATCAAAGCCGATAACCCGGAAGTGGCCGAACAAGAATTAGACGTTTTCTCGGATTTAATATGGGAAGGCGTTTTGAGCAACGCGCAATACTTAGAGCATTTCTCTAAAAATCACATTTTCCTTTTTCATTGTCAGGAAAAGTTTATTCAGTCAATCGTTTTAAAAGCTTTGGATCCTGAAGTAAATTTTATGGAAAAAGAAGGATTACAATGGTTAAGTGATAACTTATTCACCGATACCGTTGAAATCCATTTAGGCAAAAAAGAATATGAAGACGGAAGAAATACATCCATATTCGATTTGATTACCCAAGGCGCTATCTTGAGCGACGGGCAATTGTACCTTCAAATCAACGGCATTGTTCAGTCGTAAAAAATATATTGGACAATAGTACTATTTAATTATAGATAGTACTTTGTCCATAATTTTTAAATTGTCGTTCAGGTACTTCAATTTGCTATTGCTACTGATGTCATAAGACAAAACCCCTTTAATTAGCCATAACTCATCGATATCGCTTTTTTCAAAAGTAATATCGTGATTTACTACATAATCGTTTTTTAATAAGAAGGTGTTAGAATCTTCTGTTATAACCAAGCGATTAATAAAAATTCCTTTCTTCTGACTTATAACAACTGCTAAATCATTGTTTTTAATACTGTCAATATCTGTTGCGGAACAAAGTACATAAGATCGTTCTTCAATTAGAGGAAACATATTGTTGCTAACCGCTTGGAAAGCACGAGTAGATTCACCTCTTAAAAATGGGAAAGTATATTTTGGAAGTGTCTCCAGAATGCTTTTATTGTCTACACAATATTGAAATTGGGATTCTCTACTAACTAAGAAAGTGCCATCTTCCAGGCTGTCATAGTTTTTAGAATTTGATTTACTGTAAAAAATATCATTCAAATCAATTTCGTACAATTCGCAAATAGCGATAATTCCACTGTAGTCTAATGTGTCTCTCTTTTTCCAAGAAGAAATGGTATTTGGCTTTACATTTAGGATTTCTGAAAGCTCTATGTCAGTTCGTACTTTTAGGGCAAATTTTAATTTTTGTAAAATTAAATTCGCATTTTGAGATGTTTTCTCTTGCATATTCGCAAAATGTATTATACTTTTATCCTGAGAATAAAAATATGAGTTTATATTTTTTTAATAATTTATTACTCTAGTGGTATTCGTAGAGTTGGCAATAAGTAATAAAAAAACATTCACGATTGTGGTATTTTTTTTATCGTATAAACAAAAGTCACTATCTCACTTTATGACTTCAAATTATGTAAGTTAATAAATTTTTAAAATTTGGGATTCATTTAAAAACAATAAATATTTTAAATTATTAATAAATTAAAATGTCAGTTAAATTAAAACAAATATATATTAATTGACCCTATAAAATAGTATATAATTAGTTAAAAATGTCATCAATGACCTATAATTAACATATTAAATCGATAAATAACAGTACAGTTATTTTTTTTAGCTAAATAAATAAAAGAAAAGCTACAAAAAAATCATAAACCGTAAAAAAATAAAACAAAAACCGTAAAGAATATTAAAAAATATACTATTACACAATACCACCTCTGAATACCACTACCAATAAATACCACACAAGCAAATAGTTAATTAAGAAATAGTTGCCCTAAATATTCACTTAAATTACTGCTAATGGAATTAAATTTTACCCCTGGCAAAAAGCTTAGGATAAGTCTTTTTGTAATCTACCTTATGGTATTTGGATTTTTGCAAACCGTGGAAGCACAATCACTACCGATTTATGCAACCACAATTACAAGTCAGAGTAATGTAGATTTTGCTACAAATGCTACTGACGGTAATTTGTCAAGTATGGCTAGAATAAGAGCCAGTTCAGGAATTGCCATCGGAATTGGCGCTTACTCCGGACATCTGGAGCTTAAGTTTGATTCGGTTTTACCGGCAAACACTACTTCTTATGTGAAAATTCAAACCGATGATAATATTCTGCCATCTCTACTAGGTGGTAGTCTTGGCGGATTATTATCCGATGTTGGAGGCGTTTTATTAATCGGCAATCAAGAGTTTACTGTGGAAGCCAAAAACGGCTCAACAATAGCTCTTCTGGGAAACAGTCAAATCTTAAATGATTTTGCTTTAGAAAGATTAAAAATTGTCATTAATGCTACTAATGAATACTTTATTGCATTAACCCCTTCACAATCTTATGACAGAATTCGTTTGACCAACAGAGTCGGTTCTTTAATAGGATTAGGAAATACGAAGCGATTGGATGTATATGAAGCTTTCTATATTGGAACACCCGATGTTTGTGGATTGGCAAGTTATACTTCTTATAGCGGTTCGGGTCTAAATCTCGATTTATTAGGTCTTGGCGGCGCCGGTGTTAGCAATCCAAAAAATGTTTTAGACGCTAATACCACTAATTACTCCAGACTTAGCATGGGAATTTTAGCGGTTGCAGCTTCTATAGAGCAAACAGTTTATTACGATGGTGTATCCCAACCAACCGATCAATTTTTTATTCGAATGAAAGTTGATTCTTCATTGTTGGCTTTAGGAGTTGCTAATAATATTCAAATTATTGGCTCGAATGGAGCAACCACAGTGATGACTGCCAATTTAAATTCACTTTTAAATTTAGACTTACTGACATTACTTCATGGCAATCAAATTGCTACGATTCCTTTTTCCCCAAATGCTCCTGTTGACAGAATTACAATAAGATACAACTCCTTGTTGAATGTTCAATTGACACAAAGTTTGGATTTGTATGATGTAACTCGAGCGCCGGCTGTTCCGATAATTACCGATACTTTTACGCTAAATCCAACAGTTTGTTCAGGAAGCACCGCTACTTTAGTTGCAACAACAGGCGTGGGAACCGAATTAATTTGGTATGACCAAGCCGTGGGCGGAACAGCTTTGGCGACCTTGAGTTCAGGTCAACCTTTTGTAACACCGGTTTTAACACAAAACACTTCGTATTATGTTTCAGCCAGAAGAATTGGTTGTCCAGAAGAATCGTTAAGACTCAAGGTTACTGTTACCGTAATCAATTTACCTGTTGCGACAAACATTACCATTCCTGATACTTTGCAAGCTTGTAATGGAGTGATTGTACTTGCTCCGTCTTCAACAATCGGTGGTGCTACTTTTAGATATTATAAAGACCAATTAAAAACTCAGGAAATTACAACCGGATTTTCGGGTGATGCCGGAGTTACTTATGTTTTGAATAATGCTAATGGTGAGCTGTCAATTTCAGGATTAACCGCGATTAATTCACCTTATCACTATTATATATCACTGACTGTAAACGGTATTTGTGAAAATGAGGTGAATACTTTAAAACACGTAATAGTTAATCACGCGACTGCTTTAGTATTGAATGTTTCTCCAACTATTGAAGGTTGTGGAAGTGTTAACCTTCGCGATGTCATTCTGAATTTTGATAGTTCAAGTGATATAATATACAGCTTTTTTGATAGTACCAATGCTCCAATTACTGCGGAAGCGGCTTCCAATATTCAAACTTCGGGATTGTATTATATCCAATCAACAAGTTTAAGTGGAAGCTGCTCTTCTTTAATGCAATCAGTTGATGTTACTGTAAATCAGGAGATAAATTTGGTAGTAACCAATGTTAATAATGTGGTTAATATTGGAAGCTCGGTTACTTTCAATGCCACTTCAAATGCGCCTATTGTTTGGTACGATTCTGATGGAAATGCTTTAGCTTCAAATGTTGCGGGACCATTTGCATCTGCCGGTTTTTATACTTTCACTGCTATTTCAGGCAATGGCAGTTGTTTGGCCACAAGCAATGCTTTTGTATCGGTTATTGATCCTGCCAATTGTCCGGTTTTGACCGAAAGAACATACGCAGATTCCCAAAGTTGGGGTTCCATAATTACCGGTGGTGTTTTTAACGGCAGTAATGCTATCGATGAAGATATCCAATCTCATTCCACCATAGTAACCGGTATCGGACTATTAGGCATTGGAACAACTTGGCAAACTTTGCAATGGGATGATTTAATTCCTGCCGGAACTCCGGTGAATGTGAAATTAGGCTCTAATTATAGTGGTCTAGTAGCCTTAGGTGCTTACTCAATTGTTGGAACCAAAAGAAATTCTTCAAGTGTTCCGATTGATATCGGATTTATCCAACCTATTTCAGGTTCGCTAGTTGATTTATTATCAGGAGAGAATGTTTTCGAATACACTTTTGTTCCTTCCAATTTCAGTGGACCACAAGATTATGATGGTATCCGAATTATTGTAGGTTCTGTCGCCAGTATTGCACAAAATGTAAATGTGTATGAAGCTTATTACGACAAACAGGTTTCTCAAATCACTTGTAGCACATCTGATGTAGAAGATGTTTTCTATGGTGCTTATGATTTAGGTGTTGGAGTCGCTACAGCGACAGTAGGCGTTGATGATCCTTATGATGCAGTTGATAATAGTGTTACTACTTATGCAACGATGTATAGCGGAGCCGGCATTTTAGCGGCAGCCGATTTGACAATTTCTTTCAATACACCAACATTAGCCGGTGATACCTTGGAAATCATAATGTCAAAACCGGCAACACTTTTGAGCTTGTCTTTACTAAGCGGTTTTTCAATCCAAATGTACTTGGGTAATTCTCCTGTAGGACTTCCGATTGATCATAATTCCAGTTTATTGAGTTTATCACTAATCAGTGGTGATTTATATGCTTTGGTTGTGCAACCGCAAACAATGCCTTATGACAGAATAGCCATTCGTTTTGGAGGTACTGTTGACGCATTCGATTTTTTAAGAATACACGAGGTAAATCGACGCGCTGATACTTCCGTTATTGGTGGTGATACCACAAACACTTTGGATGTTTGTCCAGGTCAAGCAGTGCAATTAACTATTGTGCCCGTTGATTGTACGACATTTATTTGGTATGATGCTGAAGTTGGAGGAAACGTAGTTTCAACTGGAATGAGTTTTACGGTACCGAATAATTTAACTTCGGGATCACATAATTTTTATATCCAACCATTCCGTTTCGGTTGTGCGGTATACGATAGAGGTAGAGTGACCTTAAATGTTGGTCAAACCGCACCGGATACGGCTATAACGCAAGTTTTAATAAATGGAGCGACAAATACTACTATTTGTAGCCTAACCGGAACGATTGCTTTGCAAGCTGAGTTGAATTCAACCATGACCATCACTAACCCGATTTTTCATTGGTATTATTTTGATGGTACAACTGTCCAACCCATTGCTGGAGAAACAGCCTCTTTATTGACAATTACAGGATTGACACCGGGAACTTATACTTATTATTTAGGGGTAAGTTCAGATGAATATTGTGACACTGCTGAACCTGACAGAAAAGAAATTACGTTAACCATTTTACCTTTTTCTGTAGCTTCAGATATAACTGCAGCTGATACTCTGATTTGTAACAATGATGCGGCTATAATAGTGCCAACGACTTCGCATACCAATCCACAATTTTCTTGGTATTTAACCAATGATACAACACAACCTATTGTTGATGGTGCTATTATTGGCGGAGCCACTTTTTCAGTAGCGGCTAATGGTACACTAACCGTAACAGGTTTGTTAGATACCAATAGTCCGTTTACTTATTATGTTGCCATGCAAAGTGATAACACTTGTTTGAACTTAGCCGGGACATTAGAACCGGTGATGATAATTGTAAATGATCCTGGAACACCAACCACTGCAAATGCAAATCAGGCATTTTGTTTGATTGATGCGCCAACTGTGGCAGATTTACAAGTGAATGAAAGCAATGTAGTTTGGTACACAGGTCCTATCGGCGGAACCCAATTAGCTACAACCGATTTACTAGTAAACGGAAGCTCCTATTTTGCGTCCATAAATGATTCAACAACAGGATGTGAGAGTAGCGTAAGATTAGTCGTAAATGTAACTATTACTGATCCGGGCACGCCAACCACTACAAATGCTACTCAAACCTTTTGTTTGATTGCTGCACCAACAATTGCCAATCTGCAAGTGAACGAAAGCAACTTTGTTTGGTATTTGAATCCTAACGGCGGAAGTCCATTAACTTCAACCACTGCTTTAGTAAATGGAGGATTATATTACGCTTCGCTATTAGATGCTGTTACAGGCTGTGAAAGTGCTGTTAGATTAGTGATAAGTGTTTTAATTTCTGATCCGGGTACACCAACAACAGCCAATGCTACTCAAACATTTTGTTTGGCGAATGCACCAACCATTTCGAATCTGCAGGTAAATGAAAGCAATGTGGTTTGGTATAATAATCCAATAGGAGGAACTCCATTAGTAACAACAACAGCTCTAGTGGATGGAAGTATTTATTACGCTTCATTACTAGAGACAACCACCGGATGTGAGAGCGCTACGAGGTTAGCAGTAAGCGTAACGCTTTCTAATCCGGCAATTCCAACTACAAATAATGCTACTCAGACATTTTGTTTAGTCGATGCGCCAACCATTGCTAATCTTCAAGTGAATGAAACCAATGTGGTTTGGTATGCAGATGCTACCGGTGGAAGTCCGTTAGCCACAACAACAGCTTTGGTTAATGGAATTACTTACTATGCCGCAATAGTGGATACCAATACAGGTTGTGAAAGTAGCATCCGATTGGCGATAATGGCAACCTTTAATGGAAGTGGTCAAGCTGTAATTTTGGGCGGTGATAATGAAGCTTGTGTTTTTGAGCAGGTAACTTACACCACCAATGCGGGAATGGATAATTATATATGGTCGGTAACCAATGGATTGATTATTTCCGGTGGACAAACAACTGATAATACGATTACGGTATCGTGGTTAGCCATTGGTTCGGGAAATGTTAGTGTTTCTTATTCTAATAGCTGTAGCGGAAATAGTAGTACTTCATTTGACCTAAGTGTTCAAACTTGTTCTGATATTACCATCAGTAAAGTAGTTGACAATCCAACGCCAAGTATTGATGATAATGTAACATTTACTATTACCGTTAATAATGTTGGTGCCGGTCAATTTCTGAATGTAGTTGTTCATGAAAATTTGCCGTCAGGATACAGCTTCGTAAGTGCAACGACAACTGCAGGAACTTTTAATAACATATCAGGGATATGGAATATTTCGATATTACCTGCCAATACGAGCGCTATCTTAACAGTAACGGTTACAGTTTTATCAACCGGAAATTATTTGAATGTTGCATCAATCGATATTTCAGATCCGATTGATTTAGATGATTCTAATAATGATGATGACGCAGAAGTATCACCAATTTGTTTAGTGGTTTACAATGAATTTAGTCCAAATAACGATGGTGCTAACGATACTTTTACCATTGATTGTATCGAAAATTATCCAAATAACAAGCTAAGTGTATACAATAGATATGGTTCTTTAGTTTATGATAGAAAGGCCTATAACAATGATTGGGATGGAACTGCCAACGTTTCAGGAGCTATCAATAGAGAGGAAAAGTTGCCAACCGGTACTTATTACTATATCCTCGATATTGGTGATAATACTCCTAAAAAAGCGGGTTGGTTAGCCATCACAAGATAGTATTACAATCATTTTCTTAATTATTAAACTAAATAGAAAAAGTATGAAACCATATATAAGAATTCATAAAGTACACTTTTTATTGCTGTACATCCTTTGTCCTTTTATCATAAAGGCACAACAAGACCCCGAATATACACAGTACATGTATAACACAATGAGCGTAAACTCAGCTTATGCAGGATCGACAGGTTCATTGGAAGCCGTTCTTCTACACCGTTCTCAATGGGTTGGTATCGATGGCGCACCACAGACTCAAGCCTTCGCCATTCATTCTCCCATGCGAAATGATAAAGTGGGTTTAGGGTTTAGTATTGTGAATGACAAACTAGGACCTTCAAACGAATTGTACATCGATGGAAACTTCTCCTATAGTATTGCCTTTCCGAATGAAAGAAAATTGGCGTTTGGTCTTAAAGCCGGTATGAGAGTGTTGAACGTCGATTGGACAAGAGGAAGATACAATGATCCAATTGATGTTTTGCTGAATCAAAATATCGACAACAAAATGAAACCTTCAATAGGCGCCGGATTGTATTTCTACAGTGACAAATGGTATATCGGCGCTTCAGTTCCAAGTTTTATCAGAGGTGATTATTATGATGATGTGGAAGAAGCTATTGATTACGACCGACTTCACTATTATTTTATCGGAGGTTATGTTTTTAATTTCTCAGACAATCTAAAATTCAAACCCGCCTACATGTTAAAAGCAGTTAGTGGTGCACCGATGTCAATGGATATTTCGGCTAATTTCTTAATTCAAGAGAAATTTACAGTAGGCGTTTCATATCGTTTGGACGATTCGGTTAGTGGGTTGGCTGGTTTTCAAATTTCTAATAGTTTGTACATCGGTTACGCCTATGATTATACTGTAACCAATTTGAATAAGTACAACGATGGTTCACACGAGGTCATTCTTCGTTATCAATTGCAAAAGAAATCCCAACAAATAAAATCTCCAAGATTTTTCTAAAACCCTGAAATCATGAAAAAAATATATCTACTAATTATGTTCTTTTGTTTGGCATCAGGTTTTGCGCAAACGAAATTGAAGAAAGCAGACCAACTTTTTAAGACCATGGCTTATGTTGAAGCCGCAAAAGCTTATGAAGAGTATCTGAAGAATGTTGAAAAACCGGGAACGCAAACGCTAAAAAATGCTGCTGATTCCTATTATTTCACAGACGACAACAGAAATGCACTTAAATGGTATCAAAAACTTTATGATATCCAAGGTCAGACGATTTCTGACAGCTATTTTCTCCGCTATATTCAGTCTTTGAAAGGGGTAATGGATTATGAGAAAGCAGATAAACTAACCCGTGAATTTTTGAATAAAAAAGGCGATGAAAAAGAAATAGCTCGCTTTGTAAATCAAAAACGTCAAATGGACAGTGTAGCTAAAGCCAAACCGCTTTACACCGTAAAAAATCTCGACATCAATACCAATAAGTCTGATTTTGGAACCGCTTTTTATGGTGAAAAAATTGTTTTTGCTTCGAGTAAAGACACTACAAATCATGGTGAAAAACTATACAGTTGGAACAAGCAACCTTTCTTAAACTTGTATTTGGCCGAAAGAAATACCGCAGATGGAAGTTTGTTTAATGAATCACTATTTTTACCTAATGTGATGACCAAATACCATGAAGCCACTGCTACATTTAGCCCGGATTGGAAAACAGTTTATTACACGACTAACATTGTGAAAGATAAAAAACTGATTATCGACCAATCCAGAACTAATAATTTCCAAATTATCAGAGGTAGAATTGAAGAAGAAAAACTAGTAAAAACCGAAAAATTGTTCTTCAATAGCGATAAGTATTCTGTTGGTCATCCATCTTTAAGTGAAGACGGAAAATGGTTGTTTTTTGCTTCAGATATGCCTGGTGGTTTAGGGGAAACCGATTTGTATGTTGTCCAAATTGCCGAAGACGGAACGATGACTACACCTCAAAATTTAGGACCAACGGTAAATACTATCGGAAACGAATTGTTTCCTTATTTCCGAAACGGTACTCTGTATTTTTCTTCCGATGGTCATTATGGTTGGGGTGATTTAGATGTTTATGAAAGCAAATTTTCTGGTGGACTAAATTTCTCGGTACCAAGAAATCTTGGTGCTCCGATAAATAGCAACAAAGACGATTTTGCTTATATAGTAGACGCGACGGATACTTTTGGTTATGTTTCTTCGAACAGAGCTTTAGGAAAAGGTGATGATGATATCTATTATTTTACCAAAGTAAAGCCGGAATGTGACCAATTGATTTCTGGAAAAGTAATCAACTCAAAATCCAAATGGGTCATAGATAACGCGACACTAATCGCTTATGACGCTTTTGGCAAAGCCATAAACCAAGCGAAGACTGATGCAAATGGCGCTTATGTAATCAAATTGCCTTGTGGAAAGAAAATCAAATTGATCGCTTCTAAACCAAACCACAGCAGTGAAGAAAGAACCATTGAAACTACCAAAACGAATTTGGCGGAGGTTAAAGACATTAACTTTGAATTGAGCAAATTTGAAGATTTAATCGTTAAAGAAAAAGGACAGGAAAAAATTGATGTAAATCCAATCTTCTTTAATTATGATAAATATGATGTTACACCTCAAGCAATAGTAGAATTAGATAAAGTGGTTTTTGTAATGCAAAAATTCCCGAATGTAAAAATCAAAATTGAATCCCATACCGATTCAAGAGGGAAAGATGCTTATAATATGACCTTGTCTGACAACAGAGCCAAGTCAACTCAGGCTTACATTATTTCTAAAGGAATTGATGCTTCCCGAATTGAAAGTGCTATTGGTTTCGGAGAAAGTCGCTTGACCAACAAATGTAGTAATGGTGTGAAATGTACTGAAGAGCAACATTTTAAAAATCGTCGTTCCGATTTTATCATTATCCAAAAATAATCCCCAAAAAATTATGGCAAAAAACCACTTCGTAAGGAGTGGTTTTTTTGTTTTTAATCCTAATTTTGAAATAGAATTATTATTTTTAGCGGAAGCAAATTACCAATCAATTTTATGGATATTCAAACTATCATTCAGGATTTACGAGACGAACTCAACCAACACAATCACAACTATTATGTGTTAGACCATCCAACGATTTCCGATTTTGAATTTGACCAAAAACTGAAACAGCTTCAAGAGTTAGAAAACCAATATCCTGAATTTTTTGACGAAAACTCGCCATCGCAACGGGTTGGCGGAACAATTACCAAAAATTTTCAAACAGTAGTTCACGATTACCGAATGTATTCTTTGGACAATTCTTATTCTACAGAAGATTTAGTCGATTGGGAAACCAGAATCCAAAAGGTGCTAGGCAATGTACCGTTGCAATATACTTGCGAATTAAAATATGATGGTGCCTCGATTTCGATTACTTACGAAAACGGAAAGCTAAAGCGTGCCGTTACTCGCGGCGATGGCTTTCAAGGCGATGATGTGACTAATAATATCAAAACAATTAAGTCGATTCCGTTAAAATTGAAAGGCAGTTTTCCCGACCGATTTGACATTCGTGGCGAAATCATTTTGCCGTTTGAAGGTTTCGAAAAAATGAACCAAGAACTGATTGAAATAGGTGAGACACCTTATTCCAATCCAAGAAATACGGCTTCCGGAAGTTTAAAATTACAAGACAGTAGTGAAGTGGCAAAACGCCCATTAGAATGTTTGTTGTATTTTATCGTTGGCAATAATCTCAATATCAAAACTCAATTTGAAGGATTAGCAGCTGCCAGAAATTGGGGTTTTAAAGTCCCGAAAGAAGCACGATTAGCCAATAGTTTAGCCGAAGTTTTCGAGTATATCAATTATTGGGACGAACACCGACACCATTTGCCTTATGAAACCGATGGCGTTGTAATTAAAGTCAATAGTTTCCAACACCAAGATGAATTAGGGTATACCGCCAAATCGCCTCGTTGGGCAATGGCTTATAAATTCAAAGCCGAACAAGTTTCTACCAAATTAAATTCGATTTCGTATCAAGTGGGAAGAACCGGTTCGATTACACCTGTGGCCAATTTGGAACCGGTACAATTGGCGGGAACGATAGTTAAACGGGCGTCTTTACACAATGCCGACCAAATTGAAAAACTCGACATCAGAGTAGGCGATACCGTTTTTGTAGAAAAAGGAGGCGAAATTATTCCGAAAATTATTGCGGTTGATTTGGCTAAAAGAAGCGCTGACTCTCAAAGAACACAATATATTTCTCATTGTCCGGAATGCAATTCGGAACTAGTGAGAACTGAAGGTGAAGCCAATCATTATTGTCCTAATTTTTATGGTTGTCCGCCGCAGATTATTGGTAGAATCCAACATTATATTTCGCGCAAAGCGATGGATATTGAAGGTCTTGGCGGAGAAACTGTCGCTTTGTTGTTCAATAATAATTTGGTTAAAGATTACGCTGATCTCTATGAATTGACTGTTGACCAAATTTTACCCTTGGAACGTATGGCGCAAAAATCAGCGGAGAACTTAGTCAATGGTGTTCAAAAATCTACAGCAGTTCCGTTTGAAAGGGTTTTGTATGCGATTGGAATTCGGTATGTAGGAGAAACGGTTGCCAAGAAATTAGCGAAACATTATAAATCGATTGATGCGCTTCAAAAGGCTTCTTTATTGGATTTAATTTTGGTAGATGAAATAGGAGAGAAGATTGCCCAAAGTGTTATTGAATTCTTTGAAAATGAAGAAAATGTGAAAATTATTGAGCGTTTGAAACAGTTTGGTGTACAATTGGAACTTATTGAAAAGCACAATCCCAATGCAACAGACAAATTATCAGGCAAAACTTTTGTGGTTTCCGGCGTCTTTGAAAAATTTTCCCGTGATGATTTGAAAAAAGCTATCGAAGATAACGGTGGCAAAGTGGGCAGTTCAATTTCGGCAAAGACTGATTTTGTGGTGGCTGGTGATAATATGGGGCCGGCCAAATTAGAGAAAGCCAATCAATTAAAAGTACCAATCATTTCTGAAGATGATTTTTTAGTCATGCTATCTTAAAACTTTAAACCAAAAGAATCATTTTGTATTATAATTTGTGTTAACTTTAGTATTCCTAAGCGATTTTCTATGGTTAGAAAAGACAATATATTAAAGTCATTAACCTTTGGCTATTTTATCATAGCATTCTTTGAAGTTATTTCAGAATACTTTGCCTATACACCATTTATTTGTTCGCTAAAACCGCTGATTCCTTTACTTTTGGTGGTAATTTATCTTATAAGTTCTAGCAGAAAAAATCCAATTTTTGTCATCGTATTATTATTTTCAATGGTGGTGAACATATTGTTTATACCAAGTACACCAATGTGTCTTTATTATGCTTTGATAATCTTTACACTGCATCGTATTGTAATCATTTATCTTGTATTTTCTTTGCAAAAAGTAAAAGATTTTATTCCAATGATCATTGCAACATTGCCTTTTTTGCTTATTTTCTTTTACTTATTTATTGAAACCAATGACATTCCGGAGAATAGTTTTTATTTGTTGATGTTGCAAAACATCTTAATTTCAGTATTTGCAGGTGTTGCCCTTTCGAGTTATGTAATGAATGATAACAAGCAAAACTCAGTTTTATTAATATCGGTTTTGCTGTTTGTAATGTTGCAGTTTTCGGTTTTTATAGAAAAGTACTTTTTAGTCAATGAGTTTCAAAAGTTACTCCGACCTTTAGCTATGACCTTTAATGCATTAGCTTTCTTCTCGTTTTATAAATATGTAATGATTGCAGAAAAATCAAACAATAATTGATTTTCCTTGGGTTGTAACTGATTTTGAGTCTTCAAGATAGAAATCGATTCGCCCCAAATTAATCCCATAACAACCGACTTGATTCACCAAAACATCTTTGCCTTCAGCATTTTTCAAAACCGTGGGCTTGTCTAAGAAAGTATGCGTATGTCCGCCGATAATTAAGTCAATGTCTTTGGTTAATGTTGCCAATTTGGTGTCACAAATTTTATCAGGCTCGTTTTTGTATTGGTAACCAATGTGAGAAAGACAAATCACCAAATCACATTTTTGTTCTTGTTTTAAAATGCGTGACATGTCTTGAGCAACGGTTAACGGATCATTGTAAACGGTTTCTTTGTAATTCTTCTTATCAACCAAACCTTCCAAACTGATTCCAAGTCCGAACACGCCAACTTTGATCCCATCTTTGTTAAAAATCTTATAAGGCTTAACCTGACCGTTCATCACGGTGTTTTTGAAATCATAATTGGCAGAAACAAATTCAAAATTTGCATTGGGTAATTGGGCATATAAACCGTCAATTCCATTGTCAAAATCGTGGTTGCCTATTGTTGCCAAATCATATTTCATCATGCTCATGAGCTTGAATTCCAATTCTCCGCCGTAGTAGTTGAAATAAGGCGTTCCTTGAAAAATATCTCCGGCATCTAATAAGAGCACATTCGGATTTTCTCTTCGAATGTTTTCAATCAAAGCCGCTCTTCGGGCAACGCCGCCCATGTTTGGGTTTTTGGGATGATTCGCCGGAAACGGATCAATATAACTATGAACATCGTTAGTATGTAAAACTGTAAGATGCTTAGTGTTCAAAGTCTTGAAACTACTTAGTGAAAGTCCGCCAAGACTTAGCAAAGCCGAACTTGCCGCAGTTTTTTGTATAAAATCTCTTCTTTTCATCTTATAGTTCTTTGCTGATTCTGATGTCTTTACTGGCTGTAATCTTTTTGTTTTCCTTGAAATAATCGATAATGATATTTCGAAGTTTATAATCTAGGTCATATTTTTCAACCCCTTTTTTGAAGAAAAGCATGTTGTCTCCACCATTGACAAGATAATCTGAAGTCACAACATAATAGATTTTATCATTTTCCAATGCTTTTCCGTTGACCAAAATATTTTTTGGTTGGTTGTCTTTGCCAATGGTAAAAGTTAACCCTTTCAATGGATGCGGTTTTTTTTCGGTGATGATATAATTGACCATTTCTAAGATTTGTTCTCCTTTTAAACCAATAACAAAAGCGCTGTTTTCAAAGGGCATGATTTCGTAAGCATTTCTTGCTGAAACATCGCCTTTTGAAATAATAGTTCTGATACCACCATGATTAAGCAAACAAATGTCGATGGTTTTTTTCTCTCTAAGTTGGAAAATGACATTCGATTTATCAAAAGTAATGTCAGATAAGAAATTACCCATTGGCGTTTGCCATTCGCCCGATTTGTCCATCGTCTCTGGCGCATTGGCTAAAATCAAACTCAAATCTTTATCAATATTATCGCGATAAGGCTTGATAAAGTTTTCAAATTCAATGTCTTCGGTGTTGGTTGAATTAATTGCAATTTCTTTGCCTTCAATTCGAGTGACAGTGTATTTTTTTTCCGCGCAGGAAATAAGACTTGCAAATGTTAATAATAAAACAAAATGTTTTAATACAACGTTATAGTTTTTTAGTTTTACCATCGCTTTTGGCGCTAATTTTAGTAATTTTGTAATTCAAGTAAAAGTAGTATGTTTTTAAATTACTTAAAGGATTTTTCAACAAAAAAAATAGTTAAGAATAGTTTATCAAATGTTAAACATTTGGCTTCGGATAGTGTTATCAAAACTGTTGGGATTATTTTTGATGAAACTTACTTTTATGAAAGAGAAGCCATGGTTCGTGAGCTAATCCAAAACGGAATTGCAGAGAAAGACATTAAAGTATTGGTTTTCAAAAATAAAATTAAAAAAAATGAAGTTTTTGATTATCCTACTTTCAGCCACAAAGATTTAAGTTGGCGTGCTACAGTTGATAAAAAAGAAGTAAAAGATTTTATTGCTGAACCATTCGATTTATTAATCAATTATTACGATACCGAGAAAGTAGCCTTATTATTGGTTTCTCATCAATCAAAAGCAGGTTTTAAAGTTGGCTTCGCTGCTATCGATAAAAGGTTGAATCATTTTATGATCAACACCAATGCCGAAAATTATAAAGTCTTTATGGACGAACTATTTAAATATTTAAAAATTCTAAACAAAATTTAAAATGCAATCATTAATTGGTACGGGAGTTGCCCTTGTTACACCTTTCAAAAAAGATTTTTCAGTAGATGTTGATGCGTTAAAAGCCATCGTTAATTTCCAAGTTGATAACGGAATTGACTATTTAGTTGTTTTAGGAACAACCGCCGAAACAGCAACATTGACAAAGGACGAAAAGGAATTGGTAATAAAGACAATTGTAGAAGCCAATAAAGGAAGATTGCCTTTGGTTTTAGGAGTTGGAAGTAATAATACCAATGAAGTTGTCGCTGAATTAAAATCAAGAGATTTCTCCGATTTCGTGGCGATACTTTCTGTTTCTCCATATTATAACAAACCAACTCAAGAAGGCATTTACCAACATTTTAAAGCGATTGCTGAAGCTTCGCCGCTTCCGATTATTTTGTACAATGTTCCGGGAAGAACAGCTAGTAATATGTTGCCGTCAACAATTATTCGTTTGGCTAATGATTTCAAAAATGTGGTGGCTGTAAAAGAAGCTGCAGGCGATATCGTTCAAGCGATGAAATTGATTCAAGGCAAGCCAAAAGATTTCTTAGTGATTTCAGGTGATGATATGATTACGTTGCCAATGGTTTTAGCCGGAGGCGCAGGCGTTATTTCCGTAATTGCTGAAGGTTTTCCGAAACAATTTTCTGAAATGGTGCATTTAGGTTTGAACAAAAGAGTAGAAGAAGCTTATCAATTGCACTATCTTCTAGCGGATTCAATTGATATGATTTTCGAGCAAGGAAATCCGGCCGGAATTAAAGAAGTGTTTAAGTCATTGGGCTTGTCTGAGAATATAGTTCGTTTACCTTTAGTAAATGCTGATGAAAATTTAGCCAAACGCCTACATGATTTCACCAATAAAATTTCAAAAATGTAATTTTTTCGACTTCGAAAAAAATATTTTGTTGTAAACAATTAATAACTAAATTTGCAGTTGCTTTTTAAGTCACAAAATGTGTTTAAAATCAGCAGCATTAAACATCATAATGAAGAAATTTTTAGCCTTATTTGCCTTTGTAGTATTTTTTTCGTCGTGTAGCGAATACCAAAAAGCATTAAAATCAGAAGATATTGCTGTTAAGTATGAAATGGCAACTAAAATGTATGAAGCCAATAAATATGGTAAAGCCATACGCCTTTTTGAACAAATTGCTCCTGCTTACAAAGGAAAGCCATCAGCTCAAAAGATGTTTTACATGTATTCGCAATCGCTATACAAAACCAATCAATATTATTTAGCCGGTTATCAATTTGAGAGTTTTGCCTCTAGTTTTCCAAAGAGTGAAAAAATAGAAGAAGTATCATTTCTTGGAGCTAAATGTTTTTCAAAACTATCTCCGGTTTACAGTTTGGATCAAATTGATACCTATAAAGCAGTTGAAAAATTACAGAATTTTATAGATGCCTTTCCTGAATCTCAATATTTAACTGAAGCAAATACTATCGCCAAAGCTTTGAGAGAGAAATTGGAGAAAAAAGCCTATGAAAACGCTAAGATTTATAACACCATTTCAGATTATAAAGCTTCCATGGTAGCGTTTGATAATTTTATTATTGAATTTCCGGGTACGCCTTATAAAGAAGCGGCCTTATTTTACAAATTGGATTCAGCCTATAAACTAGCGATTAATAGTGTTCCTGCAAAAATGGAAGAGCGTTTGAATAATGCAAAAGCAGCGTACAATAGTTTAATCAAGCACAAAGCAGATACCAAATACAAATCAGAAGCTGACGAAATGTTGGCCCGAATTGAAACAGATTTAAAACAATTTTCTAAATAAAAAAGTCATGGATTTAAAAAAGACGAATGCACCGGTAAACACAATCACTTACAACAAAACTGTAATTGAAGAGCGCACTGGCAATGTTTACGAGGCAATAACAATAATGGCTAAAAGAGCAAACCAAATCAATTCTGAAATTAAAAAAGAATTAACTGAGAAATTAGAAGAGTTTGCTACTTACAACGATAGTCTTGAAGAAATCTTTGAAAACAAAGAACAAATCGAAGTTTCTAAATACTACGAAAAATTACCAAAACCACACGCATTGGCTGTTCAAGAATGGCTTGATGACAAAATTTACTACAGAGATACTACAAAAGACTAATTCAGATGTCTGTTTTAAGCGGTAAAAAGATTTTACTCGGCGTTTCCGGAGGAATTGCCGCCTACAAGACAGCCTCATTAGTCAGATTATTTATAAAAGCCGGTGCTAATGTCCAAGTGGTCATGACACCGGCTTCTAAGGATTTTGTAACACCGTTAACATTATCTACACTTTCCAAAAATCCTATTCATTCTACTTTTTATAATGATGAGGACGAGAATGCCCAATGGAACAATCACGTTGAATTAGGACTTTGGGCCGATTTGATGCTTATTGCTCCTGCTACTGCGAATACACTTTCTAAAATGGCGAATGGCAATTGTGATAATCTTTTAATTGCTGCTTATTTATCGGCTAAATGTCCGGTTTACTTTGCTCCGGCAATGGATTTGGACATGTACAAACATCCTTCAACTATTTCCAGTTTTAATTTGCTGAAACAATTTGGTAACATCATGATTCCTGCTGAAAGTGGAGAATTAGCCAGTGGCTTATCCGGCGAAGGCCGAATGGCTGAACCTGAAAATATTGTTGCCTTTTTAGAAAAGGATTTGGAAAGTAAATTACCGTTAAGAGGTAAAAAAATATTGATTACGGCTGGCCCAACATATGAAGCGATTGATCCTGTTCGATTTATTGGGAATCATTCTTCGGGCAAAATGGGTTTTGATATTGCTAAAAGTGCTGCCCATCTTGGTGCTGAAGTGATTTTAATTTCAGGTCCAACGGATTTAAATGTGCAAAATTCTGCTGTCAATTTGATCCGAGTGACTTCGGCTGAAGAAATGTACGAAGCGTGCCACCAATATTTTAATGATAGTGATGTAGCCATTTGCGCCGCCGCCGTTGCCGATTATAAACCTAAAGTGGTTGCTGATCAAAAAATAAAAAAATCGGAAGCAGCTTTCACCATTGAATTGGAAAAGACCAAAGACATCTTAGCTTCATTGGGACAAATAAAACAAAAGCAATTCTTAATTGGCTTTGCTTTGGAAACTGAAAATGAAATTGAAAATGCAAAGTTGAAAATTCAGAAAAAAAACTTAGATTTGATTGTTTTAAATTCGCTTCAGGATAAAGGCGCTGGTTTTGGTTCGGTTACCAATAAAGTTACTTTTATTGATAAAGATTTTGTGATTGAAGCCATGCCTTTAAAATCTAAAGAAGCTGTTGCGGATGATATAATAAACAAAGTAATTTCTCGTTATAATAAGGATTGATAAATAAAGTCGTTTTAAATGATTTTAGCTGATCAGAATTAAAAGACAGTTGAAAACAATATAAATTTACACATGAAAAAAATAGTTAGTATTCTTTTTTTGTTTTGGGTTGGATTGACTAATGCGCAACAATTGAATTGTTCGGTTCAGGTCAACTCAGATAAAATTGCCAGTACCAATAATCAGATTTTTAGAAATTTAGAAAAATCGATTAATGAGTTTGTCAACAAAACGGATTGGACTGGAGAAAGCTATAAGCAAAACGAAAAGATCAATTGTTCTATGGTCATCACTTTGAACAGTTATGATTCTAACGCTTTTTCAGCGACTATTCAAGTGGAATCTTCCAGACCTATTTTTAATTCTTCTTATTCTTCACCGGTTTTTAACTACAACGACAAAGATTTTGGATTTCGCTATGTAGAATTTGAAAACTTGCTTTTCAATCCGGCTAATTTTGATTCCAATTTAGTGTCTGTTTTAGCATTTTACAGCTACATGATTCTTGGTTTTGATGCCGATACTTACACACTTTACGGTGGAAAACAATGGTTTGATATTGCCCAACAAATTGTAACTGTAGCCCAACAAAGTGGATACAAAGGTTGGAGCCAATCCGATGGAAATCAAAATCGTTTTTTCTTGGCCAATGACATGCTTTCCGGAACTTTTGATGCTTTTAGAGACGTTATGTACCAATACCACAGAGAAGGTTTGGACAACATGACAAAAGATTTGAAATCGTCTAAAGAAAAAATATTAGCCTCTATCACTGCTTTGAGTGCTATATATAAAGTGCGTTCCAATGCGTTTTTGACCAGGGTTTTCTTCGATGCTAAAGTCGATGAAATTGTGTCAATCCTATCCGGCGGACCAAAAGTTCCTATATCGGAAACTATAGAAACATTGAATAAAATTTCACCACTCAATTCAAGTAAATGGGCAACCATCAAGTTATAATTAGTATATTTACTACTTAAACTTTACCACATTTTCTGCAAATGATTACTTCACTTTCAATTGAAAATTTTGCCTTAATTGAAAAATTAAATATTGATTTTTCTAAGGGTTTTTCAATTATAACCGGTGAAACCGGAGCCGGAAAATCAATACTTCTAGGTGCTTTAGGATTGGTTCTCGGTAAAAGAGCCGATTTAACTTCACTGAAAAACAAAGAAGAAAAATGCATCGTTGAAGCCAATTTTGCCATCGGGAAATATGATTTGAAGTCTTTCTTTGAAGCCCATGATTTGGACTATGAAGAAGAAACCATCATTCGGAGGGAAATTTTACCTTCGGGAAAATCGAGAGCTTTTGTAAATGATAGTCCTGTCAATTTACAACAACTGCAAGACTTAAGTTTTTACTTAATCGATGTGCATTCTCAACACCAAACCTTAGAATTGTCTGAAGAAGAATACCAGTTTAAAATCATTGATGCAATTGCGAATAATCAAGAATTCAGAGCGGAATATTCGTCAATTCTAAAACAATACCGTTCGGCTAAAACGGCTTTGGAAACCAAAAAGACAAGTTTGTCAGCCATTTTAAAAGAGAAAGATTATAACGAATTCCTCTTCAACGAATTGCATTCGGCTAATTTAAAAGTTGGTGAACTTGAAGAATTAGAAAAAACTTATGAAGCACTGAATAATGTTGAATTCATCAAAGAAAATCTTTCAGCGCTTTTGGCTTTGGCCAATGAAGACCAATTTGGTTTGTTGAAAAACCTAAAAGAATTCAAATCTATACTTCAAAAAAATACCAGTTTTTCTGCAGAATACGAATCCCTTTTTGAACGCACCAATTCGATTTTAATTGAATTTGATGACATTGTCAAAGAGTTGAATCGCGAATCAGAACTAGTCTTTAATGATCCTGAAAAATTAGAATTAGTCAATCAAAAACTACAACTGATTTACAGTTTGCAAAAGAAGCATCAAGTGTTGACGGTGGAAGAATTGATTGATATTCAAAATGACTTGGAAAGCAAAGTGGTTTCGGTAGTGACTTTAGAAGAAGAAATCAGTAAACTTGAAAATGGCATTAAAGATTTTGAAAATCAATTGGATTCGATTGCGACTAAAATCAGCCACAGTAGGAGTGAAGCGATACCAAATCTCAGCAACAAACTGATTGAAATCTTGAATTTATTAGGCATGCCAAATGTTCGATTTAAGATTAATGTTGTAGTTTCGGACACCTATTATAATAATGGAAAAGACAGTTTGCAGTTTTTGTTCTCTGCCAATAAAGGAACTGATTTTGGCTTATTGAAAAAAGTCGCTTCCGGTGGTGAAATGTCGAGAATTATGTTGGCTGTAAAATCGATTTTGTCTCAATATTCCAAATTACCAACCATTATTTTTGATGAAATTGATACCGGAGTTTCGGGTGAAATTGCCAATAAAATGGGTGAGATTATGCGCGAAATGAGCCAAACTATGCAGGTTTTTGCGATTACGCATTTGCCACAAATAGCAGCCAAAGGCAACACTCATTATAAGGTTTTCAAAACGGTTTTAGGTGAAAATACGGTTTCCGAATTGAAATTGTTAACCAATGACGAACGAATCATTGAAATTGCAGAAATGCTTTCCGGTAAAGATATTTCAGATTCGGCATTGAATCATGCCAAAGCATTACTAAACTAACCGTTTTAATTTATTAATTTTGTACTACTTTAATTTAAATATACAGACAACTTAATTTCATAGAATATGATTATAGAACCAAGAATGCGCGGGTTTATTTGTTTAACAGCTCACCCGGACGGATGTGCACAAAGTGTTAAAAACCAAATCAATTATGTAAAATCTAAAGGAACCATTGATGGTGCTAAAAAAGTTTTAGTGATTGGTGCTTCAACCGGTTTCGGATTGGCTTCAAGAATTACCAGTGCTTTTGGTTCTGATGCTGCAACAATTGGTGTTTTCTTTGAAAAAGAACCTTCTGAAGGAAAAACTGCTACTCCGGGTTGGTACAATACTGCCGCTTTTGAACAAGAAGCTCAAAAAGCAGGTTTGTATGCCAAAAGTATCAATGGTGATGCTTTTTCAAATGAGATTAAGCAACAAACAATTGATTTAATCAAAGCTGATTTAGGTCAGGTTGATATGATTATTTACAGTTTGGCATCACCTGTTCGAATGCATCCCGTAACTGGAGTTTTACATCGTTCAACGTTGAAACCGATTGGTAACACCTTTACCAATAAAACAGTAGATTTCCACACCGGAAATGTAACCCAAGTTACTATTGAGCCTGCGAACCAAGACGATATTGACAATACAGTTGTGGTTATGGGCGGTGAAGATTGGTCAATGTGGATGGAAGCGCTTTCTAATGCCGGTGTTTTAGCGAAAGGAGTTACTACGATTGCTTATTCTTATATTGGACCTGAAGTGACGGAAGCGGTTTATAGAAAAGGAACTATAGGAAGAGCCAAAGATCATTTAGAAGCTACAGCTTTTGAAATTACTGACAGTTTAAAATCGATTGAAGGAAAAGCATATGTTTCGGTGAACAAAGCATTAGTAACACAAGCTAGTTCTGCTATTCCTGTAATTCCATTGTACATTTCTTTATTGTATAAAATAATGAAAGCCGAAGGGGTTCATGAAGGTTGTATCGAACAAATTCAAAGATTATTTTCAGAAAGACTTTACACGGGTTCAACAATACCAACAGATGAAAAAGGCAGAATCAGAATTGATGATTGGGAGATGAGAGAGGATATTCAAGCAAGAATTAAAACTTTATGGGAAACCGCTACTACTGAAAATCTAACCGAAATAGGTGATTTGGCAGGCTATAAACAAGACTTTTTAAACTTGTTTGGTTTTGGTTTCGAGGAAGTGGATTACACTGCAGAAGCAAACGAAATGACGCATATTCCAAGTATAAAAAAATAGGAATTTTTCAGTAAATTAATTAAAAAAACTCACAAAAATTTGTGAGTTTTTTTTAATTAATAGCTATCAACTTTTAATCTAATAATATAAAAAAAATTACCTTATTGCTCTTTGCAATATTAAGTGTGTTTCATGTAAATACTCAAGTAAGTTCCTATTCTTTTTTACAGAGTGATGGTGCTTATACGCTTTTAACCGGTTCGACTGTTTTAGCTACACAAACGGTCGCTAGTGGAACTGCAGCTAGAGCTTTGGATGACGTAAACTACACTGTTGCGCTTCCGTTCTCATTTACAATACTCAATAGTTAATGTTGTTTTAGGACAGACTTTTGTTTTCAACAGTTCTATAGTAACAGATATAATTACTATTAGTGCTGATGGTGGCACAACTGCGTTAGTTTATGGAGCTACACCGGTAACTGCCAATTCAATTTATTATGTAAGAGTTTCAGGTTACGACGTTGATGAAGTTGGTACTTTTTGTTTGAAAGTTTCAAGAAATCAATTATTATCAAATGAAGACTTTAATGATAGTAATTTCACTTACTATCCAAATCCTGTTAAAAACATTTTAAATTTATCTTACAGTCAAGAGGTTTCTGGTGTTGAAATTTATAATTTGTTAGGTCAAAGAGTCAGTGTTAATTCAGTTAATGTTAACCAAGCTCAGATTGATATGTCAAACTTGCCTAGCGCGGCTTACGTAGTTAAAGTTACTGCCAATAACCAAGTAAAAACTGTTAGAGTAATCAAATAATAATATTTTATATTTTGTTTATAATTAAAACCACCTAAAATTTAGGTGGTTTTTCTTTTTTTTCTTATTTTTATCAAATTAACATACAAATAAATAATTATTTATGAAGAAAATTACATTTCTACTATTATCATTGGTCAGTTTTACGGCACTTGCCCAATTTCCGGCACCCTATTGTGGACCATTAACTTTTACCAACAATGTAGAACCAATTACGTTGGTGAATTTTGCAGGAATTAATAACACCAGTTCCGCTTTAGTTGGTGCAAACAATGGCACCACTATCATTGCACATGAAGATTACACAGCCATCACTGGAAATGTGTTTTCTGGAAGTACTTACCCTATTACTTTAAAAGGTAATACAGATGGTAATTATACAACTTATCTCCGTGTTTTTATTGATTGGAATCAAAACAATGATTTCACAGATGCAGGTGAATCATACGATATTGGTACTATTGTCAATTCAACCGGTGCTGATGCAGTAGAACTTGTAGGTAGCATAACTGCACCTGGTAATGCTCTTGCAGGAAACACAAGAATGAGAGTGATAAAGAAATTTGCCGGTTATTCTGATTCCTGTAATACTGTAAACACTGGATGGGGTCAGTCTGAAGATTACACTTTAGTAGTAGCTCTTCCTGCTTGTTTAAGTCCAACAGCTGGTATTGCTACCGTTACTTCTTCTACAACAGCTAATTTAACTTGGACCTCAGGAGGTGCAGCTAACGCTGAAGTTGTTATACAGCCTGCTGGAACAGGGGTTCCTGGAACTCCAGACGATACTGGAGTGAATGTAACAGGAAATACTTATCCGGCTACTTTGTTACTACCACAAACCGCTTATGAATTTTATGTGAGAGATGAGTGTACTCTTGGTTCAAGTTTTAGTACTTGGGCAGGACCGTTTACTTTTAATACGACTCTTGCTCCTAGTTGTGCAGGTAATGTTGCACCAATTGATGGAGCCACTAATGTAGTTCCGGGAACAGTTGATTTTACTTGGACAGCTCCAACAACAGGAGATCCTGCTGTATCCTATGATTTATATTATGGTTTAACACCTGGAAATGCAACTATATTAGTTGGTAATTATTTAACACTTACTACACCAATTAACATCACAGGATTTAATACAACTTTCTATTGGAAAATAGTTCCTAAAAATGTTGGAGGTTCAGCTGTAGGATGTGTAGAATGGAGTTTTACCACTATTCCTGCACCGGGATATTGTTTGAATGCACCAAATGGTCAATGGCCGGGTGCTGCTTATACTCCTGAGACTTGTGATGGTTTAACTGATAATGTTATCACTGCAGCAGGTTATGCTGGAGAATACTCAACAGTTAATGTTGTTTTAGGACAGACTTATGTTTTCAATAGTTCAATAGCTACAGATTTAATTACTATTAGTGCTGATGGTGGTACAACTGCTGCAGCTTATGGGACTACACCGGTAACTTGGGTTTCAACCATTGATGGTCAAATTAGATTTTATACACATGCAGATAATAACTGTGTTGCTAATGCCGATAATAGAACTCGTTCAGTTATTTGTGGTATTCCATCGGCAGCATTACCTGATTATGTGAGTTTACAATGGCCTCCAACAGCAACAATTACTCAAGGTGGAAATGTAACTGTTTATGGACAAGTATACGAAGGAGGACTAACAGACGTTGCTCCAAATATTGATGGACAAGCTCCTGGAATCAATGCTTGGGTTGGATATAGTACTACAAATACGAATCCTAACACTTGGACTGATTGGGTTGTTGCTACTCATAATGCTGGTAATATTGGAAACAATGATGAATATCAGGCTACTATTGGTGCTACATTAGCGCCTGGAACCTATTACTATGCTACACGTTTTAATTTAGATAATGGTGCTTATGTTTATGGTGGTATCAATGCTGATGCTCCAAACAATGGAAGCATTTGGGATGGTGCAACTTTCGGGAATGGTGTCTTAACAGTAACACCTCCACCAGCTCCGGCTAATGACGACTGTTTAGGAGCAACTGTATTAGTTGTAGATGATACATTCTGTAATGGTACTAACACCAATGGTACCAATTTAGGAGCAACAGATTCTGGTGTTGCACTTGCAGTTTGTTTCAATTATGGTGAAAATGATGTGTGGTATTCATTTGTTGCGCCTTCTGATGCGGCTACTGTTGATATTTCTACTGACTTTTTAGGAGGAACTTTATATGATACAGATGTAGCACTTTATTCAGGTACTTGTGGTGCTTTAACTGAGATTGATTGTGATAATGATGGTGGAGTTGTAGTACAACCAAATGGATTTTCATGGAACTCATTAATACTAGATTCACCGGTAACTGCCAATTCAACTTATTATGTAAGAGTTTCAGGCTATAGTGATGTAGCGGTTGGTTCTTTCTGTTTAAGAGTTTCGAAAAACCAATTGTTATCTAATGAAAGTTTTGATAGTTCTAATTTTGAACATTATCCAAATCCGGTTAAGAATGTTTTAAATCTTTCTTATAGCCAAGAAATTTCTAGTGTTGAAGTATACAATTTGCTAGGTCAAAAAATGAGCACTAATACAATTGGAGCTAATTTAGGACAAGTAGATATGACAGGTTTAGCAAGTGGTACTTATTTAGTTAAAGTAACTGCAGCAGATAATCAATCAAAAACTATCAGAGTTATCAAAGAATAGTTTTTACATTTAGTTTTATAATTAAAACCACCTAAATTTTAGGTGGTTTTTCTTTTGTATAAGACTTATCTTTGTTACCCGAGACCGTAAGGTCGAACTGAACAAAGTTAAAATTTAGACCATGTATTTCTCAATTATTATTCCAGTTTATAACAGACCAGATGAAATCAAAGAACTATTAGAGAGTTTATTGATTTCTGATTTTAATAAACCCTATGAGATTGTAATTATTGAAGATGGTTCCACAATTCCTTGCAAAGAAGAAATAGAACATTTTAAAAACAGCTTGAATATTTCTTATTACTTCAAAGAAAACAGTGGTCCTGGTGATTCCAGAAACTTCGGGATGAAAAAGGCCAAGGGCGATTATTTCATCATTTTTGATTCGGATTGTATTATTCCTAAACATTATTTATCCGATGTTGAGAAGGAATTAACTGCAAACTATGTCGATTGTTTTGGAGGTTCAGATGCTGCACTAGACTCTTTTTCTTCTGTACAAAAAGCGATTAATTTTGCGATGACCTCTTTTTTAACGACCGGCGGTATTCGCGGTGGTTCTGAAAAATTAAGTAAGTTCCAACCCAGAAGTTTCAATATGGGAATTTCAAAAAAAGCTTTTGAGACTTCAAATGGATTTGGAAATATTCATCCTGGTGAAGATCCTGATTTGTCTATCAGATTATGGAAATTAGGGTATAATACTAGATTGTTCTCTAAAGCATTTGTCTACCACAAACGCAGAATAGATTGGGATAAGTTTTCGATTCAAGTCAATAAATTTGGAAAAGCCAGACCAATATTAGACAGTTGGTATCCCGAATACAGTAAGCTGACTTTTTTATTCCCAACCTTATTTATTGTAGGTTTTTCGATTGCCATTCTTCTTTTTATTTTTGGAATACCTTTTCCAATACTTTGTTATGCATTCTATTACTTGTTGATTTTTATTACGGCTACAATACAAAGTAAAAGTTTAGAAATAGGTTTCCTATCTGTAGTTGCCGTTAACAAACAGTTCTTTGGTTACGGAAGAGGTTTTTTAGAATCTTACATTAAGATTAAAATCCAAAAACAAAATCCCGAAGAAGCATTTCCTGAATTGTTTTTTAAAGTAAAGTCATGACAAAAATAATAGGATTAACAGGCGGAATAGGTAGTGGAAAGACTACAGTGGCCAATTATATCAAGTCGCTGGGTTTTCCTGTTTATATTGCTGATGAAAAAGCTAAAAAGATAATGGAAACCAAAAATGTCATTGAATTGGTTCAAAATGCTTTTGGTAAAGAGGTCATTGCTGACGGTAAGATTAATAGACAGCAATTGGCTCAATTGGTATTTAATAATCCCGACAAACTTCAAAAACTCAATAATATTGTTCATCCTATCGTTAAACAAAATTTTAATAATTGGGTAAAAAAACATAAAAATCAACCTTTCGTATTTAAAGAAGCTGCTATTTTATTTGAAAGCGGTAGTTATAAATATTGTGATAGTATTATTACAGTTACGGCACCTTTAGAGACTCGATTACAACGAGTTATTGATAGAGATAAAACCAATAAAGAACAAGTTTTAGACCGAATGAAAAATCAGTGGTCCGAAGAAAAAAAGATCGAAAAAAGTGATTATATCATCCACAATATTTCAATGGAAGATACTAAAAATCAAGTGGATAATATTCTTAAAATATTAAAAAATCAATAAAATTATTTCGAGATGTTAATGTTTGGTTAATGTATTTATTGTATAAATGTTAAAATGTTAAATTTGTTCAATGAATAAATTGTTTTTCCGAATACTAGTCATTTTAATGAGTTTGTCCTTAATCGGTATAATTCTTGTCCAAGTGTACTGGTTTAATAAGTCATTTGAAAACAATGAAGAGCAGTTTAAATTTCATGTAAAACAAGTGTTAGGGAATGTTGCCGACAAATTGCAAAAGAAAGAGCAATATACCTACTTTGAAAAATACAATAATGTAATTGACAGTACAGGTAAAGCTCCGGATAAAAGTGATTTTTTAGAGTTTGGTTATTATCAAAGAGATTCCAGAACCAACGAAACTATAGTCTATTCTAATAGCATCATCTCCGAAGATTACGGAATTACTTCATCGTTCTTTGATAAAAAAATCGATAGCCTAAGAGAAATTAAAAACTATACTTCTAAGAGAACAACCGAGATTTATAGTGATGACATCGATAATCCATCGATTAAGCAAACGCAAACTCCCGACATTAAAATTCGAAAAGAGGGTAGAACTGATTTGTTAGATAATGCCCAATTTGAATTATTTTATAAAGACATTGCAGCGTTGAGACCAATACAAGAAAGGGTTTCTAATGAAATGATGCAAAAGTTATTGTCAGAAGAGTTAAACCAATATGGGGTAAAAACCCCTTTTGAGTATAATGTTTACAGCAATGGTTTAGCTACAAAAATAAAATCAGATCGGTTCCGATACGAAAAAACGTCAACCTATTCTATTCCGATTTTTATTGATAATGACGGTAACAACAAATACCAATTGTTAATCACTTTTCCTCAGAAAAAGAAATTCTTGTTTTCTGAATTAATTGGGATTTCAATTTTATCAATAGTCTTCACCTTGATTATAATTATTGCTTATTCAAGTGCGCTGAATCAATTAATTAAACAACGTCAGATTTCTGAAATCAAAACCGATTTCATTAACAACATGACGCACGAATTCAAAACACCGATTGCCACCATCAATTTGGCTTTAGATGCTATCAAAAATCCAAAAGTGATTGATGATAAAGAGAAGATATACCGCTATCTTCAAATGATAAGAGATGAAAACAAACGAATGCACGCCCAAGTAGAGAATGTGTTGCGCATTTCTAAATTGGAGAAAAGAGAATTAGAAATTAATAAGGAATCAAATGATATCCACGGCATAATTGAAGATGCGATTGACCATGTAAATCTAATTATTGATGATCGTGGCGGAACAATAACAACGCATTTTGAGGCCACCAGAACAACCGTTTTGCTAAACGATGTTCATTTTACGAATGTATTTGTTAATATCTTAGATAACGCGATAAAATATTCTCCGGAAAATCCCGTTATAGATATATATACCGAAAACGTAAAAGAGTTTGTAATTGTCAAAATAAAAGACCAAGGAGCCGGAATGACCAAAGCGGCTCAAAAAAGAATATTTGAAAAATTTTATCGCGAACACACTGGTGATTTGCACAATGTTAAAGGTCACGGATTAGGATTGGCCTATGTAAAACGAATATTAGACGATCACAATTGTCAAATTTTTGTAGAAAGTGAAAAAGGAAAAGGAAGCACATTTATAATTAAAGTCCCACTCATAAATTAAAAAAAAATACTATGGAAGCAAATAAAAAAATACTTCTAGTCGAAGATGATCAGAACTTCGGTATCGTTCTAAGAGAATACCTAACATTAAACGATTTTGATGTTACGCTAGCCAAAAATGGTATGGAAGGTTTCGAGAAATTCAAAAAAGACAATTACGATTTGTGTATTTTGGATGTAATGATGCCATACAAAGATGGTTATACTTTGGCTAAAGAAATCAGAGAAAAAAACAAAGATGTACCGTTAATCTTCTTAACTGCAAAGTCAATGAAAGAAGACGTGATGAAAGGATACAAAGTTGGTGCGGATGATTATCTGAACAAACCTTTCGACTCTGATGTGTTGCTGATGAAAATCAAAGCCATTATCCAAAGAAAATCGGCTGAAACTAAGAATGAACCGGCTAAATTTGAATTCCAAATTGGTAATTTCCTCCTCAATTCAAAACTACGTTATTTAAAATTAGGTAATGATGAACCAATCAAATTGTCTCCAAAAGAGTCTGATTTGTTGAAAATGATGGCCATTTACGAAAACGATTTGATGCCAAGAGAGTTAGCCTTAACCAAAATTTGGAGAGAAGACAACTACTTCACTTCAAGAAGTATGGACGTTTATATCGCCAAATTGCGTAAGTATTTGAAAGAAGATCCAAACGTTGAAATCCTAAACATTCACGGTGAAGGTTTCAGACTGGTTGTTAAAAAATAATTCTAATCCTCGTCATTTTGGCGGGGATTTTTTTTAGGAGCTATTTCCGGCTTTTCACTATATCTTTTGTAGTTGTAAGGTTTTATAAACCTGACAACTACAAAAGGATGCCGTTACAATCCGGGCTAAGGCAAACTGCTAACTACAATGCAATTGCAAAGCGAAACAAGTTTTTTCCTCGCGCTCAATGGCAAAAATGATATTGTCTTCGGATGTTTTTTGTTTGATTTCAACGGTATCGTTTAGCGAAACCTCTTTCAGATAATTCATTTCGAAACTATCAATTTTTTGATGGTGAATGATAGCCAAATCGACACAATCCAAACACCATTCTAAATACTTAACACTATTGGCATGATTGACAATATCCAAATCAGAAAGCTTTACCTGATGCGTTCCTACGATTTGCATTTCGTGTTGAAAATCAATTTTGCTAAAAGGATGTAAAGTCGCTCTGTCCGCAAACTTTTCAAAATGTTCGTGTGGTAATGCCAAATTTTCAGGACGCCGCGTTTGAGTATTAAAAACGGCCCAAAAAGTTTCGCAACCAATGATTTTCTCATCGCCAATATACATTTCCATACAGCGAATCGAACGGGAATTTTCTAAAGAATTAATCCAGGTTTTAACCGTTACAACTTCTTTCCATTTTGGCAAACGACTGATTTCAACACGCATCCTACTCAAAACCCAAGCTTGATGATTGACTTGCATATCGCTGAAACTAATTCCGCCTAATTCCGCATGCAAAGCGGCTGTAAGCTGCAATATGTTGCACAAATCAGTATATTTCAAATAGCCATTAGGATAACATTGGAGAAAAGTGATTTCCCAATCCTGTTCAAGTCTAGAAGTAAAGTTTGGTGCTATTGGCATGCAATTTATTGTTAGGAGTTAGAAGTTTGGAGTTGGCGTTCTATGTGCTCAATAATCTTCTTTTTCTCCGTTTGATAATCAAACCACGTTGTGTTTTCTGTTCGTTTGAACCATGTCAATTGGCGTTTGGCAAAACGACGGGTATTTTTCTTGATTTCTTCTATGGCAAATTCTAAACCAATCTTTCCGTCAAAATAATCAAATAATTCACGATAGCCAACAGTTTGTAAAGCATTCAAATCTTTGTTCGGGTATAATTCTTTGGCTTCCACCAAAAGTCCTTCGCTAATCATCATGTCAACACGTTGGTTGATTCGGTCATACATAATTGCTCTGTCTGCTTCCAAACCAATGACAATAGGAGTGAAGTGACGTGAATTTTTCTTTTGTCCAATAAAACTTGAATACGGTTTTCCGGTTCCAATACAAACTTCTACAAACCGCTTCATGCGTTGCGGATTTTGTAACGTTTGCGGATTTTCAGCTGTCAATTTTTCGAAATAATAAACATCGAGTTCTTTTAAATTTTGCTGTAGATAATCTATCCCAAATGTTTCAAAATCAGTGTTAATTTGTATGCGTATAGCATCATCAATATCCGGAAAATCATCAAAGCCTTTTAATACCGCATCAACATACAAACCGGAACCGCCAACCATAATTTGGACACTTTTTTTTTGAAATAATTCATCTAGTTTAGCAATAGCTTCTTGCTCAAAATCACCCACAGAATACGAATCAAAAATCGATTTGTTTTGGATAAAATGATGTGTAGCGGAATTCAATTCTTCTTCGCTCGGAACGGCGGTGCCAATTTTCATTTCCTTAAAAAATTGTCGGCTGTCACAGGAAATAATATCGCAGCCAAAATGTTTAGCCAAAGCAATGCTCAAGGAAGTTTTTCCAATAGCTGTTGGGCCTATTATAGTAATAAGATAATTAGTCATTGTTAATTTTTTCGCCACAGTGATGGCAAAATTTGGCTTCTTCAGTTAAAATGGTGGTGCAATAAGGACATTTTGAAATTTCATTGGCAATCTTTTTGTTTTTCAAGCTAGAAAATTCAGCGGTTACGATTCCTGTAGGAACCGCAATGATTCCATAACCCATAATCATAATAAAAGAGGCAATGATTTGTCCTAAAGTAGTAACCGGAGCGATATCGCCATAGCCTACAGTAGTTAGTGTTACGATACACCAATAAATACTAGTCGGGATACTGGTAAAACCACTTTCTTTTCCTTCTACAACATACATCACAGCGCCTAATAATATCGAGACAATTAAAATAAAATAGACAAATACAATAATTTTGGTTCGGCTGGCTTTGATGGCCAACTTCAACTGTGATTCTTGTCCGGTGAAGTGAACCAAGTTTAGAATCCCAAATAAGCGTAATAATCTTAAAGCTCTAATGACCGATAACATTCTCGAACCCGGAAATATAAAGGACAAATACATCGGCATAATAGAAATTAAATCGACGATGCCATAAAAACTAAAAATATAAGAAAGCGGTTTTCGGTTGCACAAGATTCGAAGAATATATTCTAAGGTAAAAAAAATGGTTATGACCCATTCGGCGATTAGTATAAATTCATGGTATTTCGAGTCTAATTTTTCAACAGATTCAAGCATGACCAATAGTACGCTCAAAAGAATTACGCCCAATAAAATCAAGTCAAATAGACGACCGGCAAAAGTATTTGAACCATAAATAATGATGTAAATTTTTTGTCTGAAAAGATCGTATTTGCTCTTGATTTGTTTCATCTCCTAGAATTTTACAATTCGGATTACTTTATGACGTCGCAAATAACATTGAATAATCGTTCTTGTATCTCGGTTATTTTGCATCGGGATAATGATGTTTTTCAAGATTTCGATGTTGTTGACTTGGTAGTTTAAATCGAAGAAACAATAACCTTTGTAAATACCATTTTCTATGAGAACAGCACTGCGTTCGTTGATATTTCTACCACGATCTATAATGACCATATTGTCATTTTCAAACTTCATTTCACGGATGAATTCTTCTACGCGTGCGTTGTATTCATTGGTTGGCTCTTGATTTAAACAAGCGCCGTTGCACTCTTTTATTTTTAATTGGAAACAACCGTTTTGCGTATCGTATAAACCATTAATTTTTTGGCACAAATGATGTTCAGCCGTGATTTTATGCAAAATGTTTTTGCCTTCCTGAATCGATGTAAACGAAGTGATTTCTTTTTTGCGACCATCCGCTTTTTGAACTTTTAAGGCCAAATACCCATTTTCATCTTTTTCAACATACAATGCATATTGAAAAATAGTCTTGCGCTGGGCACGATTATAAATTGGTTTGTTTATTTTGATTTCTTCGCTTTCTTTTAATAAAGCAATTAACTCGTTACCGGTTTCTTCATAAGTTACGGCAAAAACTTCGCGCTGAATCTTCTTGCTTTTGCTTGAAGTTCCGGTGAAATGCTGGTTAATTCGCTTTTTAATATTTTTGCTTTTGCCAATATAAATCAAATCGCCTTTCTCGTTGTGAATGTAGTAAATGCCGGTTCTGTTAGGCATGCTTTCAGCAATGTCAAGTAACTTTGGCGACAATCCTTTTTTGATTTCGGCTTTGATTAAACTGATTAAGATTTCTTTTTCGACATCTTTATCCAAAATCATTTTGAACAATTTTACGGTAGCCAAAGCATCACCACTGGCACGATGTCTGTCGGTTACCGGAATTCCCAAAGACCGAACCAGTTTACCCAAACTGTAAGAAGCTTGTCCCGGAATTAATTTCTGAGACAATTCAACCGTGCAAAGTGTTGGTTTGATATAATCATAACCCAATCGATTAAATTCTGTTCGCAAAATTCTATAATCAAAAGACGCATTGTGTGCGACAACAATACAACCTTCAGTAATTTCTATAATACGCTTGGCAACTTCATAAAACTTTGGTGCAGAGCGTAGCATAGCATTATTAATTCCGGTCAATTTCACCACAAAAGGCTGAATCGGTTTTTCAGGATTGACCAAACTGATGAATTGGTCTACGATTTCGTGTCCGTCAAATTTGTAGATGGCGATTTCGGTTATGCCTTCTTCATTAAATTGACCTCCGGTAGTTTCTATGTCGAGTATTGCGTACAAAATAAGTGTTCAGTGTTCAGTTTTTAGTGTTCAGAATGAAATTCATTTTTCAAATTTTCAAATTGACACATTTTCAAATTATCTATTTCCAAATATACTACTTCCAATCCGAACCATGTTGCTTCCGCAGTCAATTGCTAATTGGTAGTCACCGGACATGCCCATGGATAGGGTTGTAGGTTGCAAGTTTTGGGTTGTAGGTTGTTTTTGTATCGAGTCAAATATCGATTTTAAATGATTGAATTCTCGTTTAATTTGTTCTTGATTATCAGTAAATGTAGCCATTCCCATTAAACCAATGACTTTAATATTTGTAAAGCTTTTAAATTCTTCTGAATTTAATAATTCTTCCAGTTCTTTTTCGTCTAAACCAAATTTGGTTTCTTCTTCAGCAATGTGAATTTGAAGTAAACAATTAATATTTTTTCGCCAACGAACCGCGTGACGGTTGATTTCTTTGAGCAATTTCAAACTATCAACACCGTGAATTAGTTTCACATACGGAACCATATATTTCACTTTATTCGATTGCACGTGACCAATCATGTGCCATTCAATATCCTTTGGCATTTGCTGCCATTTCTCGGTCATTTCCTGGATTTTGTTTTCTCCGAAAATGCGTTGGCCTGCATTGTAGGCTTCCATCAAATCGGCAACAGGTTTGGTTTTAGAAACCGCTACCAATGTTACATTTTCAGGAAGAGAAGATTTTATTTCGAGAAGATTGTCTTTAATTGACATTTGCTTTTTGATTATAATTCATAAACCATCAATCCACTTCTGAATTTAGGTTCAATATACGTACTTTTGGGTGGCATGATTAAATTGTTATCTGCTAATGCTTTGATTTCAGAGATATCCGAAGGGTAGAGCATAAAGCCTACTTCAAATTCGCCTTCGTCTACCAATTCTTTTATCGTTAGAATAGATTGCTTTCCGGGAATGTATTCAATGCGTTCATCATTTCGCAAATCTTCTATGCCTAACAAAGGTTGCAAAACTTTATCATATAAAATTTGTGCGTCTAAATTTCCTAAAATAGAATTTTCATCATTGACATTGTTTCCCTGTTTGTAAAACAAAGCATAGAAATTGCCATCGAGATACATGCCAAATTCAAACTTACTTTGCGGTTTCCAAAGTTCTTGTTCTTTGTCTTTAATGATGAAATATTCGGAGAGTTTTTCTAAAAAAATATCTTTTGAATGACCATTCAGATCGCGAATAATTCTGTTAAATTCATAGATTTTGACATTGCTTTCAGCAATCAAAAAACTCATGAAATAATTCAGATTTTCATTGCCTAAATGTTGGTCTTCATTATAAAGTAATTCCGCCGATGCTGAGCGGTGATGACCATCAGCTATATAAAGCTCAGGAATATTTTCAAATTGTTGGATTAACCAATTGATTTCTTCCTCGGTTTCTATTTTCCAAAGTTGGTGTTGCTCTTTGTTCGTGGTTGAATAATTGTAAATTGGTGTACTTTTTTTCTTTTCAGTTATCCAAGAATTTAAAGTTGCATTATCTGGATACGTAATCAAAACCGGTTCGGTATTAAAACCCGTTTGGTGCAAATAATCTTTAAAATATTCTACGCGATACTGCAATGTATCTTCGTGCTTTTTGATGACATTATTCTTGTAATCTTCAATTGAAGTGCCGGCAACTATTCCAATGAAAGACTGTGCTTTGGTTCTGATTTCATACAGAAAAAAAGCAGGTTTGTCTTCTGTCATAAAAACACCATCATCTTTGAAGTCTTGGTATTTGTGCGCTACGCCTTTAAAACGTTTGTCCAAAGTAATTTTCTGCGAATACATATACGCAGGATGAATTACATGCAAAAACGAATACGGATTAAAACTCAACCAAGCCGCTAGCTCCGCCGAACTGTAATCATCGTAGTTTCTGCAGGTGACCAATGCTACTTTATCGGGTGTTGGACGGACCGCTTTGAAAGGGATTATTTTGCTCATAATTTAACCGCAAAGGTCGCTAAGTTTTCGCAAAGGTCGGAAAGGATTAGCGTGCTTTGCATTTCCATTGCGAACTTTGCGGTTAGATTTTATTTAAATTGATTTGAAATTTTTTCAGCTTTCTTAGATTCTGAATAATCATAAAAACCTTCACCGGATTTCACACCAAGCTTTCCGGCCATAACCATATTTACTAATAGTGGGCAAGGCGCGTATTTTGGGTTTTTGAAACCGTCGTACATTACGTTCAAAATAGAAAGACAAACATCCAATCCGATGAAATCGGCTAGTTGTAACGGTCCCATGGGATGTGCCATTCCGAGTTTCATTACGGTATCAATTTCGCTTACGCCGGCAACGCCATTGTATAAAGTTTCAATAGATTCGTTAATCATTGGCATCAGAATTCTATTGGCTACAAAGCCCGGATAATCGTTGACTTCTGTTGGTGTTTTTCCTAATTTCACCGATAAGTCCATGATGATTTTCGTCACTTCGTCAGAGGTGTTGTAACCGCGGATAATTTCTACCAATTTCATAATCGGCACCGGATTCATAAAATGCATTCCGATTACTCTTTCCGGATGAACAACTTGTGCAGCGATTTGGGTAATAGAAATTGAAGAAGTGTTTGTAGCTAATATGACATTATGGTCACAGATATCACTTAGCTGCTTGAAGATGTTTAGTTTTAACGTAACGTTTTCTGTCGCTGCTTCCACCACTAAATCACAACCAACGACACCGTCTTTAATATCGGTGTAAGTGATGATGTTGCTTATGGTTTTGTGTTTGTCGTCTTCAGTAATGGTTCCTTTTGAAACCATTCGGTCAAGATTAGCCGCAATTGTGGCCATTCCTTTTTCCAAAGATTTCTCTGAAACGTCAATTAGTTTTACGGTAAAACCGCTTTGTGCAAAAGTATGAGCAATTCCGTTGCCCATCGTTCCTGCGCCTATTACAGCAATTGTATTCATTATATTGGTTTAGTTTGTTTTGATATTTAACCGCAGATTCACAAATTAAAAATAGGTAATTTGTGAATTTGTGGTAGAATTTTATTTTTCATTCATCGAATCGATAATCATATAAGCAACTCGCAAAGCTTCCGTTCCGTCTTCTAAAGTTACTACCGGAGTTCCGTTACTATTGATGGCATCGGCAAAAGTTTCCAGTTCATCCAAAATCGCATTGTTTGGTGCCACTTCAGGATTATTGAAATAAATTTGCTTCTTTTCGCCTTCCGCATTTTGTAAAATCATATCAAAATCGCCCGGAACTTCAGGTGCTTCTTTCATTCTTACGACTTCACAAACTTTGTCTAAATAATCGACAGAGATATAAGCATCCTTTTGGAAGAAACGTGACTTACGCATATTTTTCATCGAAATACGGCTCGAAGTAATATTAGCGACACAGCCGTTTTCAAATTCGATTCGGGCATTCGCAATATCAGGGGATTGACTCAAAACAGAAACACCACTGGCATGAACGGCTTTTACTTTTGATTTGACCACGCTCAAAATTGCATCGATATCATGAATCATTAAGTCTAAAACCACCGGAACATCGGTACCGCGCGGATTGAATTCGGCCAAGCGATGGGTTTCGATGAACATTGGGTTGTCTATTTGATTTTTGACGGCTGTAAAAGCAGGATTGAATCTTTCAACATGACCCACTTGTCCTTTGACATTGTATTCTTTGGCCAAAGCAATGATTTCTTCCGCTTCGGCTACTGTGGCGGAGATTGGTTTTTCTATAAAAACATGTTTCCCCGATTTGATAGACACTTTGGCACATTTATAATGCGATAGTGTAGGAGTAACGATGTCAATCACATCCACAGCGTGAATTAATTTGGCTATCGTATCAAATTGTTTGTATCCAAACTCGGCTTCGATTTTGGCTCCGTTTTCGTGATTTTCATCATAGAAACCAACGAGTTCGTATTTTTCAGATTGTTGTAGTAATCGCAAGTGTATTTTTCCGAGGTGACCGGCACCTAAAACGCCAACTTTGAGCATAGAAATGTATTTTAAACAAAAATAGAAATTAATTGATAATTGGTAATTGATAATTGATAATTTGTTTTCTATTTTTACCAAAATAAATCGCTACCTACATTGAAAGATACCAACAAACATCAAGGACTTCGAAATCAATTGGCTAAACTGCTGGAAGAAAAAGGAATTACGGATAAACATGTTTTAGATGCTATTCGTAAAATTCCGAGACATTTGTTTTTAAATTCTAGTTTTGAAGACTTTGCGTACCAAGACAAAGCATTTCCAATTGCGGCCGGACAAACCATTTCTCAACCTTATACTGTAGCTTTTCAAACCGAATTATTAAAGGTAAAGAAAGATGATAAAGTACTCGAAATCGGAACAGGTTCGGGTTATCAAACAGCGGTTTTGGTGGCGATGGGTGCCAAAGTTTATTCGGTGGAAAGACAAAATGAGCTGTTTAAAATCACTTCAGCGTTGTTGCCCAAATTAGGCATTCGCCCAAAACATTTATCGTTTGGTGACGGTTATAAAGGATTACCTAATTATGCTCCGTTTGACAGTATCATTGTAACTGCCGGCGCGCCGATTATTCCGAAACCATTGATGGCACAATTAAAAGTAGGCGGAAGATTGGTCATTCCTTTAGGCGAAGGTGACCAAGTAATGACGATGTTAATTCGTAAAAATGAAACCCAATTTGAAAAACATGAGTTTGGAGAATTCCGTTTTGTACCGTTATTGCAAGATAAAAATTAAACCAACCCTTTTTAAATCAGTATAATGAAAAAAATCCAAATTTTCTTTTTGTTATTCTCAACTTTTATGTTTGCTCAAACAGCAGAAAAGAAAGTTTGGGATTTATTACTCGCCAACAAAAGAACAGAAGCTAAAAAGCTATTTGATAAAGAATTTAAAACTACATCCGATACCAAACTGGAGTATTTTTTACTCGGAAAAATGATTGAACTCGAAAACGGGAAATTAGATTTTGATGAAACATTCATTACAACTTTGGTGAAATTTCCCGAAAGCAAATACTATTTGACTTCATTATTGAAACAACAATTTATTTTAGATGATATACAAACGGTTGGTTTTAATGATTACACCTATAAAAAGATTGATGCACTGATAGCTTCAGAGATTTTCAAAGATGATCCGGTTGTAATTTATTACAAGGCTACAGCCGACAGAAATATCAAAAATCTCGAAGGTTATAATAAATACATCAAACAATTGAATTCGATTATGAACTGGCAATTGTGTGGTGTTTTCGAAAACTTAAACGATAGTGGTATTGATATTGAGTACGAACCGGAGGTTTATCCAATTAATGACAAGTTATTTGATGCGAACAGTAACGGTAAAATTGGTTGGTATAATCCAAAAATAATACAAAATGAAGGTTATCATACTTTTTCTAATGAAGATGAATATGGCAACGGAATAATGTATTCGCAAGTGTTTGTTGAAAATCCGATAGAGCAGGAAGTTGTGTTAAATTTCGGAATGAGTTCGTCGTTGAAAATATTTATAAATGACACTGAAGTTTATGTTAATACTTTGAACAAACTATCTGATTTGAATGCCTTCAAGTTAAAAGTTAAATTGCCGAAAGGGATGAATAGAATTTTGGTTAAGTCTTCAATTGCTGGAGGAAACAACTACTTCATTCTTTCGTTAACAGATGCAAAAAACAAAAAAATAGATAGTTTAGTTTATCATAATACATATAAAGAGTATACAAAATCAACATTTCAATCTTTACAAGTGGAAGAATTGACTCCTGATTATGAAATTTTTTTGGCACAAAAAATAAAAGAAAATCCAACGAACGTGTTTTATAAATTCATGTTGTACGATGCTTATATTCATAACAAAAAATTAGAACTGGCTCACGATCTTATTGACGAGTTAAACACCATGTATCCTAATAGTTCCATTGTGAAAACAAGAATCAGTCAATACTATTCTTATAAAGATGATACCGCCAAAGTTAATGAAATTGTAAAAAATCTTGAACTTCAAGATCCAGAATATTATTATACTATTGCCACTAAAGCAATAGATAGCGAGTGGTTAAAATCTGCAAGTATTGCAGAACTGGAAAAGATGCGAGACAATGCCAAGAAATTGACTTCACCGGTTTTTGGTTACTTGTTTGATTTTTTAATCAATGCTCGAAATTCGAATGTTCAAGCTATGATGAAAAACGCAGAAGAAATTATGAGTATATCGCACAACAGCGAGTTTTATGTGACCACTTTTGCACCATTATATGATTCTTTAGAAAAAAACAAAGAGAAAACTATCAAAATGCTTGAAGATTTGGTTAATAAAAAAGACAATTTCAAAGCTATGGCTGCATTGATCAGATATTATAGAGAGGCAAACAGAAAGGAAGACATAAAGCGTTTATTTATCGAACGAAAAAATTGTTATCCTTATTTTACCGGAGTTGCTTCGGATTACATCAATATACTTATCGAAGAGAAGAAGTATGCTGAAGCATTGGTAGAAATTGATAATTCATTGGCGCTTTATCCGTATTCTTTCTATTTAATGGAACGAAAGGGAATGGTATACAATTATATGTCAAATTTGAAAGAAGCGGAAAAGTACATGAGAAAATCATTGGAATACAATCCTGAAAACAGCAATCTGAGAAAACAATTGTATGACATTACCAAAACACCCGATGAGATTGAGGAAATTGATGTAAAAGACAAATACAAAATAATCAAAGAAAGAAGAAATTCTAAATTGAAAAGCGATTATGGAGTGGTTACCTTATTAGATGAATACATTGTTAATATTTTACCTGAAGGTGGAAGAAAATCGAAAGTAGTTCTTATTTATGAAATTACCGCTGAAAATGGAATTGAGGAAATGAAAGAATACCATTTAAATACTTATGGCATTACACTTCAAAAATCAGAAATCGTAAATACTGACGGTACGGTTGTACCAGCAGAAGAAGGCTCTGAAACATTGGTTTTTCCTAATTTGAAAGTTGGTGATGTTATTTACATCGAGTATGAATCGTTTAGCAATTCGACAGGAAGATTCTATAAAGACTTTAACTTAGATTGTTATTTCAATAGTACTTATCCTTCGGTTGAAGCTGTTTTTGCTATTATCAATCCGGAAAACATTAAATATTCTTCTAAATTAAATAATGGAAACATTACACCGGTTGTCAAAAAAATAAACAATAAGATCTGTCATATATGGAAAAGAAACAATATTCCAGCGATGCCTTTATTGGAACCGTTCTCCAAAAATTTTACCGATTTAACCAATACTATTAATATTAGTTCTATAAAATCTTGGAAAGAAATTTCGAATTGGTATGCTGATTTGGTTAAAAAAACATTGACTTTAGATAAAATAACTAAAACCACTTTTGACGGTATATTCCCAAATGGAGTAAACGGTATGTCACAAGAAGCTATTGCTAAAAAGATTTATGCTTACATAGAAGACAATATCAAGTACAGTTCACAAGATTTCAGACAAAGTGGTTATGTTCCGCAAAAGCCGTCTAAAACCATTACAACTAAATTAGGGGATTGCAAAGATGTATCAACACTTTTTGTTGCTTTGTCTCAATTGGCCGGATTAAAATCAAATTTGGTTTTGGTTTCTACCAATGAAAATAGCGCACACATGATGTCTTTACCTTCTAAAGATTTCAACCATTGTATCGTCAAAACTATCATTGACGGAAAAGAAGTATTCTTAGAATTAACCGATAAATTTTTGCCTTTCAAAGCGTTACCAATGTCATTGTACAAAGCAAATGCTTTAGTAATTTCATTTGATAAAACTGAAAATGAAAAAGCATCAATAATTGAAATTCCGTTTGATAATGCTATTGTAAACGGCTTGAGTTCAACTAGTATTGTTCATGTTACGGATACTGATATTAGTTATGTGAGTACTCACATTGTAAAAGGTGCCAATAAGTCTTATTACAATGAATTATTTTCCAATTCAACTACGGAAGATGTACGCAAAAAAGATTTGGAAGAGCAATTTAGTTCCAAAATCAAAAAGGGAATCAAACTCCAATCTGTTAAAGTGATAAAAAATGACACTTTTGAAGATGCAATTGAATTTGAGACCCAATTAAAACTCAGTGAAAAAATTAAGAGTGTCGGCAATTTAAAAATAACAGATATTCCTTTTGTAGAAAGAGTTTACACACGTGACATTATAGCTCAAGAAGCCAGAAATTATGACATCAAATATATTTCTTATGAAAATAATATTGACTATAACTCAACAATTTTTCTTAATGTTCCGGAAGGTAAAAAATTCACCGAGATTCCTGAAAGTAAAGCTTATAACTATAAAGACCACAATTATTCTATCAACTTTGAATTGGTTAAACCAAATTCTTTGAAAATTGTTAGAACAGTAAAAACGCCTTGGGATGATATCAATGTAGCTGATTATCCGGAATACAAAAAATACCTCGAAGAAGTACTCGCTACAGAAGAGCAAGTCGTAGGTTTCAAATAACAGAAAAATCCACCCAAAAGGTGGATTTTTTATTTGAATTCTTTTTTAATACGATCAATATCACGTTTCGTATCTTGTTCTTTTAAACTTTCGCGTTTGTCATAGGTTTTCTTTCCTCGGCAAAGTCCGATATCCAATTTGGCCATTCCTTTTTCATTGGTAAATAACTTCAGTGGAATAATGGTCAAGCCCTTAGTATCCATAGCTCTTTCGAGTTTTTTTAACTCGCGTTTATTCAACAACAATTTGCGTTCGCTTTTGGCTTTATGGTTGAATTGATTACCATACAAGTATTCATCAATTTGCGTATTGATAGCAAATAATTCTCCGTTGTGAAATTCACAAAATCCTTCTGTAATATTGGCTTTACCCAAACGAATCGATTTGATTTCGGTTCCGGTTAAAACAATACCCGCTGTGTAAGTTTCGATTATTTCGTAATCGAACCTTGCACGTTTGTTAAGTATGTTTATCGTTTTCAACATCGGATGGCAAATGTAATAAACAAATGCCTAATTATTTTCAGAAATGGGGACGAAATTATCAATAAAAAAAATGTTTAAACAATGATTTATATCAGTTTTTGGGCTAATTCTTCCGACTAATTTTGGGGTATAATTTTAAACTAACAAATCAAAATGAAAAAATTATTATTAGTAGCAGGATTAGCCATTTTTAGTTTAACTGCTCAAGCACAAGAAAAAAGTAAAGGATTAGAAGGCGCATGGTGGGCAACTTCACAATTTGGTTACCAACAGACAAAAGAGGGTGATACAAAAGGGACTAATTTAACCGTTTTACCTTTGGTAGGTTATTTTGTTTCTCCATCTGTAACTGTTGGCGCCGGTGTTGGGATGATCAACATCAAATCTGAAACTGGTTCTACAACAAATGCCAATACAAATCTAGTTGTGTTTGAACCATTGGTTAGAAAATACTGGAATGTAGCCGGAAATCTTTACTTTTTTGGTCAATTGGCAACACCAATTATCTCAGGAAAGGAAAAAGAATCAGATACTAAAGTGACCCAATTTGGTGTAGCGATGTCTGGTGGTTTTGATTTTTTTGTTACTAAAAACTTCTCAGTTGAGTTTTCTTATGATTTAGCCAACTTTACATCAACAACTATTAAGCCTGATAGTGGCGATAAAACAACCGTTAACAATTTTTCAATTGCACACGTAGCTACTCCGGATCAAGCTTATGTTAATTTACTTGGTGGAAGTGCTCCAAACTTAACCACTCCGTTATCTTTCGGATTTAAGTTTATATTTTAAAATTATCGTTTGCCCCAATTTTTTTGGGTTGAAAGACCGTCACTTGTTAAAAAGTGACGGTTTTTTTATATTTTTATCCCATGCAAAAAACCTCTTCAAAAGATCCACTTCATGGTGTTACTCTTCAAAAAATAGTGGAACAATTGGTCGACTATTATGGCTTTGATACTTTAGGCGAATTGATCAATATCAAATGCTTTAATAGCAATCCGAGTATTAAATCAAGTTTAACTTTTTTACGAAAAACCGATTGGGCCAGAAAACAAGTGGAAGCGCTCTACATCAAAACCCTTCCTAAGTTTTCCAGTTAGCTATCAGCCAAAGCTCGCCAAGCTTTAATTTTTATTGAAAAGAACGCCATCATTAAGAAAATGAATCCAAAGTTTATCATTAGCATTAGATCATCATTGTCTTTCAAGAATTTTAATGTTGGATGATTTTCATATTTGAATCCGGCTCTGTAGTAACCACAGGTATATCTCATTATCTGTAATGTGACCGTATAAACCAGCGGTATGAATGCTGGAAATAACCACAATAATGCATTAAGCGTAATGCCTGAAATACCTTTTTTTGTCTTATTTGCTATTACTATTATGAAATACCCGAATAAGACCAAAGTGATAATTAACAATGCCCATATGTAAAAATATTCTGAAGAAGAAAGCGCAGCAGCTATTCCGAGTAAGATGTTTAAAACGCCCATGCTGACCAGCGCAATTAACCAATTCCGTCCTGAAGTCGCTTTGAATGAAAACACTACAATTGACAAGCCCATCGCAAAATAAAGAAAGATTAAAAACATTTCTGAGGTTACTGATGAATTGACATAAGTGTCAGCAATTTTTTGGTAATTGTATTCTAATTGATCCGCAGGAATATAAGTTTTATAATAAACATATTTGTCTCTACCAATTACTTTCAAATACTCATTAATAGAATCGATTTTGCCTTTTTGAAGTGGTACAGCCGTTACTGCTTCTGTAGCATATTGATCGTAATTATCATAGTCATAGTTATAATCTCCATTGTTATAGAAATCTTTAACTCGCTTGGCAATAACCCTTTTTTGTTCAAATTCAGGGAAATTGTAAACTAAAGAAAACCATTGATTTTCATCTATGTTGGAAACCAATTGGTGTTCTTTTACCATGTCAAAATAGTTTTTCATCACGGCTTTGACAGAATCTTTGTTGTCATTTACCAACCAACTTTTGACTTTGACTTTGGTGATCGAATCCCATTTTGCATCAAAAAAAGAATAATTTTCAATGTCTTTGTTAAGTAATGAATTTAGAGGATATTTTTTGTCCTTGAAAAGCATGTAATCCAACACGACATAATGTGTAGAATCATTAATGAACCTTTTTTCTGTTTTGGCTTCGTCATAATTTTGACCATAAAAAATACTGGCTTTGCTTAAAGTTTCGCAGCGTTTTTTGGCTTCATTTTCAGAATAATAGCTTTTGATTCTTAAATCACAACCCAACTCATAAGTAAGCGCAAAGGTGCTCACTAGAAATGAAATCAATAAAATCAGACACCATTCTTTAAATAATGAAAAATCCCCTTTTGGATAAAAGGCCTTGAAAGCATTATTTTTAAAGTAATAGACCAGCCAAATAACAAAGGTTAGAAAAGAGATTAAGACACTAAAAAAGATGATAGCACCTTCATTACTAGAGTTGTAGTTTTGTTCCGTTTCATTGAAATTTAAAGCGCCATCGATATAGCCAATCACCAGAAAGATGACATGCATTACTACTAAGAAACAAGTTAAAGGCACCGCTTTTGTATTCCAAAGCAATGGATAATTCAGTAGTAAATATTTTTGAGTTTTTTTGAACATAAGAAATGGCTTTAGGAAACGAAAAATCTTCGGGTTGAGTTGGATATATTTCTAAAATAGAGTAGTGGCACTTTATTTTCTGCTATGATTTTAAGAAAATCGTGTACGGAAACACTATCAGAAAACGTAATGATGAAAGTGCCGCCATTAAACTGAATGGAGACCATTCCGTGTTTGTTAAACAAGTCGCCTAATTCATTTTGTGCCCAACTGCTTTCAAATTCGATGACCAAATGATTAACGACTGCTTTTGCTTGGCTGTCAACTTCTGCCATTTTGCTTTGGTGAAGATTCTTTTGCACACCATTTTTCAGGAAGATTACTTGATCGGAAGTTTTTTCAACTTCATACAACTGTTGCGAACTTAACACAATTCCTAAAGGTCGAAACGGCGATTTGGCAATCGACTTGAAATCTTCTAAAACCGTTTGTTGCGCGATGATATCTAAGTTGGCCAAAGGTTCGTCAATCAATAATATTTTTGGTTTTCTGAGTAGCATTCTCGCCAGTTCAAAACGCATTTTGTAGCCGGATGACAAGCTTTTCCAACTATGATTTTTAAATTTTCGCAAACCTAAACGAGCAATGATTAGTTCTACAACCAATTCATTTTCTTCAGGATTATAACCATAAGTTACGGCGGCAAACTGCAAATTTTCAAGCATTGAACCATACCAAGTATCCGTTCGTTGCGGAATGTAAACCAACTTGGTTCTCAAGTCATAAGTATCTTTGTAATCAAAATGATATTTCAAATCACCATGAGTCGCATGCAATTCACCACAAAGTGTTCGAAGTAAAGTGGTTTTTCCGTTACCGTTTTCACCAACTAAGCCCAGAATTTCTCCTTGCTTAAGTTCCATGTCAATTGGTCCAAGTGCAAATCTCGCATTTCCATACGATTTGACAATGGCTTTAGTAGAAACCAAAGTATCTCTATCAGCTAATGGTTTTCGCGATAAATGGGAATGCAAATCATTTAAAATCGTTTCGTATTTTTCTTTTTTGGTTTCGATTGTGTTTTCATTGGCATCAACCCAATCTAAAAAATGCAATGTCTTTTTATAATGATTGATGTCTTCAGTATCTAGCGTTAAATCAATGATTCTTTTGGTTAGGATGGTGTAGTCTTCAAACTTTAAAAAGTTGAGTAACTCCTGAAATTGCTTTTCAAATTCGTTCATGTAATGGTGTTATTTTTTAAAGTTTCGTTTTAATAAAGAATAGATAACAGTGTCCCAAAATTTTCCTTCCCACAACTCATTTTCGAGAATATGAGCTTCTTTGACAAAGCCGTTTTTTTGCAAAACCCTTTCCGATGCCGTGTTTCCGGGATCAATTACCGCTTCAATAGAATGCAGGTTCATTTGTTCAAAACCATATTCTACAACGGCTTTTATCGCTTCGGTGATATAACCTTTGCCATTGTATTCTGGTAACGACATATAACCAATTTCTGCCCGATGATTTTCGGGTTGGATTCGGTAATGGCCTATGATACCAATAATTTTGTTGCTTCCTTTGATAGTGATTCCCCAATTGATACCGGTATTGTTTTCGATTTTTTCTTCAATCATAGCAATATGTACCAGCGCCTCTTCTTTGGTTTTGGCCAAAGGTCTCGGAATGTATTTCATGGTTTCAGGATTGCCGCGAAGGGCTAAAACTTCCTCAACATCATTTTGGTCAATTCGGCGCAAGAGTAATCGTTCGGTTTCAATATTTTGAAAGGGATGAAAATTAATGGTAAGCATAAATTCGTTTTTGTAAATTTATACAATTTCTACACTAAAAGTATACGCTGTGTCAGAATTACTTTCCAATAATTTTACGCCTTCTTTTTCGAGTATGTTTCCATTAGCGTTTATAGTATCAGCATAGCCTAACCAAGGTTCGAGACAGATAAATGGCGCGTTTAATTTGGTCCAAATGCCGAGATTAGGAAAATTATCGAACTTGAAATTTAAAATAGGATTGTTGTTTTCAAGAATTTGAATTTGTTTGGATTGTAATGATTTAAATACCAAAGCATCTTTTTCGAACAAAGAATAGGTGAGTGGCAATTGATCATTTTTCAATTGAATACATTGCGTTTTATCCGAAAGTAAATCATTTTCCAATCCATAACTGATCAACTTTTCACCTGATTCAAATTGTAGAGTATAGTTTTCGAATTTACCCTTTAAAGCAAAAGCCGGATGACCGCCGATAGAAAAAGGCATCGTTTCTGAACTGTTGTTGATTACTTTATAAGTAACAATTAACTCTGTTTTTTTTAAGGTATAAATGAGTTGTAACTCAAATTGGAATGGATAAATGTTAAAAGTTTCAAGAGTGTTTTGTAAAGAAAAAACTACTTTGTTTTTTTCTTGCGAGACAATATTAAAATCAAAATCTCTGGCAAATCCATGTCGAGATAGGAAGTAAATCTTGTCTTTATATTGGTAAGAATTATTTTTTAAAGTACCAACAATCGGGAATAGTACAGGTGAGTGTTTGCCCCAAAAATAAGGGTCTCCTTCCCAAATGTATTCTTTTTTTGTTTTAAGGGATTGTAACGAAATAAGTTCAGCGCCTTTATGGTTTATAGTTACAGACAGTATTGAATTTGAGAGAGTTGTAGTCAAAATTAATTAAGCTTTTTTTTGTAAATGTTTGGTTAGCAAATATATTTTATTAATTTTATTCTGCCCATAAATCTATTTACAAACTTAATCTTAGCATTATGAAACCCAACTTTGAATCTATCGAGAAGGAGACTATTCAGCTTCTTTCCTTTCCTCAATCCGACGTACTTGATAACAGTGAAGAAATCCAACAAAGACATTTAGATTTGCATAGAGCTTTGGCTTTAGGCAATTTGGAACATTCGAAAATCAGAATTTATTTTGAGGACAATCAATCTAAAAAAGTGGTAGAAACTACTGTTTGGGCTGTTACAGACCAAAGAGTTATTTTAAAACAAGGCCATTCAATACCGATTAATAGGATTTACAAATCTGCTTAATACTTTTTCATTTTTATAGAAAATATAAACCATTCTTCGGAGTGGTTTTTTTATTTACAAAAGAGAAACTAAAAATATCGACGAAATGCATAATAGTAAGAAAATATCTTATTAAATTTATATAATAGTGTATTTCAACGATTTTATTTGTA
>NZ_DLGY01000033.1:0-160525 GCF_002482945.1 Flavobacterium sp. UBA7682
TTTAAAGCGCACTTCTCGTTGAAAAGATAGGCAAATAAAATATTAAAAACACCCGTTCTACAATAGAGCGGGTGTTTTTTTATGATAGAAAAGGATTGGTGTTTTTAGCCCCGATAGGAGCTGGCTACCGTGTAGCGCGGATAGCGGGGACAGTAGTGAAAAGAAGCAAAATGGTCTGCTTCTAAAACCAAAAAATGCTACTATTGCTTTGTTTTTGCACTTTTATTTGTTGTTAGAGAAAACTAAACCTTTAGAATAGCGCAGTTTTTCAACTTTTTGTTTAAAAAAATGTTAATTCTGAAACAACCGTTTCAGAATTAATTATATCTTTGTCCCAGAAATTAAAATACCATGGCACGTTGTGTTGAATTTAACGAAACCGAGATTATAGAAAAAGCGATGAACGTCTTTTGGGAAAAAGGCTATCACGGTACTTCTATGCAGGATTTAGTAGATGCCATGCAGATTAACCGAAGCAGTTTGTACAATAGCATAGGTGACAAACACGCTTTGTTTATGAAATGTGTAACTCATTATACTGATGTTGCCATAAAGGAAACCAAGGAGAAAGTGGCCAAAGAACCATCAGCATTACAAGGACTAATCAAGATTATTCGTGATAAAGCAGCTTGGGTTGTAGATTGTGAAAGAGGCTGTTTGGGAATAAAAACTGTATTCGAAATTGCACCTGAAGATGCTGAGATTAGAAAATTGCTAAACAAAACCAACGAAATTTACTTGGTATTTCTTTCAGAGTTAATTCAAGAAGCTATCGATGGCAAAGAATTAGATGACAGTGAAGACGCTTCTTTATTGGCCGAATACATTATGACAACATTTACCGGTTGGAAGCAATCTTTTATCTTAAAGAGAGATCCAATTATGATTAAAAAAATGTCCGAATACCTTATCAAAACTATTACCCGCGCGTAATATTTTTTTAAATAATTCTGAAACGTTTATTTCAAAATAAATATTTTTAAGAAGTAAATAATTTATTAAAAACAGCTTTAATTCTGGAACAATCGTTTCAAAATAAATGTTTTACTGAGTCTTAAATTTTTAATCAACAGCTAAAATTTTGGAACGTTTATTCCAAATAGAAACGTGAAAGCTACAGCAAATAAGAATCAATAACAAAAATCAATAACTATCAAATCAAACATTATGAAGAGAGTAATTACAATGAGCTTAATCGCTCTGTTTTTAGCCAGTTGCGCTGATAAAAATGCAAGTGCACCGGCAAGTGCACCGACTACCTTACCGGTTCTTGACATCGCTTACCAATCATCCATTACCGATACTGAATATCCTGTTGCTATTCAAGGCAAAACAGATGTTGAAATCAGAGCGCAAGTAAGCGGTACTTTGGATAAAATCTTTGTTGACGAAGGTGCTTATGTTACCGCCGGACAACCTTTGTTTAAAATCAATGACAATCCTTACCGTCAACAATACAACAATGCAACGGCCAGTTTGAATGCGGCAGAAGCTGCGGTAATCAATGCCCAATTGGAAGTAGAAAAACTTTTGCCATTGGTACAAAACAAAGTCGTATCCGATTATCAATTAAAAACGGCCAAAGCGAATTTGGCGATTGCCAAAGCAACGGTAGCACAATCCAAAGCAGTTGTTGCCACAGCGCAAATCAATTTAGGCTACACTACGATAAAAGCGCCTGTTAGCGGTTACATCGGTAGATTACCAAGGAAACAAGGTAGTTTAATCAGTCCGGCTGACCCGGAAGCCTTAACCAAATTGTCTGATATTAAAGAAGTATATGCTTATTTCTCCTTGAGTGAAAATGACTTCATCAACTTCAAATCACAATACAAAGGCAACTCGGTGAATGATAAATTAAAAGGTTTAGCACCGGTTTCTTTAGTGTTGTCTGACAATACGATTTATGCCGAAAAAGGGAGAATCGATATGGTTGATGGACAATTTGATAAAACCACCGGAGCCATTACCTTGAGAGCCAAATTCCCAAATGCCAACGGATTGCTGCGTTCCGGAAACACCGGAAAAGTAAAAATCAGTATGCAACACCAAAACGCTATTGTTGTTCCTCAAGAAGCTACCATTGAAATTCAAGATAAAATCTATGTGTTCTTGGTAGATAAAAAGAATGCAGTAACCAGACAACCGGTTGTTGTTTCTGCCAAAAGCGGAACCGATTATTTAATCAAAGAAGGGATTGTCACCGGAGACCGAATTGTACTCAAAGGTTTTGAAAATCTACCTGACGGAGCGACCATTATTCCGGACCCGAGCTTTAGCGAACAGGCGAAGCAAAATTCTAAAAAAGTAGTGGCCAAAATTTAATAAGACAAACAAAAAATCCTTATCATGTTACAAAAATTTATTGACAGACCAGTGCTGTCAACAGTCATCGCTATACTTATTGTGATCCTCGGAGCAATAGGCTTAAGGTCACTTCCATTGCAGCAATTCCCTGATATTGCGCCACCGGCTGTGCAAGTTGTAGCCCTTTATCCGGGTGCCAATGCAGAAACTGTTTTACGTTCGGTTGCGCCTTCTTTGGAAGAAGCGATTAACGGAGTAGAGAATATGAGTTATATGAGTTCTACCGCTAGTAATGATGGTTCACTCGTAATTACGGTCAATTTCAAACTGGGTACTGATCCGGATCAAGCTTCAGTAAACGTACAAAACCGAGTTTCTCAAGCGACCAGCCAACTGCCGGCGGAAGTGGTTCAGGCAGGAATTTCTACGACCAAAAAGCAAAACAGCCTTTTAATGGTAGTGGATTTATATACTGAAAATGAAAAACAATATGACCAGACGTTTTTAGCCAATTATGCGCAAATCAATATTATCCCCGATCTTAAAAGGATTCCGGGTGTAGGACAGGTCGTAACTTTTGGAGGAAACAAAGATTATTCGATGCGTGTTTGGTTAAATCCGGCTAAAATGGCCAGTTATAATTTGACTCCAAGAGAAGTTATCGGTGCCATTCAAGACAAAAATCTCGAAGCGGCTCCGGGACGATTTGGGGAAGCCAGTAAGGAAGCTTTTGAATACGTTATCAAATACAAAGGAAAGTTAAACAATCCGGAGGAGTATGAAAACATAGTAATCCGTTCTAATGCTGACGGTTCAGTATTGCGTTTGAAAGAGGTAGCCCGTGTTGAATTGGGTTCCTATACTTATGCTAGCAGTACCAGAATTGATGGAAAATCAGGATTGAATATCGGTATTTTCCAATTGCCGGGTTCTAATTCAAGCGATGTACAAATCGCTATCAAAGCCATGATGGAAAAAGCCTCGAAGGATTTTCCAAAAGATGTAAAACACCTCATTTTATACAATACCAAAGATTCGTTGGATTTATCCATTGCTCAAGTAAAATCGACTTTAATTGAAGCTTTTATTTTAGTATTTATTGTCGTGTTCTTATTTCTTCAGGATTTTAGAGCGACTTTAATTCCGGCCATTGCCGTTCCGGTTTCTATTTTGGGAACGTTCTTTTTCATGCAGATTTTTGGTTTCTCCGTAAACTTGTTAACTCTTTTTGCTCTGGTATTAGCCATCGGAATTGTCGTCGATGATGCGATAGTCGTCGTCGAAGCGGTACACGAGAAAATGCACAGCAAGAAATTGTCTGCCAAAGCGGCTACCACTTCCGCAATGAGTGAAATAACTGGCGCGATTATCTCGATTACATTGGTAATGTCGGCTGTGTTCTTACCGGTCGGATTTATGGAAGGTTCAACCGGAGTTTTTTACCGCCAGTTTGCCTTTACTTTGGCCATTGCGATTGTAATTTCTGCCGTAAATGCGTTGACCTTGAGTCCGGCATTAGCTGCCTTATTCCTAAAAGATGTACCTCATGATGACCATCATCATGGTGAAGAGGCTAAACCTAAAAACTTTAAAGAAAAATTCTTTATCGGATTCAATAGCGGGTTTACGAAACTGACCAACCAATATGTAAACAGCCTTCGCTTTTTAATCAAAAACAGATGGGTAAGTTTTGGTGGATTGGCTGTCGTGATTGCCGCAACGGTTTATATGGTAAAAACAACGCCAACCGGTTTCATTCCTTCGGAAGACCAAGGATTTATTGCGATTTCACTTTCCATGCCGGCCGGAGCTTCTTTGGAAAGAACCCAAGATGTAATGAAAGAAGTAGAAGGTCAATTAGGCAACATGCCATCGAAAAAAGTATTGAATGTCATTTCAGGCTTTAATTTGCTAACGTCTTCTACTAGTTCTTCAGCCGGAGTGGCGTTTATCTTATTGAAACCGGCCAAAGAGCGTGGTGAACTTCAAGATATCAACGATATCATGAACGATGTGCGTGGTAAACTGGCAGGCATAAAAGGCGCAAATTTCTTTGTGTTTACCTTCCCGACAGTGCCGGGTTTCAGTAATGTTGATGCTTTGGATATTGTGTTGAAAGACAAAACAGGCGGCAGCATCAGCAAGTTTAGTGGTGTCAGCACACAGTTTATCGGTGAGTTGATGAAACGACCGGAAATTGCGTTTGCCTTTACGAGTTTCAAAGCCGATTATCCACAACTGGAAATGGAAGTGGATGATGTAAAAGCGGAGCAATTGGGTGTGAATGTTAGAGACATTCTCCAAGCGATGCAGACTTATTACGGTAGTGCGCAGGCCTCTGATTTTAACCGTTTCGGAAAGTACTACCGTGTAATGGTTCAGGCAGAAGCGGGAGCAAGAAATAACCCCGAAACCATGAATAATATTTTTGTCAAAAACAGAGCAGGCGAGATGGTACCTGTGAACTCATTGGTAAAATTAAAACCGGTTAATGGTTCAGAAACAGCTTCGAGATACAATCTTTTTAATTCTATTGGAGTGAATGCTATAGCCAAACCGGGTTTCAGCTCTGGTGCTGCCATTAAAGCGGTTCAGGAAGTAGCCGAAACAAAATTACCAAAAGGTTATACCATCGAATTCTCCGGTTTGACCAATGAAGAAATCACTTCTTCAGGACAATCAGCGGTAATATTTGGATTGAGTTTACTGTTTGTGTTCTTCTTATTAGCTGCTCAATATGAAAGTTACATCCTTCCATTTGCGGTATTGTTATCGATACCAACAGGAATCTTCGGCGTATTTGCGGCAATTGGATTAACCGGAATAGATAACAATATTTACGTGCAGGTTGCCTTGATTATGCTTATCGGATTACTCGCGAAGAACGCCATTCTGATTGTAGAATATGCCGTGCAAAGAAGAAAAGCAGGAAAATCACTTTTGGCTTCGGCCTTAGAAGCCGCCAAATTGCGTTTGCGACCAATTATCATGACGTCATTCGCCTTTGTAGTTGGATTAATTCCGATGATGCGCGCGACAGGACCATCAGCTTTGGGTAACCACTCAATTAGTATTGGTGCGGCAGGCGGAATGGTTTCAGGAGTATTATTAGGGATATTTATTATTCCGGTGCTTTTCATCGCATTCCAATATTTACAGGAAAAAGTAAGCGGAAAACCGTTGGCCGTTTTGAATAATGAAAAACATTCCCAGGCCTAATTACAAAAAAAAATTAAAAATCAGATTATGAAACTATATATAAAAATAAGTATGTTGGCTATGCTAATGATGGTAAGTTTTACCACATTGGCACAGCAAACGACAAAGCCTGAAGTTCCGGAGAATTTTAGAAATGTAACCGAAACCGACACGACAAACATCGCCGACATCCAATGGAAATCTTTCTTTGAAGAAACCGATTTGGTTAAATTAATCGACGAAGCTTTGGCCAAAAATAACGATTTACAAATAGCCGAAAAGAATATCGCGATTGCCAATTTACAATTCAAACAAAGTAAATGGGGCAATGTACCACAGTTGAATGCTTTTACAAATGCGACAACAACCAGACTTTCAGACAACAGTTTGAACGGGATCAGTACCAATCAATTTTTAGGCAAAAGTCATATAGAAGATTACTCCGCAGGATTGAATCTTTCTTGGGAGGCCGATATTTGGGGCAAAATCCGAAACAGAAAAAGAGCCGCACAAGCGGTCTACATGCAAACGGCTGAAGCCAAAAAAGCTTTGCAAACCACTATCGTAGCGTCAGTATCCAATGGCTTTTATGACTTGTTGATGCTCGATGCGCAATTGACTATAGCCAAAAAAACATTGGAGTTAAACGACAGTACTTTATTTGCCGTCAATCTGCAATATGAAGCAGGAAATATCAATTTATTAGGGAAACAACAAACCGAAGCACAACGGTTAATTGCTGCCCAATTGGTTCCCGAATTGGAGAAAAATATTCAATTACAAGAAAATGCCTTAAGTGTTTTATCAGGCACTTTTCCGGAAGCCAAAGAAAGAGCCAGCAAACTGGAAGCTATTGTTGTAAAAGAAAACTTGTCGGCCGGAATTCCATCGCAATTGTTGAGCAAACGTCCGGATGTTAAAAATGCAGAGTTGGCTTTAAAAGCGGCCAATGCCAAAGTGGGAATCACCAAAGCGAGTTTATATCCTTCGTTAAATATTACTGCTGTTGGCGGTGTAAATTCTTTTGAATCGAGCAATTGGTTCAATATTCCGGCTTCGCTTTTTGGTTCGGTTGCCGGTGGATTGACAGCACCTTTGTTAAACGGAAAAAGATTAAAAACCCAATACGAAGTAGCCAAATTGGAACGCGATCAAGCGGTGATTCAATTCAGACAAACCGTTTTGGTAGCGGTAGGAGAAGTGTCTAATGCGTTGGTGAAAATCGACAAACAAACGCAACAATATACCATTGCGGTTGACCGAATGGCTACTTTACAAAAAGCGGTGGAGAATGCCAATTTACTTTTCAAAAGTGGTATGGCAACGTATCTGGAAGTGAATATTGCTCAAGGAAATCTGTTGCAGGCCGAACTGGAATTGGCTTCCATCAAGAAAGAAAGATTAGTCTCCAATGTCGAATTGTATCGTGCGTTAGGCGGCGGTTGGGAATGATTTAAAGTATAAACCAAAACAAAATTAACTATGAAAAATATAACTTTTTTTGACCACATGAAATGTATCGTGAGAAATGGATGTAATACTATTGAGCACCACAAACCAGAAGTTAAAAAGGAAGAAGTAAAGCGTGAGTATGTAAATCAAGATACAGTATCAAAATTAAATTTTCAATTGTTTGATATCGATCAGGTATTTGCCAATTAATTTCTATAACTGAAAAAAAATAGTCCATTGAGAAATCCCGTTGGTTGAGTAACGGTTAGAAATGATTGATAGGTGATTATTTTTGTTGGAGTCCCGGCGTGATGAACCGGGGCTTTTTTTGTTAGAAAGAACTGAAATTTATTCGATAACTTTGTTAGGCAGTCAAAACAAATCGCTTTATGAAAATATACATAGGCCTTCTTTCTTTTTTTCTTTGTAGTTGCCAGGAAACTAATTCAGAAATTACCACACTTTGCAAGCTTCCCAAAAAACTCAAAGAAGTTTCGGGTATGCAATGGGCTAAAAATGGTGGAAACTTCTTTTATGTCATTCAGGACAGCGGTAATGAAAGTTCAGTGTATAAAGTAAATACCAAAGGAGAACAAATACAAGAGCTGTTTGTTAACGCTAAAAATACCGATTGGGAAGATTTAACTTCTGACAAGGAAGGCAATCTGTATTTGGGCGATTTTGGCAACAATGACAATGAGAGAAAGGATTTGAGTATTTATAAAATCACAACGACAGAGAAAGTCGATATCATAAAGCCTAAATATAAAGTGTCGTTTTACTATCCGGAGCAAACCGATTTTCCGCCATCCAAAAAAGAATTATTATATGATTGTGAAGCTTTTTTTGAACAGAATGACTTCTTTTATTTGTTTACCAAAAATAGAAGCAAAGGCTTTGACGGAACTACCTTAATTTATAAAATCCCCAATAAAGATGGCCATCACGAAGCAAAATTATTAGGCAAATACAAAACCGGAGACGATTACAACAATAGTGCGATAACCGGATCAGCCATCAGTCCGGATGGTTCCAAGTTTGTTTTACTGAGCCACAGTAAAATTTGGCTGTTCGAGAATTTCAAAAGTGATGATTTTTTAAACGGAAAGATTTCGATATTGGATTTGAATCATTATTCCCAAAAAGAAGCCGTGTGTTTCAAAGACAACAATACACTTTTGATAGCCGATGAAAAAGACAAAAAAACCGGTGGCAATGTTTATGAAGTCAACTTGGAAAGCTTAAAAGCCAAACCCTAAACCAAAAGCAATTCGCGCCTTATCGATTTCACTTTTGAAATAAGTCAGTCTTGCCGTTACAATACCTAAACCATTCAGCCATAAACCGCCACCATAAGATTTGTGCCAAGTGTTGGAGTTTTCACCATCGAGCCAAACTCTTCCATAATCAAATCCGCCTAAAATACCGTAAGACATCGGAACTAAACTACCGCTGATTTTGCCCAAACTCAATCGCAAATCGCTGCTGTTAAAGAAGGATTGTTGGCCTAAAAAGCGTTCGTTTCTAAAACCTCTCAAATCATAATCACCACCCAAAGTCGCGCCTTGATAGAATTCGAAATTATCATTCAAAATAGCTTTTCCTTTTAACAGCGTGGCAAAAACCAGTTTTCCGTTTTTGTCTAATTTGTGGTTGAAATTCCACTTGGCTTCCATTTCTGTGAAGTTTTTTCGACTTTCATTCAGGTTCATTTTCCAACCGCCGGAAATTAAAAATCCCATACCTAAGGTTGGATTCGAAACATTATCATAATTCTCAAAACTGTATTGCAATTTTCCGCCGGCGAATTGTTGGTAGTCAAAAACCTCAGGATTTACAATGCCTGGAATATTGACGAAACGATTGGTAGTTCCTTCAACTTCTATGTTTTCAAAAGACGTTTGGAATTTGACTTCGCTACCATATTTTCCAACCTTTTTGATGGAAGGCTCAACTTTAATCATTTGGATGCGCACTCGGTTGTAATCCATGCCTAAATCATCGTCGTTGTTAACCGTTTCGTTGCCGTAGCCAAAATAATTGATGGCAAAATTCGGACTCGTGAAACGCGTGTCCAAATCAAAATCCCATTGACCCAAAACTTTCGGGAATTTGGCTGAATAGTAAAGTTCAAATCCGTTAGTGGCAAAGTAATAAAAAGCTTTAAAAGTGTGTTTTTGCGTACACGGATTTTGCTTGAAACTGTAATTCGTATAATTCAACATACCGCCAATTTTTACACCGTCGTCCGGATTAAAACCTATGCTTGGCAAACCGGTCCAAGCGTTGAAATGCGGTTTTTTATAGTCGTACAAATTGGTTTCATAATCATCGGTCAAAATAGTCTTGGTTTTCGAGTCCGTTTCGAAAGTATTTTGCTTTGATTTAAAATCATAAATCAACACTTTTCTTCCGTTATCAACTTTGTAATTGTCATGATTTTGTCCACCGATTAATCTGATTTTAACGGTTGACTTTTCGTTGCCGTTTACTACAAATAAATCATCATCTTCCAAACCGTAAACCCAAACTTCATTGGTTTGCTTACCCAAAATGGTTTTGGTTTGCACTAACTTTTCGCCTTCTTTTCTCAATCGAAATTGTTTGATTTCGGTTTCGTTGTTGGCTAGGCGTGTGATTTCAAATCGGTCTTTGTCTTCAGTACCAACAATCACAACGGTTTTTTGCAATACGTTATAATATTCCGAAGCATATTGTTGCAAATCGTTCTTTCTGATTTTTAGTTTGGCCTTGACGCTTTCAATCGTTTCATCTTGCATTTCCACAGGCAAATTTTGGAAAGCTTTTGCGATAGTTTCTTCAGATAAATTATCTTGAATATATTGAGCTTCTCTAATCCAATCGGTTTCCTTAGAAGTTTTTAAAAAGGTTATGTCCAACGGATAAGGTTCGCGGTTGAACCATTTTACATTTTTAATTTTTTCTCTAAAAGTTTGCATGTGACGCAAATCGGGAATATTCATCACAATGGCCAATAAGGCTCCGTCATATTTGGTAAACGCCTGATCTCTGTCACGTGGAATTGGTTTGTAAAGGGTTCTGTTGTCGCTTTTATATTCGCCCCAACGCCATTGGTCAAAATGTCGGTCCCAATCGCCAATCAGCATGTCAAACAAGCGCGCCCTGATGTAAGCAGCTTCATCGACTTGATTTTTTTCACTCTTTTGCAATTTTTTCAGCAAATCATTGGTACTGATAATCGCATCCGGATTGCCAAAGGATTTCAGGTCTTTTTGCGAATCCGTGGGGCGTTCTTCAACCATGTACAATTCATCGCCAAAATCGTCATTGAATTTGCCTAAAGTATTTTGTTTCGGAATATAATAAAGCTCAGGATTACTATGACTAACGCCAATTTTATCAGCTAAATCAGCCACCGCAAAAGGCGTGTACGGATGCGAAGTGGTGTAGAAATCGAGTAAAAAGTTCTCCGCATAAGTATTCTCAAATTCCTTTTCTACATATTGGTCTTTAAACGCCACCGATTGCAAAAAACGCGAAGCACTTTTCTTGAGAGCACGCATTACATATTCTTTTTCATCGGCATCTTTGAGTCGGAGTGATTTTGATTGGTGTCCGCCGCCGGCTTGTATTGGTTTTACTCCGCCGAATAAAGTGTCTAAGTTGACCGTTTTAACTGCAACCGGAACGCTGTAATAATCTTTGTAATGTTTGCCTAAAAACCAATTGTGGAACCAACCTTTATCTGTCATTTCTTTAGTATAAACAGAAGTTGAAGTCGTTGCCGGAAATTGATTTGGGTAATCAACATCAGAAGTTTTTATTTTTTTATGGATAGCAGTTTGCCACAGCAATTTTTCGGTTTTGTTTTCAATGCCAAAATAGTGGATAAACATTTCTTCGCTTTTGCCGATAGTGATTTGGGCATAACCATTGCCGCCATACGAAAAATCTTTTTTGCCGACGGCTCGAGCTGCTTCGGTTTTAGAACCGGAACCGCTGATAATTTGGGTAATGTTATTTTTCTCTAGAAATTGCAAATTATGGTCATGACCCGAAACCACAACCACATTGTCTTGGCCTTGCAATAAAGCGGAGATTCTTTTGGTGTAAACTTGATACACTTTGTTTTGCAAATCCTGCGGACTGATGCCTGAAGTTTTTCGGATGAGGTTTAAAAAGCTTCCTAAAATTGGTAAGGGAAATTTGCTTTCAAATGGAAACAATTGCTTTTCCCAAGAAAATTGCCCTCCGTGCGTTCCGTTACTGAGCAATGGATGATGTAACGCAATGATTTTAATTTTATCCTGATTTTTATTGAGCAAATTTTCCAGTTCTTCAAAGAAAACTTCTCGGGTTTTGATTTCGCAGTTGTCGTTTATTTTTGGATGGTTTTTCCAATCTTCCAGAAACCATTGACTGTCGATGGTAATTAAAACTATATTTTTTGAGATTTTTATATCATCAATAGCACAGAAATTTTTGGGCTGAAAGGCATTATTGTCTTTTAGAAACTCATTTATATATTTGGCTTCGGCTTTCAAACCTTCCAAACCGCTGTACCAATCGTGGTTTCCTGGAATAAAGATGGTTTTGCCTTTGAAGTTTTTCGTGATTTCTAATTGGTTATTAATTTTTTTGGTCGCCGGTTCGTATTCGGGATGATTTTTTTCGGCAGGCATTCCGATGGGGTAAATATTGTCGCCTAAGAAAATCAGTGTACTATTAGCATCTGCGTTTTTCAACCTTTTTTCTAAGTTCGACAGCGTTGCATTGGTGGTACTGTCGCCGGCATTTCCGGCATCGCCGATGAGGTAAAAAGTGTGTGCTGCATTTATACTATCAGCCGCTTCTGTCGTAACTGATTTATTGTTATTTTTGTTGTATTGTGGCTGATGTGTAGCACAAGATTGCAGTAAAACAAAGAAGCTTACTACGACAAAAAGTTTACAATATTTGCTTGTAGCAGTGTTGATACAAAACAATTTCATAACTTGGATTTTTACTTTTGCCAATGACGATTATAGAACAAGCCGAAGATTTTGTCTACAAATTACTCAAAGATAAGTTATCTGATTCATTTTTGTACCATAATTTTAACCATACTTTATCCGTCGTTAATGCGGTAAAAACCATTGCCAATGCTCAGAAAGTTAGTGATCATGAACAAGAATTGTTATTACTAGCAGCTTGGTTTCACGATACAGGATATACCAATTGTTGTGAAAATCATGAAGCGGTTGGTGTCACTATAGCGGAAAACTTTCTAAAAGAGAGAAATTACAACCAAGAGGATATTGCTAAAATATGTTCATTAATCAATGCTACCAGAAAAAGCGCCACTCCGACAGATGCTTTGGAAAAAATCATTCGCGATGCCGATTATTTTCATTTGGCAGATAAAGACTATTTATCGAGTGCGGAGTTTTTAAAGCAAGAATTAAAGAGCACACTAAACATTGATTTCACCGATTTAGCATGGGCCAAAGAAAATTTAAATTTTCTCACCAATCACCATCGGTTTTTTAGTGATTATGCATTACTGCATTGGCAACCAAAAAAAGAAAAGAACATTCAAAAACTTCGAAAAAGAATCAACCAACTTGAAAACAACAGTATGGAACAATCGCCTAAACCCAAAAAGCAAAAAGAGAAGGAAGAAAGACCGGATAGAAGCATTGACACGATGTTCAAAATTACGTTGACAAATCACATTCGGTTGAGTGAAATTGCCGATAGCAAAGCCAATATTTTATTGTCTGTCAATGCGATTATCATTTCTATTGCGCTTTCGACTATTGTGCCAAAATTAGACAGTCCGGGCAATGTACATTTGATTGTTCCCACTTTTGTTATGGTGCTTTTTAGTGTGATTTCAATCATTTTTGCGATACTTTCCACCAAACCCAAAGTGACTTCAGGAAAGTTTACTCGTCAAGATATAGAAGACAAAAAAGTGAATTTGTTGTTCTTTGGTAATTTTTTTAAAATGCCTTTTGAAGAGTACCAATGGGCAGTCAACGAAATGCTAAAAGACAAAGAATATTTGCACAATTCGATGATCAAAGACTTGTATTATTTAGGTTTAGTACTAGAGCGAAAATACCGTTTGTTGCGCATAACCTATAACATTTTCATGATTGGTATTATCGTTTCCGTATTTGCTTTTGTGTTTGCTTTTAGGAATGCACCGATGTAGCTTTCTGATGTGCCACTTTTACGCGTATGCCTTTTAAACCCGAAACGCCTTGAAGTTCTTCGACTTCAAATTGTTCTACATTCGGTTCTAATATTTCTTTGAATTGTAAATATTTAATGTAATCCATATATTCTTTTTTCTCGTTTGCGTGAGAATAAACGATGGTTATCTTTTCCTTTTCGGTGATACGCTCTTTGGTTCCTTTGATGAAGGCTTTATCGATTCGTTTTTTCACGACTTCATATCTTGCATTGTAAGTGCCATCAACATCAAAGCGTTTCTCATCCATTCGGAAACGAATAGAAATAGGTGAACTGAATACTAGAATCAGCGAAGTGACTTCCAAATGGTAAGGCAAATCGGCTTTCATTTCATGGTGTTGTAATTCCATTTCACACAAAGTCTGCAATTGCCAGAGACGCAAATTGTTTAGATAGATTTTATCAAAAGGTTTGTTAGGGTCAATTGAAGCGCCGATATAAAGATTGTGCTCTACACCATCCGATTTGAATCGTTCGTAATAATGTGGAAAAATTTGTTGGGCTTCCAATTGTTTTTCGTCTAAAATAGAAGCTAGTTTTTTGTTGACTTTAGTCAATGCATTGTCAAATTTTTTTCTTGACTGATAGAACATACCGGTCTTTTCATCAATTTTATCAAAATATTTTTTGATACTTGTTTTGATTTCTTCAGGAGCATTTTCATTTTGAATTACCGGATGGATTTCAGATTCGATATAGCGTTGGATAATTTGTTCTGTGTCGGCTTTTAAAGGTAAATCCAGTTCGGTCCTGAAGGATTCCAGTTCAAATTTTCGTTGTTCCAAAATGATCAGATTGGCTTTTGATATAAGACTTTCGATGATTTCGATCACAGTATCAAGTTGCTTTTTCAAATCTTGTTTTACGGTTTGATTTCGATGTTCTGATGAGCCTTTAATATCAATTTCGCCAAACAAAGGATAGACTTCTTTGAATACAATTTCCTTGAAAATATGCTCTTTGGGTTGACCTGTTCTTAAGAATTTTTGGGCTTCCTTTCTAAATTTCCAATACACACTCGAATGGATAGAAGTATATTCATTTTGAATGATCGCTTCGATTTGGTTCTGCAAATCCATTCGGTAACGACTTAACGTGTCTACAAGATAGGGCAGAATTAAATCGAGTTTGTTCGCGTTAATACTGTTCAAAGCTCGTGGCTTTTCTGAACTCAACTCAAAGACGCCTAAAATTTCATCATTTTTCACCACCGGAGCCAAAATACAACTTTGTATATTTTGACTTCTTAAATGCTTGGCAAAGGCATCATTGATATTGGCTTGCTCAAAATGATTGAGGTTAGAAATGATAAAGGTTTGTTTTTCTTTGACGACACAATTAAAAAAGCAATCGTATAATTTTTTACCACAATCTGCTTCTTCCGTTTCGCTTAATATAACACTTTGGATATTTTTAGCATCAACATTCGGGCGTATGAATTTTTTATCTTCAGGGTCATAAATAGTCAACCCAACTTTTAAATCCGGAATTTTGAAAATGGAACGAAATATCGATTGAAAATCTTCTTGTAAATCCTCATCTTTGGTGTCTGTGGCTTTTAACAAATTGGTTTTAAGCGTTGAGACGGAACTCTCTGTGGTTGCATCATACAGTTGAACGATGCCAAAGCCTTTTAATATCCAACTTTCTAAAGGAAATTTTTCTTTCCAAAGGGCTATATCATCAAAGTTCTCAATTAAGAGGTCTATGTCTTCTTGGGTTAAAGGAATTGCTTTGTTTGTGGGAATGATTTCGATAAAATCGGCATTGTACAAAATGCGGTAATGCTTCATAATCCCATTGCTGTCGGGAATATCATAAAACAAAGGATTGGTAAAATCGATGTTTTGTTGGTAGTGGTCATTTAGAATCAGACAACAATTCATAATGTAGAAAAGGTCATCTTCAAAATCCCTGATGTTCATGTCAAAATCGAAACCGGCAGCACCGAGAATTTTTTTAAATCGTTGAGTATAGTTGAAAGTAATATTGTGAAAAGGAATAGCAACAGCTTTGATTTCGTTGTGAGTCAACGCTGTTGGAAATAGATCGGCTAAAAGATTTTTGATTAAATCTTTGTGCTCGTCAATTAAAGACAAATCTTGAATTCCTGTTCTAAATTCGGGTAACCCGGCTATTTCTTTTAGAAGTGCTTTGGCGTAATTTACTCTGTAATCCACATTGGATTCAGCAATGCTTTCTAAGGTTTCAATCAGTTTATGAAACGAAATTTGTGTAATAAAAGGAGTTTCAAATTGTTCTAATTTTCTTTTCATTTTAACTGAATAAGTAGAAGGATAAAGATAAAGCAATATTTTGAAAACTGCCAATTGAAGTTGGAGAGGAATAGAAATAAAAAATGCCACTATTACAGGTGGCGTTTTAATGGTTGTTGGAGATGCGATTTGATATTAAGAGGAGGACTGCCGGTGGCAGTCAGGTATGCGAACTTTAGTTTGCTTTAAATTATTGGTCGATGAGGATTACCTTCGGTGATCCCATTTTGGGTTGCTCTGAACGAGAAAAACTAAAATACGGCTGGTCGCCGTGTTTGTTTTTTTATTTTCTAGCCACTTTCAAAAGCGAGCTTTTGGTGCGGCCATAAAATAAAAAAACCGAAACTTTCGTTTCGGTTTTTTTCGGTGGGCGACATAGACTTGTTTTCGAATCAAGTGATTGAGTTTTTAAATCAATTTATAGTTTACAATTTGAAGCATTAAGTAAGAAATTATAAAAGCAATTCAAACATTACCGATTTAAACGGTTAGCTGATAGAGACAGTTTACGAGACAGTTATTAGAAATATTGATAACCGGAGATTTTCAATTGAAAAGAAGAATGTTGTTTATGACCGCGGTGAAGTTATGTTTTTTTTGAATAGCCGGGTGATGCGATAGGAGTTAGTAAAAAGTTACTGCAGAAGTCCCGACAAGAGTATTATTGTTATAATTCATAATTTTTAGAGCTAGAGTAGAAATAGCCTAATATATTCTTAATCTGCTAAAATAGTTTTTTGTATTGTTCTATATTGGTTACTTGTCTTTTAAAATAACTCATTAATTGGTATAATTATTTAGGTTTATAAAAAGGGCAGTCTCATATCGTAAATTATAATTTTTTCCACTTCTTAGCATTATTTTGTAACCTTTTGTGTGACAAATTCCTCTAAAGGCCATGACCTTTCTTTATTTTGAAGAAAGTAGGTTTTAATAAATACTAAAAAAAGAAGAATTCTGTTTAATTGAGTTTACTACATGATAAAATTTTTTTTAAAAGCTACTTTGGTATTATTTGTACTTCAGGGATATTCCCAAAGTGATTTATTGGCTGAATTTGATACCGTCTCTAAGAAGCCATCTTATGCAACTGCAACTTTCAAAGGTTTACAGATTGTTACACTGCAATCCACAAAGATGCCTGCTAAACAGGAATTTTATTTTGTTGTTTCACATCGCTTTGGTTCAGTGAGGGGAGGTATTTCTGAGTTTTTTGGTTTTGATGGTGCCACAACTAAAATAGGAGGTGTCTATGGTGCTACAGACTGGCTTTCAGTCAGTGGGTCACGGCATACTTTACTAAAGGTATATGAGGCGGGTTTGAAGTACAGAGTCATGCGACAAGGAGACCAGCTTCCTTTCGATATTGTTGGATATAACACATTGGACGTTAACAGTTTTCTCAGGAAAGAGGAATATCCCGGATTAGAATTTTCACACCGTCTTACTTATATAAATCAGATTCTTGTATCACGTAAATTTTCTGAAAAACTTTCCTTAGAAATTGCTTCGTCTTTTATCCATAAGAATGTTTACAGTCCTATAATTGAAAACGATAATCAGTTTACTGTAGGAGCGGGCGGACGAATGAAAATTACTAAAAGGCTGTCTTTGACATTTGAGTATCTAAATAATTTCAATTTGCCGGATTATTATCAAAACCCTTTATCTGTTGGACTAGATGTTGAAACTGGTGGACATATTTTTCAATTGATATTTACTAATTCACAGGCAATGACGGAGAGTGGTTATCTTACGGCTGCTAGTGGTAACTGGGAAAAAGGAGAAGTTTTTTTTGGATTTAATTTATATAGGGTATTTTAAAAATTAGCTTATGAAAAAAATTCTACTTACATGCATTGTTGCCTTTGTTGTAAGCTCTTGTGAAACGACAACTTATGATGATATCCAAGAAAATCAAATCATAACTGGACCGATAACGTATACTTCGCATGTTAAAAATATCATTAGTACTTATTGCTCGAGTTGCCATCATACAGGAGGTACTGCCTCTTTCAGACCTTTTACCACTTATGAAGAAGTAAAGGATGCCATGCAAAATACTGATCTGTTAGACCGAATTCAACGCCAAAATGGAGAAGCCGGCCAGATGCCTCAAACCGGTCGTATGCCACAAAACAAAATAAATAGTATCATCCAATGGAATTCGGATGGATTAGTAGAATAATGAATTTTTTAAACTTTATGTATGAATAAAATTGTTACATTTTTACTGTTAATGCTTCTCTCTGCTATGGGATATGGTCAGAAGTACATCACAAAAAGTGGGAGCTTGAAGTTTGAAGCTTCAGCTTCAAGTTTTGAAGAAGTTAAAGCTGTAAATAGCGAAACATCAGCGGTGCTAGAAATTTTAAAAGGAGATTTAGCGGTGCTGGCACTCATAAAAGGCTTTCATTTTAAATCGGCTCTTATGGAAGAGCATTTTAATGAAAATTATCTAGAGTCCGAAAAATTTCCGAGAGCAACTTTTGTTGGGCAAATTGATGGATTTAACATCTCCAATATTGCTTCATTAGCAAAAAGCTATAAGCTGTCTGGTGACCTTACACTTCATGGAAAAACAAAAAAAGTGAGTACAATAGTCAATGTATCTATGTCCTCTGATAACGTATTACTTACCGGAAGCTTTGAAGCTAAACCTGAGGATTATGGGATTGAAATACCAAAAATACTGTGGAATAAGATTGCTGAAAAGGTGATTATTAGATATAGTTTGACTTTAACCAAACAATAAGTTATGAAACTACTAATGCTATTACTCTTTTTTGTATCAACGACATGTGTAGGACAGACTATAGACAACAAAAACATATTCAATGTAGCGCGGAATGGATCTATTAGAGACATCGAAATGTTGATGCAAAAAAATAAAGATACTATTAATGCAGTCAATGCTAATGGTTTTACACCATTATTACTTGCCTGCTACAAAGGGAATAACGATGTGGCTGAATATTTAATGAAAAAAGTGAATAATATTAATTATGTGAGTCCGAGTGGGACTGCGTTAGCAGCTGTTGTTGTAAAAGGCAATTATCACTTAGCCCGAAAATTACTGCTTTACCGAGCTAACCCAAATTTATCAGATGAACAAGGAGTAGTGCCATTAATGTATGCGGTTCAATTTAAGAACATAAAGCTGATACGTTTATTATTAGAGTATGAAGCTGATAAAACTGTCAGAGATAAGACTGGCAAGACACCATTTGAATATGCTGTTTTTACAAAAGATGAGGAGATAATCAATTTACTTAAACAATAATCTTATGAAATTAAAACTATTATTTTACTATCTGTTATTTTCAATAATTGGTTTGCAGGCACAAACTAAATCAACTGATACTGTGAACCTTTTAACGGGAATGACGGCCAAATTAGATCTTAATAACACTGATTTAACAGCAACCCTGACATTAACCGGCCCAACTGATCGCTGGTTTGCTCTACAAATAGGGTCATTTGCCAACGGACAGGGTATGGAGAGTGGACAGGATGTTGTTTATTATAATGGAAGTACGTTAATTGATGCTGTACATAATGGTATTGGCATAGCACCAACACAGGATGCCAATGATTGGACAATGTTATCGAACACAGTTAACGGAGGAACAAGAACCATAATTGCCACAAGGGCATTTAATACTGGTAATCCAAATGATTATGATTTTGTATATGCAAATCCTGATATAGATTTTGCTTTTTCTAGAATGAGTACTGCGAGCTACACATTGGCATATCATGGGGCTAATAACAAAGGATATCTGCTTAATGTGCCTTTCGCCTTTTTAGGGACAGATGAAATAGAACAGCCAAAAGAAACCACCATAATATCTCCAAACCCGGTGGATAATAGTTTTACTATCACCTCTAATGTTGGAATTCGTATGGTAAAAATCTATGATATGTATGGTAAACTAGTCACCACACATTATAATCCAATTGGACAGGTTGCTGTTTCTGATTTATCTAAGGGTATATATTTTATAGAAATTACATCTATCGAAAATTTAGTTTCAATTAAAAAAGTGATTAAGGAATGAAAAAGAGAATAATATATTATTTGTTGGTTTTAATGACTGTAATGAGCTGTAAAGTTGATACATCATCAAAATCGGTTCTTCTAAAGATTGATTTGGAACCAAGTAGTGCAAGTAATGCTAAGGGAACGGCAATTTTTACTGAACTGAATAAGATTGTTTCGCTGGATGTAAAAATGCAAGGCTTAAAACCTGGGATACACGGGATACATATTCATGAAAAAGCGGATTGTTCAGCAACAGATGCCAGTTCGGCCGGAGGTCATTGGAATCCCACTTTTAAGCCTCATGGCAAGTGGGGCTCTATATCATGTCATAAAGGCGATATAGGAAATCTTATAGCGAACGAAGATGGTAATGCTATGCTTTCGGTTGATACTGCTGAATGGTGCATTGGTTGTGGAGATTCCACTAAAGATATTTTAGGGAAAAGCCTCATCATTCATCAGGATGCCGATGATTATGTTTCGCAACCTTCTGGTAATGCAGGTGCTAGGATTGCGTGTTCAGGAATTATCCGTTGAGTAGTAGGATATCATTACTGAAAATTGTAATTAAAAACAGCATTAGTATTGAGCCAAAAAGATGAGAAAAAAACAAGAACTAGCAATCATTATTAATTAAAATCATGAGTAATCTAGAAAAGAAGAGCATGTATAGTACTGTTATGCAACAATTTACCAAAAGTGCCGATACTATTAAATTAGATCCGGAAATAAGAAAAATATTAGAAGCTACTACTAACGAGATTGTTGTCCATTTTCCTGTTAAACTTGATAATGGTAGCATCAAAATTTTTACAGGCTATAGAGTGCAGCACAATAATGTATTGGGACCATATAAAGGTGGCTTGAGGTACCATCCGTCTCTTAATATTGATGATGCTAGAGCGTTGGCTATATGGATGACTTGGAAAACTTCTTTAGTTGGTTTGCCTTATGGAGGGGCAAAAGGAGGGATACAATTGGACCCAAGAGAGTATTCACTTTTAGAATTGGAGCGTATCTCGAGACGATTTACTTACGCACTGGGAGACAATATTGGTCCGGACTATGATATACCTGCACCAGATGTGAATACTAATGAGCAGACCATGGCTTGGATTGCAGATACATATATGTCGACTAAGCCTACTTCTGAGCGATCTCGAAATAAACACATAGTAACCGGTAAACCAGTAGGATCGGGTGGACTTGAGGGAAGAGACAGATCGACAGGATTTGGTGTATTCTTAAATATTAAGTTATGGTATGAAAGCCGAAATGAAAAGTTGGATGGTAAAACATTCATCGTGCAAGGTTTTGGAAATGTTGGATATTGGACATCGCATTTTTTGACAAAAGAAGGGGCGATAATGATAAGTGTACAGGACGCCCATGCTACTCTTTACAGTAAGAATGGGATTGATGTTGCTAATTTGCATATTCACTGTAAACCACGAAAAGGGTCAGTCAAAGGTTATAAAGAAGCTGAAGAAATTCCTAGCGAAGAGTTTTTTGGGCTAGAATGTAATATTCTTATACCGGCAGCTATGGGAAATCAAATTACGAAAAATAATGCCCACAAAATTAAAGCTGAATTAGTAGCGGAGGGTGCTAATGGACCTACCGATTTTGAAGGAGAAGCTATTTTGCTCAACAGAGAGATCACCATTATACCAGATATATTATGCAACGCAGGAGGAGTTATTGGCAGCTACTTTGAGTGGTTGCAGAATAGGAATGGGGAAATATGGCATTTAGATGAGGTGATGGTTAAGCTGGAGAAAAAAATGACAGAGGCATTTAAGAAGGTAGAATTAAAAGTTAAAGAAGGTCATATTGATTGGCGTTCGGCGGCTTACATTATAGCTATTACTAGAATTGAAACCGTTTACAGACAACGAGGTATTTTTCCGTAAATCAAAGTATAATTGGTCAGGTAGAAAATGATTTGCTAAGCCAAAGAGGTCCTTAGTTATAACAATGAAGTCAAAAAAACTTAGTATTGATGAAGTTAGTTCTATTTTTTTCTCAATTCTTTGTATTACGGCAAATTATGTTTTTTAAAATTAAAGATTCTTTTTAAAGTCTGAAGGCCTGAAATTGGTAAGTTGGAAAAAAGTATTGCTGAAAGAAGGTAGACTACCATAACCAACAGCATAAGCAATTTCACTAAGCGATAAGTCAGTCTGAAGCATGAGTTCGATAGCTCTTACTATTCTTAACAGCTTAATGTATTGAAGGAAAGAAGTGCCCAAAGTCTGTTGGAAAAGCCTAGAAAGACTTCTTGGGCTTATTCCAAATTGTTTGCTTATACTTTCCAACGAATGACTTTCTGCAATGTTTTTTTTCAAAAATTTCAAAATTGGGATCATTCGTTCGTTTTCTGTAAAAGGAAGAGCAATAGGGAGCGTCCTATGGCTTATTTCCGGTAAGATATCCTTTATTACCGATAAAAAACGATATTTATTGTCGTCAGGAGCTATGTGTCCATCCCAACTTTCCGAATATTTAATCATTTCCATTAATAAGTCGTTAATTGGATAAATCCCAACCTCAGTGTAGAAAGGGTCTTTGTCATCGTCATGAGTGTAAAAAAACAAAGACCTCAAAACTGTTGCTGAATGCCCCATTTTTAAGATGTGCGTTAAACCTTTGGGCACCCAAAAATAATGTCGGGCAGGAATTACATAATGCTTATCATTAACTTGTAAATAGGCAAGTCCTCCTTCTACATAAGACAGTTGACCTTTGGTATGACTATGATAAGGAATGTACTTTTCAAACTTTTCGTGCATTACGAAAACTGAAGAAGAAAAATTATCAATGTCGGGTAAGGAAGCAATCAGACTCATTAATGTTTGTTTTTAAAGTATTCGATTCTATCAAATATACAAAAAATCAGACGGTATATTTTTTTAAATCTTGAAATTTATGTTTGTTTCTATGAGAAATTTAAAGCAACTTAAAGTAGTATTCCGTCAGATTTTTTTCATTGGCTGGATTAATTAAGTATTAGTCTATTTTGCGTAAACTTAAAGTATTTCGGGGATTTACTTTTGCAACATTAAAATTAAATCATAATGTTTTTCCAATACAAAAGGCATCTACTATTTTGTTTGTTTTTCTTTCAATCTGCCCTTCTTTTTTCACAAAATCCTCTATTAAGGCATGAACAAGGAACTCCGCTTTCTATAAGCGAAACTTGGTCAAAGGCTATCGAATCGAGTAAAAAAATTAATTTAAGTGTTCTAGAGGCTGCAGTAAGTAAAGAAGAAATTAAAGAAAGTCAGTATGAACGATTTCCTGAAGTAAGTTTCAAAGGGAATTATGAGTATGCAACTAACATACCTGTATATGAAAACGGTCTCTTTCACAGTCCGGTCCAACATGAAGTTATTCATTTGCTTTACAAATTAAGTGCGGATTTTTATGTAAACATTTATAATGGTAACAAATTGAATCTAAAAATTGATAAGAAGAAAGTCCTAAATGAAATTGCTGAAATACAAAAAGGATTGACCGTTTCTGAAATTAAATTGCAAGCCTCTGTATATTATCTGAATTTACAAAAAAGTTTAATTTTTAAAGAATTAATGGTAAAAGAGATTGCCAATCAGGAGAAACAATTATTTGAAATAAAAGAGCTTTACAAGCATGGAGTTATTCTAAAAAGTGACGTGCTTAGAGTGGAGTTACAACTGTCCAATCAAAAAATGATACTTGTTAAGATTGAGAATGATATCTCCATTGCTAATCAAAGGTTAAATATACTAATTGGGTTGCCGGATCAGGAAATTGTTGACCCATACGAAGAATTAAATCCTTTTTTATTTGATTTAAAATCATATGATGATTACCTAGAAATTGCCGAAAACAATTCCTATGACTATCATATTTCGGAAAGAACAGTAGCTCTTAAAAAAATAGAACTAAAAAATATAAAAGCTAATGTGAGGCCTAAAATAGGCTTCTCAGGGGAATTTTATTTGGCAAACCCTCAAATTTTCTTATATCCTTATTCTCCCAGCAATTATACACTTGGAATTTTCGGAATAAGGGCATCCATTCCACTTTCTGAGTTATTTGTAAATAAACCGAAAGAAAGGGTTGCTAAATTGAACTTGGAAAAAGAAGAGTTAGAGCATCACCATACTGATGATAAGATGAGAGAACAGGTTTATGAAAATTACCTACGTTTTAAGGAATCGTTACTCCGGATAGATGTTGCAAAAGCAGATATTGAACAATCTATGGAAAGTGCAAGGATTGTTCGAGAAAATTATTTTAACCAAGCATCATTGATAACTGATTTGCTGGATGCCGATATACAATTACTTCAAAGCAAATTCAGTTTTGCCTCGGCAAAGATTAATGCTCAAATTCAATATTATCAACTTCAAAATATTTTAGGAACTCTTTAAGAATGAAAAATAAAAACACATACACTGTAACGGATAAGCTTATTACAAAAATCACTGCATGGATTGCTGGCATTATATCGCTGATATTGATCATTTGGGGAGTCATAACACTTCTTGATATTTCTAAAAATGAAAAGACAAATGACGCACAGGTACAAGAATATATTAACCCAGTTATTGCGAGAGCAGGAGGGTTTATTACGCAAGTTAAATTTGAAGAAAACCAGCCTATAAAAAGAGGTGACACAATTTTGGTTATCGACAGTCAGGAATATATAATTCAAAAAGAACAGACAGAAGCAGCCTTGCTGAATGCAAAGGCACAGTTGGTCGTTTGGCAGAATAAGGTTCAAACGCTCATTAAATCTGCAAAGGTTAACCTGTCTAAAATAGATATAGCAAAAGCTGAGTTGCAGAAAGAGAAACTAGAATACTCACGCTATAAAAAATTAGTTAGTAGTGAGTCGGCAACTAAACAAAAATTAGAAGAAGTTGAATCCGATTATAGTACTGCTATGGCACAGACAGAGTCTGCCGAGGATAATTACCAAGCTTCCTTATTGGAAATAAATGAAGCGCGAGCCCAAGAAATAGTAACGAAGGCAGAAATAAAAAGACTTAAAGCATTATTAGACCGTCACAAGCTAGATGTAACTTATACAGTAGTGACTGCATCCTATGATGGATTTATGGGTAGAAGGACTGTTGAAAAAGGCCAAATGATTGATGCCGGACAGGTATTGGCTTATATTGTAAATGCTGAGACCGATAAATGGGTAGTTGCAAATTATAAAGAAACCCAAATTAGTTCGATGACTCTGGGAGATAGTGCTGAATTTACTGCGGATGCCTACCCTGACAAAATTTTTAAAGGTGTTATTATCTCTTTTTCACCGGCAACAGGGTCTAGTTTTTCTTTACTTCCTCCTGATAATTCAACAGGGAATTATGTAAAAATCGTCCAGCGTGTGCCAGTAAGAATAAAAGTTACCAGCCCGAAAAAAGAAGCTAATTTTCTAAAAGCAGGAATGAATGTGAATGTATCAATTGCCAAAAAACAATAATAAAAATGTTACCAAAAGGGTTTTTGTTTAGAGGTTGGGTTCCAGAATGGCTAGTTAAGATAACGCTATTTATTGTGTTGCTGCCTAGTTTAGTCTTATTCTTTCTGCCTATGGTCAATATTAATGCAGCTGCCGGAAATACCGGCATAGAAACCTACGATGTTATATTTTCGGTTGCTCTGTTTTATGCCGGCTATGTGAGTTTTTTTTCATTGGAAAGACGTTTTTTTAAATTTTTGGCTGCAAAGGAGTACTTTATAATAATTACCATTATACAGATTGTAAGCTCTTTTATCTGTTACTGTACTAAGGAGGTAGGCATCCTGTTCGTTTTCCGCTTTATACAGGGGATGGCTTTTACAATGACGGTAAACCTGTCTTTATCACTTATATATGCACGTTTAAGAAGCCAAAGAGCAAGGGTTATAGGTTACTCTGTGTTTTTCGGAATGTTAGCTGCCATGATTCCTTTCAACAATTTTGTCACGGCTCATGTTGTAGACTCATTTGATTTTAATATTCTATACAAATGTGCCATGTTCTCCTATTTGCCCAGTTTGTTGTTCTTACTATTATTTATGAATAATGTGAGGCTTGATGTAAAGTTTCCATTGTATCAGTTAGATTGGGCAAGCTTTTTATTTTATGCTATTTCGATTTGTTTGATAGGATATGTTATGGTTTATGGACAGGAATACTATTGGTTTGAAGATAAAAGAATCTTTTGGAGTATAGTTGCGATTATAGTTTCTAGTTTTTTTTTCGTTATAAGACAGTTGGGCTTAAAACGACCTTATTTGAATCTTGAAGTATTTAAGTACAGAAACTTTAAAATAGGTGCCTTAATTATTCTCATCTTTTACATTTGCCGATTTGCATTTTCAATCACGACGACTTATTTCCAAGATGTTTTGAGGTTAGATCCAATTCATATTGGTTACATCACCTTACTTAATATTGTTGGACTTATAATTGGGGTCATAGTTTCAGCCGTTTTTGTCCTACATCAACGTCCAGTACGTTTACTTTGGATATACGGGTTTACGCTATTATTTATTTACCACGCCTGGATGGTTTTCCTTTTTACAACGCAGGCAAATGAAAGTAGTTTTTATATTCCGTTGCTGGTTCAAGGACTTGGAGTGGGTACTTTAATGACTCCTTCTATAATATTCATGGTTTCATCTGTACCAGAAAAGTTGAGTGTAACCTCTGCCGGTGTATGCTTATTTATGAGGTGTTTAGGTTTTTATGTCAGTATCGGACTCATGAATTACTATGAGTTGTATTCTAAGAGTAAGCACTATAATACTTTTCAGGACAAGGTATCGCTAGCGAATAGTGTTACCAGTGAATCTATTTCAAAATATGAAAATGCTTTAATGAATCATGGAGTTGGTGCAGAGTATGCTACAAAAGCTGTAAATAAATTAATAGTTGATGCCATAAAAGCACAAAATCATATAAGGTACGCAATTGATTATTATGAGGGAATATGTGTACTCTTACTCTTAACCTTAACCTTGGTGGCACTATTTCCCTATATAAACAGAACTATTTTAACATTATCTAAAAAACAGCCCTCACCTTTTTGATGAGTTTTAAAAGCAGTATTTCATATTAAAATTAATATTATGGAGATTGTATATATCATCTTTTTGCTAACAATAGCTAGTATAACATACTATGGTTTATCCAAAAAAAAGAGAAATACTCTAAAGAAACGAAATCAAGTATTAATAGGGTTATTTCTTCGCATTAATAAACACTTGAAAATTGAAGATAGTTCTAAAGATGAAGTTCATCTTGTGTGGATAAGTATCCGGGGAACTATTAGAATAAATTTATCCCAGTATGGTGGAATTATTTTTATTTCTATTCAAAAAGGAGTGCATGATTTTAAAAGTAAAAGGAAGGATTGGATTTTTTTGGATGTCATGGACCAACATTTGATATTTAATGAAGTCATAGAGGACTTATATAAAATTTCTACTGATTGGAATCTTGGAAAAGATCACATTTTGTCATTATTGAATGAAAGTAACAAAAGTATAGCCAATGTTAAACTTGAAAACATATTCTTTAATTACAACAGGGCTGCAGCTGCCTATTGCTTGGCTTACCAGAGCCTTAATGCTATAAAAAAGAAACAAAGCTTAGATGATGCCGAGTCTTTTGAAGTACTTTTTTTTCTTTGTATGGTCACTTTTGAAAGATTGAAAAAGAGAAGTAAATCTAACTTAATGAGCATGTTTGTTAACTATCTGCTATACTTCCTTGAAACTCGAAATTTGTTAATAGAAATCAAAGATGTTCCAAAGCTGGTTAACCATAGAATTGGTATGTATACTGAGCAGGTTCATGTCGTAAAAGATGATTTCAATTGTAATTTTGGTGTTTTATATTACTATTTTTTTGTTAAACCGCTTGGTCTTAAGTCAGCTTCGCTATTAGTGGTTAGCCAACAAAACAAGTTTTCGTCCATATTAATGCCTATTTTAGTAGAACTTGAAAGCAAATTATTAGTGCTGGAGAACCAAATTGCAAAAAGCAAGTAAGTGACATTGTTTACAATTTTACAATTTTTTAATTGCATACGGAGAGATGAATCTAGGTTTCTGAATTAAACGCAGCAACAAGAAATATGATGGTTACAAAAGACAAAAAAACGGCTATATCTGATGAAACATTTTTTCAACTTTTGTATATTGAAAATCTCGAAGCCATACAGTTTTGTTGGAAAGTGCGTGAGGGACTAAGGCAAAAAATTTGCTTTATAAGGATTAAAAATTACACGGATTGGTACTTTTCAAATTTTTTACATTTGCAATTAGAAAGAAAACTGAGAATAGCAATTTTTGTTTTAGGGAATGATCATATATTGACAAAAAAAATGTTAACTAAACATAGACGAATTAAGAGGGTTTTTTTAAGCAATAAAGATGTTGAAAGATCATTGCATAGGATAGAGGAAGAGTTAGAAAATTTGATTCGATTTGAGGACCACTATGTTTTTAAGGAATTAAAGTTTGATTATTGTTTAAGTGAGTTTTTTGAACGAGAGTATTTGTCTCCGAAACTTTCTCATGCTTGCAAAGATTGGTCTGATCCGTTTTGGAAGGTAAAGCGATAACACTTTAAAATATTATTATGAGCACTAACATAATTGTAACTAGACTTGAAGTTTTATTAAATCTGCCTTTTATTTCTGCATATACGAGTAATTCGAATGTCTGCTTTGCGAATAATAATGATGTTAGGGTAGAGTACCGGGATAATTTCAATGAAAGAGATATAGTAGCTTATATAATAGGGATCATAGACTGCGAAGATTTTTCGCAATTCAATTCAGTGTGTTTAGAAGTACCTTTTCCAAAAAGTGAGTCTTACTTTTGGGAGGTAGTTAAAATAAAAAATAAACATAATTTGATTGACAAAGTACTTAAAGAGTTTACTGTATCTGAATTTTTTGCTACATTTCTTACCACTGAAAAATGGAGTGACTGAGATTTTACCGTTTCAAATGGAAGCTATTTTGGGCTTAAACTCACTTAATTTGAATTTCATCTTGGTCTAGAAGGAGTACATTTCTTAAAATTACGGCATGGTTAATTTGATAACTTTTAGCACCAAAAAGTAATGTAACCGATTGATTTCTGGCAATTTCTCTAAGTCGTTGTAGCTCCCTACTCTTTGATGAAAGCTCTTGGCGATAGCGGATTGCAAACTCAGCGAATCTCTCTTCTTTGTGGTCGAACCACTTCCTTAATGTTGGTGAAGGAGTGATTTCTTTGTTCCATTCATTTACGAATAAATCAGTTTTTTTTATTGCACGAGGCCAAATCCGGTCGACTAAGACCCGATATGATCCATCGGGTCCTTTATTATCATATACTCTTTTTATTTGAATCATCATTGAAGTATGCTGTTTAATTCTTCCTCCAGAGCAATAGTTTTAGGAAACAGAATGTTATTTTCTAAGTGAATGTGGAGATGAAGATCCTCTTCAAATTCTTTAAGCAAAGCATAGGTCACTTTAAATGTATTACAGGCATCCTGTGGAGGATTATAGTTATTGGTTAAGATTGCAATTTCATTAAACCGATCTCCCTCATCGCTATGTTCGCGTTGCATCATTTCTATTGGATTTTTTACTGTTCCAAATGCAGGTTTACCGACAGATGCTCCTGTTTTCATCGCTTTTGCTAGTCTAGAGATGTAAGGGAATAACATAAGTTCTTCCTTCATCATGTGCTTTGAAAGTTCTTCAGCAACAGTATTGAAATAATTTTTAATTTCAAATAATTCAGGATGCTTATCTCCATGAACTTCTACAACTTTGTTTAGGTAGGGTTTGAGTTCTAAAATGGCCTTTTCAACATAACGATGATGCTTAATTTCTATATGATTTACTAATTGGTCTACACTCCAAGATTGATAATCAACTGTTTCTTTTTTTTCATGAAGGAGCATTAGTTCTAGTTGTTGAACAATCATTTCGAATGAAATGTTTCTTTCGTTACAAACCTCTTTTAAAGATTTATTACCGTGACAACAAAAGTCGATTCCAAGAGATTTAAAAACGGATGCTAAACGGTAGTCTTGTGCCACCAGATGGCCCACAGTTTGGTTTATATGTATTTTCATAATGTTTAAATTTATAATTATTATTCAATTAGTTCTTGTTGTTAAGTAGTCAACGAATAGCGAATGACGCTATTCTTTATTATGCTCCTTTACTGAATGTAAGGAGTGTGATTCACTATTTTTTTGGAACTCAATTTTGGCGTGGAATAATTTTGCCATTTGATTTGCCTGCCATTTAGCTTTTTCAGCTTTATCTCCTATAAATAAAAGATCAATTGTTGAGCAGAATAATTCTAACCAACGATCAAAATGTTCTTTGTCAACAGATAGTTCAGCATGTGGAGGGAACGGACTACCCTTATATGTATACTCTTCGAGAAGAACTGTCTGCCAAAAGCGATACATTTTTTCAAGATGTTCGGGCCAACAATTATGAAGTTTTTGGTCAAATATTTCAGAAAGAATGTCATCTTTTTGTACCTGTGCGTAAAAAGAATCAACTAGTAGCACAATCTCCTTTATGTTTAAAATTTCTTTTTTCATTTGAGTTAAATTACTTAGTTTAGATTAAAATTTGTGATCAAATAATACAGCGCCCAAGCTATAAAAGCAATTAATAGTATCCACAACCAACTTGGAATACTATGAGGCGTTTCACTTCCAATTATTATGAATTTTTTTTGATCTCCCTTATCATAGGCATTAATCATCAGAGGAATAACTCCATCTACGGTTTCATTTTCCCTAATCCCTTCAATTGCTATTGAAGGACCGTTGCGAACAGTGAATTTAATTTTCTTAATCCCTTCTCGACCTGTCGAAGATTTACTTACGATTTTTAAGATATGATCACCATCTATCAGCTTATTAGTATCTAATTCAAACTGAATAGGCGTTTCAAATTCTGCAATGGGCTGAATGTCATTGTCTAGAAACAATATTATTTTGGCTTTGTCATCATTCATTTTGTTTTTTTGTTACAAGTTTAATATCGTTTTTTTAATGTGTTTATCGTCTTTTTCACCCGGCTTAAAAATGTATTTAAGAGCGTAAAAAAATGTTATAACCGTTATTACACTTATTAGAGCAACAATTATCCAATCCCAATTGTTTTGTGGTCCAACACCATGTGTTATTCCACGAGTTATTTTTGGTTGCGCCTTTTCACAAGCGGGACAAGCCTGCGCGGATTGCTGCACTAAGAGTATAATAATTATTGTTGAAATTTGAATTCTCATAGTATCATTTTTTAGGTATTAGTTTTAGCTTTTCAATGATGTCTTTTACTTGTTCTATAGTTACTTTTTTTGCATTATTGCCCCAACTCGTTCGTTCGTGATTAATGATAGCGGTTACTTCTTCAGCCGTGAGATTGTTATCAGTCCCGACTGCGTTCATGGTTGCATACTCAGGTCTGGGATCATATCCCTGCATAATTATGGTGACAAATAATTCTAAATTATCGCCAAGGACTACCGGACTATTTTTTAGAGGTGGGAAGGCTCCTTTTAGTCCCTCACCATTTGCCTGATGGCAGCTCATACAATTGTTGGCATATAGAGATTCACCGTCTGGCATCGAGGTATCTACAAGTTCCTTAGGTTTTTTATTTTCTATTTTTTTATAGAGAAATGAATTTGTAGGACTTCCATCTGGTAACTCTGTTTGTTTTAAACTTTGGAGGTAGGCTACTAATTGAAGGGCTTCTTTAGTGGCTACTATTTTTCTCTTTGTCCTATTATTAAAATTATCAGATAAGATTATCTCTATGTCATTTTTGCCTATACTTTTCTTTTCTTCAAACAGCCATGGGTATGCCGGCATTATTGATTTTTGGACAGTTGCACGTGGTTGATATAAATGCAGTAGATGCCACATCAGGCTTGGTTGGCGTTTACCAATATTTGTTAAATCTGGCCCTGTTCGTTCTGTACCCATTAGAGTTGCCGTGTTTCGCCATAGATCCGCTCGTTTATTTGCAGCATAATCTGCAGCAATTGATGGTCGATCACCCCAAACATTGTCCATGTCGACATTACGTACTTGTTGCGTGTGACAAGCCACACAACCATTTGCTATGTATACCTCTTTGCCTTTTATAGCGTCATCACTTGGTGGCGCTGCATTTGGTAAAATTGCGTTGTACTCTTGGTTATAAAGTGCCGGCATTATTGCCATTATAAGCGTCAGTATTATAAAAAGGCTTAGAGCACTTAAAAATAGTTTCTTATGATTGTTGAATAATTCCATAGGTATGCTGTTTACTACTTATTCGACTGTATACTCTTTCCGTTCTTTTGCTTTTAATATTTCGCTTGGTGAGGTCGGAATACGGTAATCATTTTGAGGGTTTACCATTTTATAAAAGTTATAGGCAAATAAAATATGAGATAACCACATTAGGGAACCTCCTATTGCCCGCCATAACCAATATGGAGCCATAAATGATACAGTATCGATAAATGGTTTACCTTCTAACCACAATAGTCCTCTCATAGTTGCTCCGTACATTAAGGGAAATGTGTAGAATAAGAGGCCTAATAAGGCAAGCCAAAAGTGGGCTCCAACTGTAATTTGCGGTGGTTCATTCCCAGTAAGGCGCGGTACGATGGTATAGATGAACGCCCATAACATGAAAGTTATAATACCGTACATGGTTAGGTGAGAGTGTGCTACAGTAAAGTCAGTGAAATGCCATATCAGGTTGGTAAATCTGAAAGCCTCAGCGGTACCTTGTAAAGAACCGGTAAAATAAAATATAATTCCAATAACGTAGAATGGGAGTGTATAGCTGGTACTTAGTTTGCCCCAAGACCCATTTATTGTCATTAAAAAATTTGTAGTTCCTGCGACAACCGGTATTATCATTCCCATACTACCCACGATGGCTATAGTCTGCATCCACCATGGTATAGCACTAAAGATAAAATGATGCGTTCCGATGAGCGTATAAAATAATATTTGCGACCAAAAGGCCAAAATACCAAGGCTATATGAGTAAATAGGTTTGTTAAGTTGTTGTGGCAGGAAGTAATACATAAGGCCAAGGGAAAAGAGCATAAACCACATACCAACTCCCTGATGCATGTAGTACCCTTGAATTATAGTTTCCCCCAAACCATCTTGCCAAGAGGGCCAATAAGCAACAAATGTGATTACGAGTACAAACATCAGTGATGCTACAATATACCAATTTGAAACGTAAATTTCTTTTGTTTTTTTTATAGCTACGGTCTTCCAAAAATTTATTAGTGTAAGTACAATACCAATGCCGAATAAGCTCATTATTGGCCATACGTACTCTCGATATTCTCCTCCACCATTATTTATACCATTCATTAAGGAAATGCTGCCAAGAAATACTGCTGCATTTATGAGGATTAATGATTGATATCCTTTTTTTGTGCTTGCTATATCGACATTACTGACGCGAGGGACAACATAGTAGGCAAGTCCAATCATTGCTAAAGAAGCCCAGCCCCAGAAGACCATATTCGTATGGACTGGTCGTAATCTACCAAAACTTAACCAACTATTATGATCCAAGTCCGGAGCAACGAACTTAATACCCAGGTATTCGCCTATAGTTGTACCAATTACTAACCAAAATGTTGCACAAGCAAGATACCAAAGTATCAGTTTTGTTAATTTGGGTTCAATGTATGGACGGGGCTGGCTCTTTTTTTTCTGCTCTACAAATCTGATTTCTTCTGACTTGTTTATATTACTGAGTAATCCTTTATTGTCATTTGAATTTAAATTTCCGCGGAGTTCATTATTAGTCAACTCAAATTCAATTTCTTTTTGACGTTTTTTGAGAAGTTTAATTTCCTTCTCGCTTAGGTTATGTAGATAGTTGTTAAATTTCTCCTGCTTGTTCTTATTTATATATCTTCTTAAAACATTATTTGCTTTAATTACAAGAATAATAGATGCAACTATTACCGGTATGGCAATTAAGAATAATATAATAATAATTCCGTATTCGTCAAAAATGTTGTTGTTCATACTTACTTATTTAGTGGACAAAAATGTCCATTATTATTTTAAATTTTTTTATCTTTTTAGAAAGGTAAGACCGGTTTCAATTCCTTCGGCAAGTTCTTTAATAGTAGTGTTCTCTAACATTTTTTTTAATTCTTCTCGGATAGCTTTGAATTCAAAATGAACTGGACATGGTTTTAATTCGTTGCATTTTTTTAAACCTAAACCACAACCTTTATATATCAAGTCTCCATCAATTGCTAAAACAATATCGCTTAACCTCAAAGATGACAATGCTAAACTATCCATCGAAAATCCACCTGTAGGACCTTTATCTGAGTTAATCATTTTCTTCTTTGTTAACTGCTGAAGTATTTTGGAAGTATAAGCCAATGGTGAATCGATTTCTGTTGAAACCTCCTTTAGACTTACTTTTCTATTTAATACCGACTGCTGCCCAATATAAATTGATGCTTTAATTGCGTATTCACATGCCTTTGAAAACATAATTTTTTTTTACAAAAATAATAATATTGGGAATAATGGACAATTATGTCTACTATATTTTTTAATATTACTATTATAAAAGCATTTTCAGTTTCATACATGAAATCAATCAATAGTTTTTTACTTAAACTGATTTTCATTTGTCTAAATTTTAAAGTGATTGTAATAAAACTCTATTTAAAATTAATGCATGATTACGAGATGGATTTTGCGACTTGCATAGTAGAGTGATTTTTTTATGTTTTGCTATTTTCCTTATTCGGTCAAGTTCCTTCTCATTTGCTAATAGTTCAAGAACATATAGCTTGGAAAAAAGGTCAAAATCTGTAATTTTTTCTTTGAGACATTTTGTAAGTCGCGGAGATGGAGCAACTTGTTTATTCCATTCATCTATTGTGATTTCAGATTTTTTTATTTCCCTTGGCAGTGTACGGTCAATGAATATTCTGTAGGTGCCATCGGAATCTTTGCTTTCGTATATACTTTTTACAGCAATACTGTCTAGGGGTATTTTTTTAGGAAAATCCTTTAGTTGTAATTCCATAACTTATTGTGATAAATTTTGTATTTCGATTTCAAAATTTTTTAACCATAAGCCAAATAAAAACAATCTGTACACCATTATTTCCACTATTTTAATTCTTACAATCTATCTTGAGTACATTGGAGCAATTGCAATGGAGATTTATTTCTTTTTTATCGAACATTAAGGAACCTAAGCGTACGATGTTATTTGTCCCATAATTAATAATGATTGCGATTCATAATTTTGAAAAAACAATCTTTAAGGCAAATTTATGGCAACATTTCTAAACATAAATGCTTTTGGCCTGAATGAATAAATAATAGGCTGTTTTTTGTAAAATCACTGAATTTTTGGGCTTTATCTTTGTGTTTATAATGGATCAAACATCTATTTTAAGGCATTTTTGATAAACTAAAATTTATAAATAAACAGTAATATGAAATCCTGTAAAAAGGTAGTTGATAGCTACAATATTATTTTAACTCAAATTACATCCAATGTGAAAATTAACAGCAATAAGAAGCCGATAACTGAAAGATATCGAGAGCTTGTTGATCATATAGTTAGATTGGATCCTAATGCTGAAGTTCAAGTTCATACAGATGATTCGATTATGTTACTTTTTCCGGAGACTGAAAATGTATGTGCTTTCTTTCTTGTGCAATTCCCAGGTATTATATCTGTAGAATTTATAATAGCCGGCGAAAAAAGTATGCAATACGAATGGATTTTTGCCGATAATAAAGATTCCAGACTAATATTTAGACAGATAATCAATGATACCTTAAATCATCCTATCAGCAAAGGAGTTAATCCAAGCTTGTTGAAAACAATGAATCTGAGGAAGCATCCTGTGAACATAGACATGGGTGTTAACTTTTTTGAACTAACTCTCCAAAAAAGTGAGGCAGTCATCATCTTTTGTATTGCATGGAATGGTATGCTTGTCATGGATAAGATAGAGAGGGCTAGTATCGAAGGCAAGTTTGAGATACTTTTTTTCAATTGTATGTTGATAATGAATTATCTCGATAATTCTAAAATAGAACTTTCTGGAATTCAAAACGATTTGATAAGATTGTTAATTTTCTATCTTGAAAAGCACCAATTGGTTAAACATTTTGATTTGGAGCTTCTTATTAATCAACGAATTGATTTTTATGGTAATGTTGTGAAAGAAATGGAGACTATGTCGAGGAGTACATGCTATGCTCTATACTATTATTTTTATATTAAGCCATTATACCGTAAAACAAATTTATCATTACTACCTATAGAACATAACATGATTTCGAACCTTATGCTAATGAATGAAAATATCAGAAAAAAAGTTGTCTTGTATCTAAGTTAAAACTTGAGATTGTGATGCTAAACATAGTTATTATGTTAGATTTTTTAATAATTTAAACACAAGATTGGGAAAGATGAATTGTCACTCATTTTATCATTTTGTATTGTATGATCCATTATATTGAATAATTGTACGAAGGAATAAGACATTACTATGACATCTACTTTTAAAACAACAGCAAGATATTTTATTTTATCAGAAATAGACAGGCCATCTTGAACATTACCATAAATGCCGGTAATCTTGAGTTTTAAATTGTCGATAGCATAATCTAGCTGATAAGAAACATTGGTTAATTCTACAATCTGGGAATAATCCTTTACAGTAAGAAAATGAATCCATAAGTCATCGATTTTTATTAAGGGATTTATAAAAGATAAGTAGTCTGTTATTTTTGTATTGTTGGCAAAGGGATACAATACTGATTCTATTTTTTGTTTATTAAAAACGACCGGGATTGTCAAAAATAAGCAGGTTATATGCTTAATTATTTCCAATGATGAGGAAAAGTGTGTCGTCCCAAAGATATTGTTCTTACCAGATGTGCCTAAAATGACTAAATCTATTTTGTTCAACATTACAATTTCTTGGATACCACTACCGACTGCGCCCATTTGAACTATTATAGTAAAAGGGAGTTTGTTATTATTTATTTTGTTTAGGTCATTTGGATCCATTTCTAATAAAACACTTTTTGCAGTTCGGTCTATCATTGCTGTTATCTTGCGACGAACATTAAAAAACTGGGTTTTGTATCTGGGTTTTGTTATATGTACAAGATACAAATTGGCTTTATTGAAATCAGCAATCCGGAACGCCATTCTTAGGGCATTTCGTGCTGAAGGAGAGAAATCCATTGGGACACAAATATTATTACAATTGAGTTTCATAAATCATTGTTTTTATAGACGGAGTAGTAGGTTAAGTTGATTTCAAATTTAGTTTTCGTTTCAATACAACAGGTTGATGCTTGTCAACCAATAATTCGTAATTATGAGTTTCAATCTTTACAATTATCGTTTCAAGAGTAATGAACTATTTGAAAATATTACAAGTGAGGAAGGCGGAAAGCTCGAATCCATCAAAACTTTAAGGCAATGTAATAAAGGAGAAGTTCTTTATGCTCAAGGAAGTCTAACATCGTTTGTTTACAGGCTCAAAAGGGGTAAAATTAAAATTGAACAACTAAACACTGATGGAAGAATTCGCATTATATACATATATACGAAAGGAGATTTTTTTGGATTTAGGACACTATTCAGCAATGAAAAAAATCCAGTTAGTGCAATTTTTTTGGAAGATGGTGAAGTTGAAATCTATGAAGGAAAAAAATATCTCCGTATCATCAAAGAGTCAGTAACATTGTCTGGTATTCTTATTCAGATACTTAGTTATGAATTCAATGTATGGGTTAATTTTATCTCATCATTATCACATAAAACTGCTAGAGCAAAAGTAGCATTGGTGCTACTTATTCTGAGCGAAAAGTATAAAAACGATAACCCACCAGCTATAACTATGACCAAATTGGACATAGCCCGTTATAGTGACACTACCGAAGAAACAGTAGTCAGGGTTATCGGATTTTTTGTGAAACAGCGATTATTAACTAATAATGGCAGGAGCATTCGGATTATCAATAACAAATTATTAGAAATGATCGCCGAAGGATCTTAAAAGTTTCCTGAAATCAGGATTTAAAAACTTTAAGGACAGTTTTTTCCCCTAAGTTATTTTTTAGTTCTATTAAGTAAAGACCAGTTTGACCATTAATCTTCAATTTAATATTTTTTGTAGACAATATCTTTTCTTCATATAAGACTTGGCCCAATGTATTCATCACTTTAGCGGTAACACTTTCATATTCCTGAGCAACATCTATGTTGAGGGTTTCTGCTACCGGATTTGGGTAATAAATTACTGATGACTCAAAACTGCTAAAGGATGTTTGTAATGCTGGGTCTGTCCATTTAAAATCATCTATCGCCATGTAATTAAGTGAAGCAGGTACCTGAAAGCGCCATTCATCTGCTTCAATAGCGGCTTGTCCATCAGCATCAAAATCAAGCTTAACATATCCATTATTCACAGTAATTACTGAAGTGATAGAATAGCTCATGAAAGAAACCAGATTATTATTTCGGTACCATGAAACCAGAATATTTCCTGAACCTGCGTAAATGCAATCAGCAGAAACAAACATCCAAAGACTATTCAACCGGACATTATTTCCATCGCTGGTAGATATAATGCCAGTAACTCCAGGAGTACCACACGAGTTTGAATTGTCAATATAATAATTTGAAGGGCCTAATCCATAGTCCTGCAAATGTTCGATATGAAATACACCGCCTAGATTGAATGTTTTCGTATCACTAGCAAACGAAAGTGCATTGTCTGTTTGTGACTCGAAAGTTTCTGTTACCTGAGCGCTGATAGTTGTAACGGATAAAAAGGTTGTAATAATTAGTACTGTTTTTTTCATAAATATAAATTTAAATTGTTTACTTATTTATTTTTGAAGTTTAAAAGACTTAGGTTCATCAAGATTAGGATTGGTTATAAGCATTATGCCAAAAGAAATGCTAAACGAACAATAGATTAAAACCAATAAGCAGATCTTGTAATTTTCATTAGAGTGAAAAATTTGTCCCTTTAATAAGAATATAAATCCGACGAGATAATGAGTAAAGTTTGCAAGGATAACGGGTCGATTGTATATTCCGCCCAGCATGCTCCCTTTGACAAACCAATTAAGAACAGCAAATGAAAAATATAAAGCTCCAAGAATCTGCGTAAATACTAAAATAATTGGAGTAGCTTTAATATTTTGACTCTCCCACAAAAAATCAGGAGCAAAACTTAAAATCACACCAGACACTCCCAAGGTAACAGAACTTGCTGTCATTATTGTTTTTCTTAGCATAGCTGTTTGTAAAATGCCGTTGGTCATATTTGTTTTAACTAGAATGATAGCGAAGATAACAGAACACCATTGAGATAAGTAGGCATAATATCGTAATTATAAAGGCTTTTTTATCACTCATAATATGAAATATCTTTTGGTGAACAAGACAACACTATACAATGGAGGCTTTAAATTCGGACTTGACAGATTTCTTTTTGAACTTGCCATAGAAACAAGATGTAACAGTACTGCTGTTGGTATCGTTAATTCCGCGAGAGGCTACACAAAGGTGATCTGCTTCAATAATTACTGCAACATTTTCAGTCTTTAACGCTTCCACCAACCCATCAGCTATTTGCTTAGTAAGTCTTTCCTGTACCTGTGGCCTTTTGGCATAAAACTGAACAAGACGATTAATTTTAGAAAGACCGATTACCTCCCCTCCTGAGATATAAGCAACATGCACTTTTCCGATGATAGGGACAAAATGATGTTCACAATAAGAATGAAGTGTTATGTTTTTTTCAACAAGCATTTCATTGTACATATATTTATTTTCAAACAGCTTTATATCAGGCTTGTTAGAAGGATTCAAGCCGCTAAATACCTCTTTGACAAACATTTTGGCCACTCGATGGGGCGTTTTTTTTAGACTATCATCCTCAAGATTGAGCCCGAGAGTATGCATGATTTTATAGAAGCATTCTTCAATTATTTCTATTTTTGACTCATCGTTAATATCAAATGCCCCCGCGTGCATAGGTGTCTGTATATCAGCATGCAATTTCTTATCAACCATTATATTTAATTTTAGTATCTGGTCACCCATTTATTATTATTTATACTAGTTACTGTTTTTTTAATTTAATTTTTCAAAGAGGATTAACAATAAAACACGATAAGCTAACAAGTAAAGACGTTACCAACTTCACCTGAAAGCTTAAGATTTTATAGCTAGTATTTATGGGCAAGCTTTGCTATCCTTGTTAACGAGAAGGCACCAATAGCCATTACAAAATCACGAACGGCCACATCAAAGAATGAACCGCCAGCTAATAATAATACACCAATAAGGGCAAGCCATGCTGAAACTATATAACCTCCAATAACTGGTCTTGCCAGGACTATAAGACCAGCCACAATTTCTATAATCCCAACTAATATCATTAGTGTGTGTGGAGAGAAAGGTAAAGAGGAAGATAATGCTGGAGGTACATAATCCTCCCAATGTGTGAGTAAATTAAAAAATTTATCTAGCCCCGCCACAATTGGAACTATACCATATGTCAATCTGAGCAAGTCTGACGTTTGTCTGATTGTTTGTGAAATTTTTGCTTCCATTATCTAAGTTTTTAATTATTTAGATGTTAGATGAAAAAAACTATGTAGAGGTTACAAAATTTCAAAAAGTTACAAAAGGAGTAGTTCAATAGTAGAACAAATGATCATTAGCTCACATTAAAATATGAAGATTAATTATATTCTCAGGTCTTCCCTTAGCAAAATTATTGATGTTTTCAAATGCTTTTGAAAAGTATAGTTCATACCCGTTTTTTTCGACATATCCCAAGTGAGGCGTGCATATTACATTAGGCATTTTTAATAATGGGAATTCTTTGTCGAAAACAGGTTCGTCTTCATATACATCTAAAGCTGCAAAACCAGGTTTCCCTGATTTTAGTGCCTTTATTAAAGCGTCTTTCTCCACCAATTCTGCCCGACTAGTATTAACGAAGATTGATTCACTTTTCATCTGCTGTAAATCTGTTAATTTGACTATGCCGGTTGTTTCCGGTACTAATCTTAAATTAAGCGACACTATATCAGAGGTTTTAAAGAATATTTCTTTGCTTTGGGCTTTTATAAAACCATCGGATTCAGCATTGGTCAAAGACTTTTCACTACCCCAAACTTGCACAGTCATATCGAAAGCTTTTGCGTAGGTTGCTATTTTCTTGCCAATTTTACCATAGCCCCATATGCCTAATGTTTGGCCTTTTAGTGTTGTCCCAATGTTTGTTTGCCACAGACCGTTCTTCATATCTTCAATTGCTTGTGGAATTTTTCTTTGGGCATTTAGAATTAGTGCCCAAGTTAATTCAGCCGGGGCAATCGGTGAACCTACTCCATCTGCAATCAACACTTTATATTTGTTACATGCTTCGATATCGATATGGTTTGCAATTTTCCCAGTTTGGCTGATTAGTTTAAGATTTGGCAAACTGGATAAAAAGTTTTCCGTTATTTTTGTTCTTTCGCGTATTAGTACTAATACTTCTGCTTCTTTAAGTTTTGAGAAAGAGGTAGCAGAGATGTTGTGAAGATCTTGGACTACTGTCACTTCATGTCCTTCCAAAAGTCTGTAACAGTTTAAGTTTTTTACAGCTTCCTGATAATCATCTAGAATTACAACTTTCATTTTATTTTATTGATTTATAATTTAATAATTGTTTCCATTACGTAAGCAACAATCCTATCGCATCTTGAATTACCAAATTCAAATAGCTCAGCTTTATTGACCATACTAAGGAGTGATTCTTTCATCATTGTTCGTCCGCGGTGAAGTCTTACCTTGACATTGCTTTGACTTATTTTAAGACAATCTGAAATTTCGGAGATATTCATTCCTTCCACTTCATTAAGCATAAAAACAAGCCGGTATTTTTCGGGAAGTTTTTCGAATGCTCTTTCAATAAAACCCGCTTTCTCTGTTTGTGCAATTTTATTTTCCTGATTCATACTCGTATTGTCTGGTAATTGATATGTTTTTTCTTCTAATGATGTCGTTCGCATTCTTACTTTACTGAGTTTTCTGTTTTTTTGCAATGCTTCATTAATTCCTATTCGTATTAGCCAAGTTGAAAACGACGCTTTATTATTGAATTGATATAGTTTTTGAAATGCGTTGATGTATGTGTCCTGCATAACGTCTTCAATTTCACTCTCATCGTTCAAATAACTTCTTACGGTTCTATAAAGTATTTGATTGTATCTCCTAAGCAGAATCTCAAATAGTTCAGTCTCACCTTGCAGGATTCGTTCAATTATAACTTCGTCCGTTAACGGCGGTACCGATTTCTTTGTTTTGTTTGTTTCCATGGTGATGTTCTTGTTTTTTTGATTAGATGCAAATCAGGAACACAAGGTTACATAATGTAACTATTAAATCACTTAATGCATCTAAGTTGAAGTTTCACAGATGCAAAAAAATAAAAGGGCTCTGCTTTTTTGCAGTTGCGAATTGGTATTTACATCGTTTGATAGCTGATTAGAGGAAAAAAAAAGAGCTCCTTCAAATTTACAAATAAATCGTTTAATCTAAAAATCCAGAAAATGTATTACGACTCAAAAATCATCCATAAAGAATGGATAACGCACGATGTACTGAAATTGAAATTAGAAAAGCCGAAAACATTTCAATGTAAGATTGGACAGGCAATCGAATTGTCAATAGATATTTTAGGATCATTTAAGCACTTTGCCCCATTTACTTTAACTAATACAAATGAAGATGACTTTCTTGAAATAATAGTTAAAGTGTACGGAGAAAAAAAAAGGTTGACGTTCTGGCTTTCGGAGTTGCCTCTTGATTCAAAAATAATAATTTCTGAGGCTTGGGACTCTTATGAGTATAAAGGTAGTGGCGTGTTTATTGCCGCTGGCTCAGGAATCACTCCTTTTATACCAATGATAAGAAGTTTGTCAAAAGCAAATATGCTTGGGAATAATACTTTGATATATGCTAATAAAAAGCAAGAGGATATTATATTGAGAAATGAGCTTACCGGACTGTTGGGCGATAATTTTTTGAATGTCTTGAGCAGAGAAGTAACTGATTCATGTTTACATGGCAGAATTGATAGACCTTTCTTAGAATCTAGAATTGGTAATAAAAGATTATTTTTCTACATCTGCGGTCCTGAGGGATTTAACTATAGTGTCAAGGAAAATTTAATTAGTCTTGGAATTGCTGAAGAAAAAATCCAGGTTGCATAGTAAAGCATTACCAAAAAATAAATGAAAAGATTTGTAACCTAGCATTAGAATTTTCATCAAAAGCCTATAAACTTTAAATTATTCAAAAATGAAAAGAATTAATTCAATTAAAAAAACACTTGGAGCACTACTGATTTTATTAGTGTCATCCTATTCGTTCGGGCAAAAACAACCTCAATTATCAGATCCTGAAATTGCATCAGTTGCCGTAGTCGCTAATCAAATAGATATCAGCTATGCGGAAATAGCAATTGAAAAAAGTAAAAACAAAGAAATTAAAGAGTTTGCGACGTTGATGATGACGGATCACAAGGCTGTTATTGGACAAGCTGTAGCCCTTGTGAAAAAATTGGGTGTTACCCCCAAAGACAATGCTGTTAGTCAGTCATTATTGAGTGCTTCGGAGGGAACTAAGAAAGAGTTGAAAGCAAAAAAAGGAAAAGACTTTGACAAAGCTTATATTGACAATGAGGTTGCTTATCATAAAGCAGTTATTAATGCCGTAAAAGATCTTTTGATTCCACAATCTAAGAATGTTGAATTGAAGTCATTATTACAGGCGGTTTTGCCTGCTTTAGAGTCTCATTTGGCTCATGCTGAAATGGTACAACATAAATTTTCAAAATGATGACTATCAGAATGAATCACTTTAGAGGCATTTTATGCTTGCTTTTTATGACAGTTTTCGTTTTGAACGTTAGTGCTCAAAAAAAGGTTAAAGGGCCTAAAGTGTATACGGTAATCATTTCAAAAATGAAGTTTACGCCTTCTGAATTGGTTGTTGAAAAAGGATCTAAGGTTGTTTGGATCAATAAAGAATTTTATCCGCATGATGTTACTGATGAGTTAAAAAAAACATGGTCTTCGAAGCCATTAAACCAAGATCAAAGTTGGAGTAAAATCATTACAAAGAATGAAAGCTATTTCTGTAACCTTCATAAAACAATGAAAGGTAAAATTATTGTGAAGTAGATAATTTAAAACTAAATAAAGCTAACTTATAAAATTTAAAAAATGAAAATCAATAGAATCTACAGTCTGTTATCGGTGGTACTTGTGGGTGTTTTTAGTAGTAGTTGTACAGAGACAGAGATAAGAACCGAGACAATTACTGAAACTTTAGATCCGGCACTGGTAACGGAAGGAAAGGAAACCTTCAGACACGACACGTTTGGAGATGAAGACTTTTGGAGTGGTATTTTGCACCTCGATAAAGCAATAAAAGGCTCTTCTAATGGTGGATATGGTTCAGGTGTAAGTCCTGCTACGGCACTAGCAGTTGGATTAAAAGTTGATTCAGAAGCATTGCCAGCTGAGCTTGTTCAAAGCATACAAGCAGGTCAAGTTGATTTGACTAGTCCTGCTACAACACTTGCCCTATTAAAATTAGATGCAGTGGTAGGGTTAAAAGGGAACTTCAATTCTAACGGAGATATGACATCAGTTGGGATTACTTGTGCACTGTGTCATTCAACGGTTGACGATTCATTCTCAGCTGGGATTGGCAAAAGACTCGATGGTTGGCCAAATAGGGACTTAAATGTAGGAATGATAGTTTCATTAACTGATAATGCTGCTTTTTTAGCTAATTTGCTTCATGTAGATGAGGCGACAGTAATGACTGTTTTACAAGGATGGGGACCTGGGAAATTTAATGCAGGTCTGTTTATGGATGGTAAAGCATTGAAACCTGATGGTACTATAGCCGCTAATCTTATCCCTGCTGCTTTCGGGATGCAAGGCGTTAATTTAGCAACTTATACCGGTTGGGGAGATATGACTTATTGGAATGCATTTGTTGCTAATTTAGAAATGCATGGAAAAGGTAATTTTTCTGATTCTCGTTTAAATAATGCAGCACAGTTTCCTATAGCTAGTGAAAATAATTTTGGGAATGTTACGAACAATCCAGACTTGATAACTCCAAAATTACCTGGCTTACAAGCCTATCAATTATCGTTGCTCGCACCTACGCCTCCAGCAGGAAGCTATGATGCAGCCGGAGCGGCAGCTGGTAAGATTGTATTCCAAGGTGTAGGACAATGTGCTACTTGTCATATTTCACCAATTTTGACTGATGCAGGCTTTAACTTGCATTCAGCTGCCGAGATAGGGATTGATGATTTTGAAGCGAGCAGATCCCCAACGGGAATGTACAGAACTACTCCGCTTAGAGGATTGTTTGCCAGAAGTGGAGGAGGTTATTATCATGATGGAAGATTTGCTACTTTGAATGATGTTGTGAATCACTACAACAATCATTTTAATCTACAGCTTAGTTCACAACAGAAGAGTGATCTAGTGGAATACCTGAAATCTATCTAATCTTAGTACTTGTTTTTGATTGGGTCCCGTGATTGACATGACATATTGTTTGGTCACGGGATTTTTTTATACTCTTTAAATCTTTCTACGGTTTTACATTCAATTCCTGAATATTTCTCACACCAAATTTAGTCTCATGATAAGAAAACTAGCTTTACTATTTTCGTCCACGTATTTAATGTCCCTTTTGTTTTTGATATTTGCTTGCTCGATGGCAGCAGGGACTTTTATCGAGAATAGTTATGATACGAACACGGCAAGAACTATCATATATAATGCATGGTGGTTCGAGTTAATTTTGTTTTTGTTTGTTGTGAACTTTATTGGTAATGTATTGAGGTTTAACTTATTCAGAAAAGAAAAAATTATAATCTTGATGCTACACTTAGCTTTTGTTTTTATTATAACCGGAGCATTTATCACTAGATATTTTGGACTTGAGGGAACAGTCTCATTAAGAGAAGGGGAAAGTAAACAAGAGATAGTGTCTGACAAAGCTTATTTAATGGCTGAAATTGAAACTAAAGGATTACAAGAGCGGACTGTTATTAATAAACCATTGTTATTATCTCAATTTGCTGAACGTAACAATGATTTTAGTATTCGTGTTAATCATCAAGGTAAACCAGTTGAGCTTTTCTACAGTCGTTTTGTAGTAAATGCAAAACAAGTTTTGAGACAGGATGAGAATGGACAGAGATACCTGGCAATTGTCACGATAATGGATAATGAAAGAGTTGATCACTTTATCCGTGAAGGAGACATTCTTAAGACATCAAATGTTACGTTTACCTTTAATAAACCCATGCTCAATGCCATTAACTTTATAACAGGTAAGAATGGAGAACTAGTGGTTAAAGCACCTGTTACGGGTAGTTTTTTGGAAATGGCTACCGGAGCAAGCGGTAGTATTGTTGCCAATGTTGACTCTTTACTCCGTATAAAAAGCCTTTATCAATTTAATACTATACAATTTGTTGTTCCACAATTACCACAGAGAGGAATGTTGGATGTTATTTCAGATCTGAAAAGTGAAAGGAGGGAAGAAAATGACGCTCTTGAACTCAAAATCAAAGTTGGAGATATTGTCAGAGAAGTGATTTTGTTTGGAAAGGAAAAGAAGAAAGGAGTTCCAGAAATTGTGATACTTGATAATTTGAGACTAAAATTATGTTATGGAAGCAGAGAGTTTAAGATCCCTTTTAAAATTAGGCTAAATGATTTTGTTGCAGAAAAATATCCTGGCACGTTAAACAGTTATTCCTCATTTGAAAGCAAAGTTTCTGTTTTGGATAAGAATAAGGAAATGAAAGAAAGAATTTATATGAATCACGTTTTAGATTATGATGGTTATCGTTTTTTTCAGGCTTCTTACCATCCCGATGAGAAAGGGACTGTTTTGGCAGTAAATCATGACCGTCTAGGGACTAACATCACTTACTTCGGATACACATTGTTGTATCTAGGATTGATTTTATTATTGTTTGATAAGAAATCAAGATTTGGAATTGCCCGAAAAAAACTTAAGAATCTCTCAAAGATTGGCTTTGTTATGACGATGCTTTTTTTCCTGTTATCAAGTGTAGCATCTCATGGACAATCGATAAAGACTTCTGAAAGGGCTGCTATTAAAGTACGCTTGGATTCGATTATAAATTTTTATGCTGTTCCTCCCCACCATGCTGATTTATTCAGTAGATTAGTTGTACAAGATGAAGTTGGGAGAATGAAACCCTTAAATACTTATTCGTCTGAATTGTTAAGGAAGATAAGTAAAAATGATCATTATAACACCTTGAACTCTGACCAGGTTGTGATTTCGATTTTGCAACAACCAAAGGTATGGTATAATGTCCCATTGATATATTTGAAAAAAGATAATGATAGCCTAAGAAAACTAATTGGTTTAGAGGCGGGTGAAAAATTTGCGGCTCTAGCAGATTTTTTTGATGACAGTGGACTGTATAAACTTGCAAATCAAGCTAAAGATTCTTATCGTTCCGCACTACCCAATCAATATGAGAAGGATTTTATAGAAACAGACAAGCGGGTTAATATCTATTATAATCTTTTGAGTGGTCGAGTGCTCAATATATTTCCAGTTCCAAATGATGCTAATAATAAATGGATTTCAGCCTCTGACGCTAGGCGTTCGAAAATTAAAGATAAAGATTTGCTTTTTGTGGAAAATATCATACCTCTTTACTTAAGTTCTTTAAACTCGGCTTTCGATGACACTAATTACGCTAAATCTGACTCACTGTTGCACAGTATTGAAAGATATCAATTAAGGTTTGGAAGTAAAGTTAGACCCTCTAATTCTAAAATAAGTGCTGAATTGCTTTACAATCATTATGATGTATTCAAAGGACTATTTAAATGGTACCTGTATGTTGGAATTCTTATGCTTGTTTTTTCAATAATCATGATTTTCAAGCCTTCAAAGCCACTAGGAGTTTGTCTAAAAGTAATGCATTATTTGATTCTTTTACTTTTTGGCTTACATACTTTAGGGCTTATTTGCAGATGGTATATTTCGGGTCATGCACCGTGGAGCGATGCTTACGAAACAATCATTTACATAAGTTGGGCTACCATGTTATTCGGATTAGTATTAGGCAAAAAATCAAGTTTGACGATTGCATCAACTGCTTTTGTTTGTTCAATGATACTAATGGTTGCTCATTGGAATTGGCTTGATCCTTCTATTGCCAATTTACAACCGGTTTTAAATTCCTATTGGCTGATGATTCATGTAGCTATAATTGTGGCAAGCTATGGACCTTTTACGTTGGCAATGATGCTAGGAATAGTTTCATTACTTATGATGTGTTTTTTAAATGATTCCAATAAAGATAAATTAGGGCTATCGATAACAAAAGTCCTGCTGATTACAGAAATCTCAATGACTGTCGGACTTATTATGCTAACTATCGGTAATTTTTTAGGTGGCCAATGGGCTAATGAAAGTTGGGGTAGGTATTGGGCATGGGATCCTAAGGAAACCTGGGCATTAATCAGCATAATGATATATGCTTTTGTTATCCATATGAGATTAGTTCCGATTCTAAAAGGCAAATGGCTCTTTTCTTTGTTTAGTGTTTTGTCTTATTATTCGATACTGATGACATATTTTGGGGTTAACTTTTATTTGTCGGGGTTGCATTCCTATGCAAAAGGGGACAAAGTAATTACGCCAGTGTATGTATATCTTTCGTTGGCCGGACTACTGGTGTTGGCAGTATTTTCTTTCTATAAACAAAAGGCCTTTTTAAAACCTTAAAATTATTACCTTTTTTTCTCAACTAAATTTAAAATCTATGAAAAGATATAAACTATTACTTATGTCTGTTTTTTTTTCTGTAAACTATGTTAATGGTCAATGTGCCTGCTGCGCCGGGGCTGCAACCGGCTCGTCAGGGAGTTTCAATAGTAATAATAACGGAAAGTTAACACTTCAAAAAAAACAGTTTATCATTGAAAATTATACTGAATACCGTAATATCAATTTGAAATCACACTCAATTGAAAATCAAGAAAAGCACGAAGAGGAAGAAACTCCACTCAAGAGTATTTTTGTAAATTCTTTGGGAGCTCGTTATGGGATTACTGATAAGCTCACTTTATCTGCCTTAATCCCTTATGTCTTTTTGCAAACCAATAGTGGTAATGATAATGGTGTTGGTGATTTAATGGTAGTGAGCACATTTAATGCTTATTCTAAAAATAATTTTAACCTAGCCTTACAAGGAGGTCTCGAATTGCCTACGGGAATTCAGAAAGGTTCGAATTTTGATAATACTACTGTTGTTGTCGGTTCAGGCTCATTTGACCCAATGATTGGGTTACTTATTTCAAAGCGATGGGAGAACAATATCACTCTTCAAGGTAATGGCACTTTTAAATTTACCACCAATGGATTTAAAGGAAATTATTATGGAAATATATCAGTCCAAAATATTTCAATCTCCTATAGCATAAAGGAGTTACAAGTTAAAGGAGAACAGATATCTGAAGATTCACCATATGAAATCACTGAAACAAAATACAGATGGACAATTTTTGGCGGTTACTACGGTGAATGGCTCGATAAAATAAGAGAAGATGACATTATAGATCAAGATTCCGGTTATTATCTTGGCTTTCTAAATCTGGGTGCCAATTTCAGTTATGACCAATGGAGCTTTCCATTGACTTTTTCGAGTCCCATTATTCAAAATGTGAATGGGCAACAAAATGACGCGGGAGTTAGAGTAAGAATAGGAATTGTTAAGTCCTTTTAGAATAATTCCTTCTTTAGTCACATTACAATGTTACTCCTTCTGAACTAATTATTTTACTTAGCATATTTAACAAAAAGTCAACTTCTGTTTTATGAGTCCTAAAAGAGACAATAGCTGCTCTTAAAGTAAAGTTTCCGTTAATGATTGTGCTTGAAATAAAAACCTTTCCATTATTTTGTATTTCTTTTACGATAAAGCGATTAAAATGGTCTGCGTTACCATTTTTGGGTACATATCTAAAAATTACAACTGATAAATCTGGTTTTGGGCCTAACTCAAAACCGATTTTTTTTACCTCAGAATAAAAATATTTTGCAAGGTCTAATTTTTCGTCTAAATATTCTTTAAATGCACTTTGGCCATATAGCTTTAATGGTAGCCACATTCTCAATCCTCTGAAATGTTTACTAAGTTCGGGTGAAAGGATGGAGGGAGAATAGCTATTACCATCTTCACCGGCATCCTGCATATAATTAGCAGTGTACTGATTGGCTGCAATAAGATGTTTGATATCCTTTATTAAAACTATACCGGAACCATAGGGAAGAAATAGGCTCTTATGCGGATCCATGATTATAGAATCTGCGGCTGAAATACCGTTTAACTTTTTTCTTCCCCTATTTGTCATAAGATAAAATCCGCCATAGGCAGCATCTATATGAAACCATATCGAATGTTTCGCTGCGATCTTCCCAATGTCAAGTAGAGGATCAATCATACCTGCATCTGTTGATCCTGCATTGGCAATAACTAAAAAAGGATTCAAACCAATTTTTAAATCCTCTGTAATCTGTACTTCCAATTCTTTCACATCAATACGTAATTCAGAATCAATATTAATGTACCGAATAATACAGTCCTCTAGGCCGATAATATTAATGGCTTTTTGTATGCTGTGATGTGATTGATGCGAACAGTAAACAACTGTTTTCTCTACATTTCGGATATTTATATTTTTTGCTCTTTTTGCTGTTAAGAGTGCTATCAGGTTTGCGTAACTTCCCCCTGAAGTCAAATTACCACCATAACCTTCAGTATACCCGGCAAGATTTGCTGTCCATCTGATTAATTCATTTTCCATGTTTACTGCTCCCGGAGAGGCATAAAATACTCCTGCAAATTTGTTGGAGATAGCGGCTATGTAATCACCGAGCGCAGAACTGAAAATCCCTCCTCCAGGAATGTATCCCATGTTAGCTCCGGAAGCGGTATTCAAACCAGGTTTCAATACTTCTTCTTCCAATAGCAATAAAATTTCCTCTATATTAGCAGTGTTATCATTAATTAACAATTTTTTATTTGTACTGACAGTAGCACTTAGGGGTTTATTATATGCCTTTAAATGTGTTAAGTTATCGAGGAAATTCTCGCCGAATGTTATTGTTTTATCTAATAGTTCTTTACGTTGTTGCTGCGATTCTTCCAATAAATATAACTTTTTGTTCTTCATTACTTTCCTGTATTTATTTGTTCGTGAGTAAAACCAATATTTAGAAGTGCAGTGATTATCCTCTTTTCAAATTTATAAGAACCACATATATAAATGTTTTGACCTGAATTTTTTACTCTTCTTTTAAGTAAGGTATAATAATCTATGCCATTCTCAGCATAAATGTTTTTGTAATTTGTACCTAAGATTTTTTTTAATTCCAAATCAAAAAAAACATCTGATTTTGTCTCGCTCAACGACAAAAGTTTGTGATTTGAAATGGTTGTCGATTCCGGAGTAATTTTTTTTAGGACACTTAAAACCCGTGCTGTAAAAATATTTTCCACTATAAACAGCCCCGGACCTTCGTATTCCTGTGCATCCCATGCTTCGGATATAAAAATGCTTTCATTAGTGTTTATTATACTGAGGTAATCTGAAATTTTACTGTCATTTGGACAACTCTTAACGATTATATCGAAAAAAGTTTTTCCGCTTACGTCTATAATTGTAAAAGTGTCCACCTCTAATCCGAATTCTGGTGCATCAATGCTTAAATCAATTACCTGACCGAACTTGCAATTGTAGTTGTATGGTTTCTCGATTGATAGTTTGACAATCCGTTCGTTTAAGAATCTTTTTTTAACGACTTTGACTTTGTAAGGGAAAATAAAACCCATGGTTTTGCAAATTTTGATTTGCAATTTTGATGCTAATTATGAAATAAGGTTACAAACGATAAGTATTTATTATAATAGAGTAAACGTTCTAACGTCTAATTTTAATTATTGTTTGAAACTTTGGAGTTCATTTTCAATATTTGTTTTAGCCTCTATTCCGTATTTTCTTTGGAAATATTCAGTTTTATATATGCTTTCCATTTGAAGAAAATGTTGAAGCGCTTTCTTTCTCCCGGAGGTATACATAAAATCAGGATAAAGCGTATATTCCTCTCGTATTTGTTCAGTGTATTTTTGATAGTCTTCTGCGTTTTTGCCTAGTATGGACAAGTCAGCATCAGTTAAAAAGTTGGTATCACTATCGGCTGAAAGTTCATGTAGTTTGGTAGCCAAAATCATATTGGCGCATTTTGCTATTTGGTCGGCAGCGTAACCAATTTCAGAAAGTCTATGCATAGCCAGTTTAGCACTGTCACCTTCATTAGTAATACTCGATGCTTTATAGATGATGTCGTGATAAAAAACAGCAAAAAGGGTAGTGTCCCAATCTTCAATTTTGTCCTGCACCGCTTTTAAGTCGGTTATCATAGCTTCAAGATGGTCAACAGTATGATAGTGTCTTTTAGATTCAGAATATTTAGTAAATATTTCCAACCATAAGTTATTGGCCAATTCGTGGTCTTTGGAGTATTTTTTAACGAGTTGGAGAAATGTATCTGTTAGCATGATTTGTTAATGAGAAAGAAATGTATAATGAATTTTCTCTTTAGGTAAAATTGTTACGAAATATAGTTTATTTTGATCTCACATACTTACTTATAATATAGTCAGTCACCGGTCTCAACCCTTTTTCTGTAACAGGATGAAATCCAGGACCATCAAAATACTCAGGTACACCATTGACCTTACAATACCAAATTATTGCTTTTTCACCTTCATAAAAAGTGGTGGTATCGCATACTGTTAATTTTCTTAGTGTTGCTGTATTTTTTTCAAATGGTACAATAGGAGAGGCCGCGTATAAATTGTTAATTTCACTTTGACAATCTATTTTTTCATAGTGGTCATTTTGCCATTGCATGCATTGTTTTTCAGGATAGACAATGCGCTTTACTACAAAACCTAAACAAAAAATACCCAGTAAAATAAATAGTAAATACTGCCATCTTCTGTACAATCCTTTATTGGAGCTATCTTCTAAGGTAAAACCCTGTATTATATGATCCTCATCCTTGTGCGGTTTCGATTCTACTTCATTTCCTATTCTCTCATTTCCCATAAATAAAGTATATGGTCTTGGTTCAAAATCTACCAATATTGCAGCTAAGCCCACTCTTGTTGGGTTTTCAGTATCTTTTTCCCCTTTTAAGAATGAGATGATAGGCTTAAACTTATCAATATTGCATCGCTCTATAGATTGCTTTAAATTCTCATCGGGTTTTGTTTCAAAAAAAACTCTCATTAACTCTTCATCAGCAGGTTTCAGTCCTTTAACACATTTCAAACTACACAAGTTTCGCAATAAAGCAGGGGTAGGTTTAGCTAATATACCCGATGCATCTTCATTTTTAGCTAGAGCAAATCGCTTAATAATCTCCTCTTTATAAACTTTGAAAGTAATTTTCTTCATAAAAAACAATTGAATTTTCGGAATTATTCAGAATTAATCGGAAACATCGGAAATACCGGAATTCCTTATAAACACTCATACCAAAACCCCATTCCTTTGTCTCAGAATTAGTTCTTGTTCTACATCGCGATAGAACAAATGTACAAAACTACTTCTTAAAAAGTGACGCTATGCAGGACTGAATTTTTATTCGGGAAGTATAATCAAACGGTTCTGTAACAGCGCACTTCACTTCCCAAAACAGTATTTCAAATACTCAAAATTCCGCATCGGTTTTAGCCTTTGCAATGGCTTCGGGAAAGACCCGGACAGCCACAGCTATGTCAAATTTTTAATAAAACATTATCATGAAAAAAATACTTTTATTTTCGTTTTTTATCTTGTCGTCAATTGCGATGACCTCTTGCACTGCTGATGAAATGCAGACACCAACTCAAAACCAAGTAGCCGATGATACCGGTGGACAACAAGGCATTCCGGTTCCACCTCCACCTCCACCTCCACCGGCAACTGGTTTCGGGAAAACGATATAATTTTTAGTTTTATATTCAGTACTAAAAATTATTTAATAACTTCGGGAAATGATACGAAAAAAGGTATGTTTCCCGATTTTAATTTTCATAATCCTTGTTGGTTTGTTTTCTTGTACTGGAAAAAAAAATAATCAAGAATTCAATGATTATACTCACTTGATAAACAAAGGGGATACCGCTTTCTACAAAAAAAAACAATTAGATAGTGCCTATTTTTATTATAATCAGGCCAAAGACAAATGCATTGACAAATCTAGTGAGGGGTATATGTATGCTATGCTTCAGATGGCTACTGTTCAGCAATATGTAGGTGACTTATATGGCGCCGAAGAAACCATAGCAGAAGGATTAGCGCATTACAAAGGAAGAACTTATCTCCCTTATTCGTATAACATGCTTGCGGTTAGTTATGACAAGCAAAAAAACTTTGAATCGGCCTTGTATTATTACGAAAAGGCCTTATTGTCTTTTACAGATAGCTTATCGAAAGTCATTGCCAAAAATAATATTGGATTGATTCATTTGGAAAAAGGACAATACGCTAAGGCTATTCAAATATTAAAACCGCTAATTAAGAATCCGTTTTTACAAAATAACAAGATTGAAATAGCCCGTGTATATGATAACTTAGGTTATGCCCAATTTAAAGCAAAGCATTCTGATGGCTATGTTAATCTGGTAACATCATTAAAAATAAGAGATAGTTTAAAGGACGATTTTGGTAAAATCCCATCGAACATTCATTTGTCTGAATACTTTAAAGAAACCGATAAAGCAGTAGCACAAAAGCATGCAATGAAAGCCCTAATAAGTGCAAAAAAAATAAACAGTCCCGATGATGAGCTGGAAGCTTTGCGATGGTTGATTGAAAACAGTGAACCTAACATCGTGAAACAATATTCGGCTGAGTTTTTTAGACTTAATGATAGTTTGTCATTGGCTAGAAGTTCAGCTAAAAATCAGTTCGCTAAGATTAAATATGATTCAACAACAGCATTTAAAAATCTTGAAATTCAAAAAGGACAAAAGCAACTCTACTTTATCCTTTTCCTTTCGGCAGTTTTACTAAGTATATTATCGTATTTTTTAATACGCTCCAGAAACAAAAACAAGTTAAAAACCATTTCCTACACGACGGAAACGCGTATTTCAAAAAAGCTGCACGACGAACTCGCCAACGATGTCTATAATGCTATGACCTTCGCTGAAACCCAAAATTTACAACTTCCCGATAAAAAAGAAACACTTATTGATAATCTCGACAAGATTTATAGCCGAACACGAAATATTTCCAAAGAAAACAGCAGTATCAATACTGATGCTAAATTCGAGAATGATTTAAAAGAAATGATCTCTGGGTATAGTAACAGCAAAGTAAATGTCATTACCAAAAACCTAAATGCAATTATTTGGTCAAAAATAGCAATCGAAAAGAAAATAGCTGTTTATAGGGTTTTACAAGAGTTATTGGTAAACATGAAAAAGCACAGTGAAGCCAATTTAGTGATGCTTAGTTTTGAAAGCACACCAAAATTTGTCGAGATACAATATACAGATAACGGTAAAGGAATTGACAATAACCAATTTTCAAAAAAAGGTTTGCAAAATGCGGAAAACCGTATTCTTGCTGTGAAAGGAACTTTTATTTTTGACAATCAAACCCATAAAGGTTTCAAAGTGACCATTCAAATACCAAAGTAAAATGCCATGTTTAAAAGAGTATTAATAGCCGAAGATATAGACAGTATTAATATTGGGGTAATTCAAGCGCTGAATGAATTATCGATAACCAATATTGACCATGTCAAATACTGTGATGATGCCATTTTGAAAATAAAGAAAGCTATTGCAGACAATTCGCCTTATGATCTTTTTATTTCCGACTTATCTTTTGAACAAGACCACCGTGACGTAAGAGTAAAATCCGGCGACGAAGCCATTCAGCAAATTAGAGTATTGCAACCCGCCCTTAAAATCATAGTTTACTCCGTTGAAGATAAAACTTTCAGAATTAAATCACTTTTTGAAAACAGTCATATAAATGGATACGTTCAAAAAGGCAGAAATAGTATCGACCATCTCAAAATAGCTATTGGTCAAATAGCGGATAGTGATAAACCTTATTTTTCCCCTAGTATACAACATATTTTTAAAGAAAAATCCTCTCGCGAAATTGATGATTATGACGTTAAAATTATCCAGCAATTAGCCATCGGTGTCTCTCAAGACGAAATGGAAGCTCGATTCAAAGAACTAGGCATTACACCCAATAGCAAAAGTACTATTGAGAAGAGAATTAGTAAACTTAAAGACCACTTCAGAGCCAATAACACAGTTCATTTAATTGCTATAGCGAAAGACTTTGGGATAGCATAAATCTCTTCATTTATATTTTTTTTTTGGCTTTACGGTAATCCGTAAGGATTGCAATTGTATTGAATTTAATTTTGACAAAAGTATTAACTGCATTTCGGTTGCAGAGCTATTGGTTAAAATTGTAAAGTTTTGGATATAAGAGTAGTCATAAAAATACATGAGCTTTTAAAAGCAAACAGAGCCGGAAATTCCAATGATATTTCATTGAAGTTGGGAATTTCTGTTCGTTCCGTGTACAATTATTTAACCTTTATGAAAACAGAACTCAATGCCCCAATTGCCTACAGTCATCAGACTAAGAATTATTGCTACGAAAGAGAATGTGAATTAAATTTCAGAGGTTAGTTTGTAAGATAAATTTAACTATGTTTGTATGATAAGTTAGGTTAAATCTAATTTATTCATTCACGTTGCTCCCCAAAGCTATTAGATCAAACAAAAGGATACTCATAAAAATACATTATGAAACAAAATTATATTGCCATTTTATTACTGTTGGTTTGTCAATTTGGGATCGCAAAGACAAAAGCTACTTTGCTACCAACGGCAACGATATCAGGTGGAACTACAGTTTGTCAAAATTCAGCTAGCCCTGTTATAACTTTTACTGGAAGTGGAGGAACAGCACCATATACTTTTACTTATAATATAAATAGCGGAAGTAATTTAACTGTTGTTACTGCTGGCAATAGTAGTACTGTTACGGTTTCTGTTAGTACTGCAAATCCGGGGGTTTATAATTACAGTTTAGTAAGTGTTGAAGATTCAGATAATCCTCCTAGTTCAGTTAATGTTTCTGGAAATGCCATCATCACGGTAAATCCTCAAGCAAATGCTGACTTGAATTCATCAGCAGAAGCGAGCAATTTTAACGGCTTCCCAACATTTAAAGTTTGTAATAATCAAGCAACTCAAATAGACTTTTTTAATGCTTCAACTACAACTGCAACAAATACAAATTATGCAATTAATTGGGGCGACGGTTCTCCTAATTTTACAGGTACAACATGGACAAGTTTATCTCATACCTACCAAGTAGGACTATGGACATTGACATATACAATAACTGCCCAAAATGGGTGTAATATTGTAAAAAATTATAAGGTGTTCGTGGGAAATAATCCAGCAGTAGGATTAGGAAATCCCGGCAACACTGATATTTGTATTTCTTCTTCATTAACATTTCCAATAACAGGTACTGATAATAACCCTCCTGGTACAACTTACGTTGTCACATTTAATGATGGCTCTGCTCCAATAAATTTTAATCATCCTCCTCCAGCCTCAGTAACACATAATTTTTTAGTCAGTTCATGTGGAACAACAAGTACTTCAGGTACTACAACTTATCAAAATTCTTTTTTTGCTAGTATTGCAGCAATAAATCCATGTGATCAATCATCTGCTTCCGTTGTACCAATACGGATATCTACACCACCAATAGCTAATTTTAATTTGCCGCAGACGACTGTATGTGTTGGTAACCAAATATGTTTTACTAATACTTCTACAGGAGGAGATTCGGCTTCCTCTACAAGTTGTTCAACTCCTAAATTAATTTGGACAATTTCTCCTAATACAGGATATACTTTAAGCAGTGGCACATTAGGAAATGATTTTGGCTCTTCAAATACTAACTCTTGGACAAGTGGCAGTACATCAATATGTCCTGTTTTCTCTGTTGTAGGAACTTATACAATCAAGCTCAAGATTGGAAATAGATGTGGTATTGATGAAATAACAAAAGTGATATGCGTCCAATCAACCTTAGTACCTCAATTTACTCTAGATACAAGTTCAGGGTGTATTCCACTTGCAGTAACAGCAACAAATACAACTAATTTGACGAATCAATGTTCAGCACCAACTTATTTGTGGCAAGTAACCCACACACCTTTATATTGTGCAACTACAACGGTATCTATTCCAAATCAAACAACTCCTAATGCTTCATTTAACTTTGTAGAATCAGGAAGCTATCTAATTAGATTGACAGTTACTAACTCATGCGGCAGTACAAATACAACTCAAACAGTCGTTGTCAAAAAACCACCAACCGCTTCAATAGCTCCCATAACTAATGCCTGTGGCACCGCAAATATAACACCTGTAGGTACAGTTACTAACTGCGCGCCTACAGGAGGCACATTGACTTATGTTTGGAGTTTTCCTGGTGGAACACCATCAACAGCAAGTACATTAAATCCTGGAACTATAAGTTATCCTACTGGAGGTCCTTATACGGTTTCTTTAATCGCAACGAACGAGTGTGGTGCTTCAAATACTGCTACTCAAACTTTCTCGGTGAATACAGCACCAGTTATCACAAATACTAGTTTGAGCCAAACCATTTGTTCAGGTTCTCAAACTACATTGGTGAACCTGACAGCCAATCCACCGGGAACTACATTTTCTTGGACTGCAACAGCAACAGCAGGCATCACAGGATTTACTGCTTCAGGAACGGGCAGTACAATTCCTGTTCAGACCATCACAACAACTAATCCTAATGCGGGTGCAGTTACCTACGTAATCACACCAACGTTTAATAATTGTGTTGGGCCAACGGTTAGTTATGTTGTCAATGTCAATCCGGCTCCATCTATAACAACACAACCTGCCTCCAGTTCAGTATGTTTGGGTGGAACACCGACAGTTTTGACCGTTGTTTTGAATACATCTGCGATTACACCCGCATATCAATGGTACTCAAATACAACGAGTTCTACCAGTGGTGGAACATTAATTCCCGGAGCTACAAATGCTACCTATAGTCCGCCATCAAGTACAGTAGGAACGTTATATTACTATTGTATTATTACTTTATCATCTGGTGGATGTTCAAGTTTAACTTCTTCAATTGCAACAGTTACTATCAATCCATTACCAACTATTAACACGCAACCTCAGGTTACACAAAATATCTGTGTTGGAGGTGTGATAAATGCCTTAACAGTGTCTTATACTGGTGGTGTCGGAACGGCTTCTTATCAATGGTATAGTAATACTAATAACGCAACTACCGGAGGGACACCGGTTGGGACAAATTCACCATCTTACACACCACCGGTATTTTCTACGGCCGGGACATTTTACTATTATGTTATTGTAAGTTTAAATGGAAATGGCTGTGGTACTGCGACGAGTAATACAGCAGAAATAGTAGTTTCACCTGACCCAATTATTTCAGTTCAACCCTTAGCTACTCAAACCCAATGTCAGAATACAACGGCTGCTCCGTTAACAATTTCGATTAGTGGTGGAGTTGGGACTTTCAGTTACCAATGGTATAGTAATGCAAATAACAATACAACAAGCGGTACCATGATACCCGGAGCAACAAGTAGCTCTTATTCACCTCCAACCACAACTATTGGAACTAGATACTATTATTGTATCATAATGCAAACCGGTTTGGGATGCTCAGTTACCAGTGCGACTGCAACTGTAGTTACTGTTCCGGCACCATCAATATCAACTCAACCTTTGGTTAGTCAAACAGTCTGTTTAAATGGGACAACAACCGTTTTGACAATTAATTACATAAATGGGATCGGAACCCCTGCTTATCAATGGTACAGCAGTATTTCCAATTCAAATGCTGGTGGAACATTATTGTCAGGTGAAACTAACAATTCCTTTACACCACCTTCTTCACCTGTAGGAACTACTTATTATTATTGTATCGTGACCTTTACTTCAGGTGGTTGTACAAGTGCTACTTCAAATACAGCAGCGGTAGTGGTTAATGATTTACCTGTTATCAATACCCAACCACTTTTGACTCAAAATATCTGTGTTGGAGGCATTATTAGTGCTTTGACAATTTCTTATAATGGAGGTGTTGGAACTGCCGGTTACCAATGGTATAGTAATACTTCAAACAGCAATTCAGGAGGAACATTAATAACCGGAGCAACTTCAGCAACTTATACACCGCCTGTTTTCAACAATGCTGGAAATTATTACTATTATGCAGTAGTGACTTTGAATGGTAATGGCTGTGGAACGGTAAATAGTAATACAGCAGAAATTGTAGTATCACCAGACCCTACGATTAGTAGTCAACCGTTAACCACCCAAACACAATGCCAGAATTCAGTTGCCACAGCTTTAACAATTACTGCTTCGGGTGGGGTAGGTACTTATAATTACCAATGGTATAGTAATACTAATAATAACAATACCGGCGGTACTGTAATATCAGGAGAAACGTCAAGTACATTTACACCTCCGACTGTAGCTACGGGAACAAGATATTATTATTGCATAGTAACACAATCCGGATTGGGATGTGGAGTGACTACCGCCGTATCGACAGTAATTGTTGTTCCGGCACCTATAATTACTACCCAACCTCAATCGGCCACCGTATGTGAAGGGTCTGTTTTATCCCCTTTAACGGTTGCTTATAACAACGGGACCGGAACAGCAAGTTACCAATGGTACAATACTAATGGTTTAATTCCGGGAGCAATCAATGATACTTATACGCCGAGCAATACAGTTACTGATACTTATTATTGCATGATTACTTTTTCTGCTGGAGGATGTACCAGTATTACTTCGAACTCAGCTGTCATAACAATTAATTCACTGCCTATAATAGATGTCCAACCGTTAAATACTCAAAGTATTTGCGTTGGAGGTTCAATTACTGCTTTACAAGTTTCTTATACTGGAGGAGTTGGAACACCAACCTATCAGTGGTATAGTAATACCGTGAATACTACGACAGGCGGCACTCCAGTTGGAACCAATTCTTCAAGTTATGCACCACCAGTATTTAGTGCTACAGGTAGCTTTTACTATTACGTAACTATTAGTTTAAATGGAGCAGGTTGTGGTATTATTACAAGTGACGTTGCAGAGGTAATAGTGGTGAATGATCCAATTGTAAATGTACAGCCAATCGCAGTACAAACACTCTGTCAAAATGGGCCAGCCACAGCATTGTCAATTTCAGTTTCAGGTGGAATTGGAATTAATTACACTTATCAATGGTATGTTTCTTCAATTAACGATACTTCATCAGGCACAGCAATTTCAGGAGAAACAAATCCGGTATACATACCTCCAACAAATAACGCCGGTACATTGTACTACTATTGTATAATATCCCAACCAAATGGAATTGGATGTAGTGCAACTACTAACATAGCTGCTGTTACAGTTAATTTAGCACCGGCTATTGCCAATCAACCATTGTCAAGTACAATTTGTCTGGGTCAGACTCCGACGGTTTTGTCTTTTACAGTTATTAATGGTTTAGGTACTGCAACCTATCAATGGTATATTAATTCAAGTAATTCAAATATCGGAGGGACTTTAATTTCAGGAGCAACAAATGCAACATATAATCCACCATCTGGTGTTTCAGGAACAAACTATTATTATTGTGTAGTAACCTTTTCGGCAATAACCGGAGGATGTTCAGTTATTGTTACAAATGCAGCTGAGGTAACCATAAACCCAAATCCTGAAATTGCATCAGAAATGCTTACTATTTGCAGTGGAGCTACATTTACAGTTACCCCAACAAATTCCGGTAGCAATATTGTTCCTATTGGTACAACCTATATTTGGTCAAACCCTGTTGTAAATCCGAGTGGAGCTGTAACTGGGGCAACTTCAGCACCAAATCCACAAAATCAAATCAGTCAGACTTTGGTTAATACTACTACTAGTCCGGCTACAGTTACTTATACAATTACCCCAACTTCGGGTGTTTGTATCGGCAATGATTTCACAATAACTGTAACGGTCAATCCTGCTATTAATCCTAATGTTGTGGCGACAAACAGCACTTGTTTCGAGATTAATAATGCTTCTATTACGACTAATATAACCGGTGGTATTCCTTTTTCAACAGGACCGGCATATTTAATCAATTGGACCGGTCCAATTGGATTTGTCTCATCAGCAAATAATATTACTGGTTTAGTACCGGGGACTTATAATCTTACTATTGATGATGCAGGAGGATGTCCTTTTTCAGATTCCTATATTATCACAGAGCCAACAGAAATTGTAATCACTGTGGATAGTGAAAATGATATCACTTGTTTTGGAAGCGCTAACGGAAGTGTTAATATAACTGTTACCGGTGGCACCGGAAGTCATTTCTATACCTGGACTCATAATGGGTCACCTTATTCGACTAGTGAAGATATTTCAAATTTGAGTCCCGGAACCTATATTGTTTCGGTAACAGATGCCAATAGTTGTGGCCCCAAAACAGCAACATTTACAATAACGCAACCACCAATATTAGCGGTCAATTTACTAAGTCAAACCAATGTTTTATGTTATGGGGCAGCAACCGGAGCCATTACTGTAAATGTAACCGGAGGCACTCCAAATCCAACTACTTCCGATTATACTTATTCATGGACAGGTCCTAATGGTTTTACAAGTTCGGGTCAAAATTTAAGTAATATTCCGGCTGGCACATACAATTTGATAGTAACAGACGATCAAGGATGTATTAAAAACCTAACCGTTGAAATTAATCAATCTACAGAAATAGTCATCAGTTATACCACTACACCAATAACTTGTTATGGCGCTAATAATGCTTCAATATCAGTAATGATATCAGGCGGAAACGCTCCCTATCAATACCAGTGGAATAATTTGGCGACCACTTTGAATCAAACCAATTTGTCAGCTGGAACATATATCATAACCGTTACAGATAATGTTGGCTGTATTAAAGTTCAAACTATAATTATACCAGAAGCACCTGTATTTACAGTTAACCCTGTAGTTACTAATGTAACTTGTTACGGCGCAAACAACGGAAGCATTAATCTTAATTTAACAGGAGGTATTGCGCCGGTAGCCCTGACATGGAGTGACGGAAGTACATCAGGATTAATCAGAAACAATCTACCTCCCGGAACATATACAGCCACTATATCAGATGGTACTCCTTGTTTTATAGTTCGAATATTCACTATTGTACAGCCGCAACCTTTAGTTCTTTCTGCTAACATAACCCATCCATTGGATTGTAATGTAGCCAATAGTGGAGCAATTAATTTAATTGTATCCGGAGGCACTGCGCCATTTAATTATAGTTGGAGCAATGGTTCAACCATTGAGGACTTAACAAGTCTGAATGCAGGAAATTATTTGGTGACGGTAACTGATGCAAATAATTGTGTCACTTCAGGGCAATACGCTTTAGTCAGACCTGATCCTATTCAAATAGTCGTATCAACTCAAACTGATTTTGACTGTGCTAGTCATCAAGTAACTCAAAATTTTGTAGCTCAAGCTAGTGGCGGTGTACCGCCATTCCAATACCAATGGTCAAGCGGAAATGTTAGTGGGTCTAATGGTCAAATAATGAATTCAAATACCAATGGAACTGTTATTCTTACTGTTACAGACAATGTTGGGTGTAGCGCAACTTATACCGTAGACGTTGATAACCCCGAAATTGGCTATGCTTCTTTTGAAGCAACTTCCTTTGGGTATACCACTTATGGAATTTACTCAATAGGAGATCCAATCCAATTTAACAGCACCATTACTGGCGACTATGTATCAGTATCTTGGGATTTTGGCGATGGCACTTTTTCAACAGAATTAAATCCGGTTCATACCTATCTTATCCCTAGAGATTATGTAGTGACGCAAACCGTTACTTATCCTTTTGGCTGTGTCTATGTGCAAACCATAACTTTAATTGTTGAAAAGGGATATCTGCTAGTAGTGCCAACAGCCTTTACCCCAAATAGCGATACTTTAAATGATACTTACCGACCGGTTACTAAAAGACTGAAAGAGGTTCAATTGGATATTTATGATACTTGGGGTTCGCTCATTTATACTGAAAAAGGAGAGGTTTTGGTAGGTTGGGATGGAAAAATAAAAGGCTTCAATGCCGAAAACGGAAACTATTATAGTAAAGTAACTGCCGAAACATTCTATGGAACGATAGTGAATGAAAATCAAACTTTTGTTTTAATCAAATAATGCTAAACCACATGAAATTTAAATTTATTCTCGTTGCAGCATTCTCTTTGATTACAACTTTTAGTAATGCGCAAGACCCTATATTCACGCAATTCTATCTTGTTCCGGAAACATTAAATCCTGCATTTACCGGTATTTCTAATACATGGAATGCAGGGTTAATTCACAGGCGTCAATGGCCGGATGGCAATCGTAAAATAGACACTCAGTTTGGTTTTGCCAACAATCTAATAAAAGATGAAATAGGTGTTGGAATAACCGTTTTAAATCATAATGAAGTATTTACCGGTTACAATTATTTTAAGTTCAACGGAACCTTTTCCTATCGCATTGATTTGGATTATGATTGGAGACTGAGATTAGGTCTCGAAGCAGGATATGGAAGGAAAGACTTTAATTTTAATAATCTTTTATTGGAAGACCAAATCAATATCAATACTGGAGCGATTAGCCCTGGAAGTGTTGACCCGGGTGTAATGGATTATAGCAATAAAATTAACTTCATGGATTTTTCTGCCGGGTTTGTATTCGATCAGGAAGATGCATGGTTTGGTGTAGCCGTAAAACACTTAAACAGACCTGACATTTCTTTCAGAGAAAATGCTAATGTACCCTTAGATTTATTCATTTCTGTTCATGGAGGATTTTATTATGAGTTTTTCAATTCTCCTTCTAAACTAATCCCTGAAGGTACAAATCTACTGATAACAGCCAATTATATGCGACAAGGACAATACAATAGGTTGGACATTGGAACAGTGATGGATTTCAGTCGCTTTAGTTTTGGACTAATAGCTGTGACAAACCCTGAAGGCAGAGCATCCAATAGCCACTTAATAACCTCATTAAATCCGGTTCTTTCTTTTAAAACCAGCGAATTTACTTTTGGATATTCTTATGATTGGAATACTTCAAGGATTGGCAGAACTCAAGGCGTACATGAGTTATCTTTAACATGGCAATCCAGCTACCGTTGTGATCGTTGCGACAATTATAAAGTCAAATTAAAACGCAACGGTGAGGCAGGTTATCAGAAGATGTAATCGTCTAAACAGTTATTTTATAAACACCCTTAAGGGTGTTTTTTTATGCCTTTACGGAAAACCGTAAAAAACTCATTTATAATGAACTTAAGTTTGAGTATTAATTTAAAAAAATAATAGACATGAAATTCCCAAAATTTATTATCAAAAAAAGCACTAACGACCAATTTTACTTCAATTTATGGTCTTCCGATGAAGAAATTATTCTAAAAAGCGAAATGTATACTTCTAAACAAAATTGTAAGAATGGGATAGAGTCTGTAAAGACAAATTCATCAGATGACAAGAATTATGAAAAAAAGGTGTCTGAAAATTCTAAATTCTTTTTTGTCTTAAAATCACCAAGTAACGGGCAAACAATTGGCTTAAGCAACTTATATTCAACTTCTACTGATAGAGATAATGGCATTAAACAAACAAAGAGTGATGCACCGGTAGCCGGAACAGAAGACTTATCATAAACCAACCCATGGAACTACAAATACAACTCAAAACCCTCGCCGATAAAATCAATCAGCTAAAAGACAAAATCGGTACAGAGGAATCAACGAAGCATGCCTTTGTTTTACCTTTTATAAACATATTAGGTTACGACACCTTCAATCCTACTGAAGTAGTTCCCGAATTCACCGCTGATTTAGGATTGAAGAAAGGAGAGAAAGTGGATTATGCGATTATTCAAGATGGGGAGCCAATTTTAATCATTGAATGCAAAAACTGGAAAGATAATTTATCTGTTCACGGTTCACAACTTTTCAGATATTTTCATGTTTCAAAAACTCGTTTTGCTTTGCTTACAAACGGAATTACTTACCAATTTTTTACCGATTTGGATGAGAAAAACAAAATGGATCAAAAGCCATTTCTCGAATTTGATATCACCAATCTAAAAGACAATAGCATTAACGAAATTGCCAAATTTCATAAATCAAGTTTTGATGTCAATAATATAGTCAGTAATGCCAGTTCTTTGAAGTATATCAAAGAAATAAGAAAGCAAATTGATAATGAATTGACCAATCCCTCTTTTGATTTTGTGAAGCTTTTTGCTAATAAAGTATATTCCGGTAGATTGACTGAAAAAGTAATGGAAGAATTCAAAGAATTGGTCAGCAAAGGATTTAATCAATTCATCAATGAGAAAATCAACGACCGACTAAATGCTGCGCTGAACAAAGAAGCCCAAAATCAAAGAGTCGATCAAATTGAAACTGTTGAAGATGAAAGTAAAATTTTTACCAGCGAAGAAGAAATGGAAGGATATAGAATTGTAGTTGCCATTTTGAGACGCAAGCTTCCTGTAAATAGAATAATTTGTCGTGATACGCAATCCTATTTTGGGATTCTCTTAGATGACAATAACCGCAAACCATTATGTCGTTTACATCTTAATGGAGGTAAAAAGTATATAGGCCTTTTCAATAATGACAAAAATGAAAAGAGAGAACCTATTCAATCGGTAGATGATATTTACCAATTTGAAAAAGAGTTACTGGAAACCGTTAGGTTGTATGAAGTGGAATAAAATTATAACAAAATAATTGTGGAACGTTTACTCCGGAATGGCTTTGCATACAGTTGTTCCGGTGGTAAACGAATTTAAAAGGAGCATTTGTGTTAATAAAAAATATTAGACTGTATTTTGGTTGCAGTCTAAAATGTTAAAATTGGTTTTAATATCTGATTATATGGGCTTCCGATTTAATAAAAGAATTAATATAGGTAAAGGATTTGGAATTAACCTAAGTAAATCCGGAGTATCACCAAGTGTAAGAACTAAACTAGGCTCTTTTAGTACAAAAGGATATTCTCTTAAAACCGGTGTACCCGGGCTATCATACAGAAAGACAGCAAATTCAAAAGGATGTCTGTTAAGTTTTGTTTTTTATATAGTATTGGGAATTTCAATTTACCAAACATTTAAATAGAAAATTATGAAAACATTTTTATCCATTTTTATTTTACTATTGATTTCGTGTAATCAAACTAACGAAAATAAAGTTGAGCAAAACATTGCATCAACATGCGAAGCACGTGGCTGTTCTGGTTCAGATTACTGTAGCGCTTGCAAAAATTGTACAGGATGTAAGCATTGTGCTAAACAGGGAGGAAGTTGTGGGGTATGTAAAAAACCTTCTAAGAAGAAGAAAAATTAATAATACTTTTTGTATTAAAAAAAATAATTATTTTTATAATTCTCTAACAATAAGCAGGTTATTTATGAAAGGAACACTTTTAATAGTTGTAATTGCATTATTGTTAGCTTTAGCCCCTTTGCCAATAGGTTATTATACTTTTCTTAGAATACTTGTAACTATCACATCGTTGATTATAATTGCTAAAGAATTCAAAGCAGGATTAACTATTTGGCTCATACTTTTTGGAATTACCTCAATAGTTTTCAATCCCATTATCCCAATCTACCTTTATCAAAAATCGCTATGGATGCCTATAGATATAGTGGCATCAATACTATTTCTTAGTTATTCATTTAAAAAGCAATAAGGTTGTTTTCACAGTATTTGACATATCTTCTCGAAAAGTTAAACTTTATTAAAGTTGTTATTGTTCGATTCTTTATTATTCTTTTTCGGCGAAGAAAAAGAATTGAGAAAATCTATTTAAACTATGCAAAAGAGCACATTTTTGAGAATAGTTATATAGTAATAAACTACAGATTTAGAAATGCTATTTATTTCCGTTTTGGAAAAAATAAAACTTTAGAAAAGCAAATCAAGATTTTCGACTTAGAAAACATAGAGAAAGAATTTGATTTAGTGGTCTATGGTTTTTTTAGAAAAAACATTTATAAACTAAAATTTGAACCACTGCTATCTCTTGAAAATTCAACTTTCAAAACAGTTTTCTCTAATTTAAACTTAAAATTAGAAGAAAAATCAACACCTAAATTGACTCATCCTGATATTTACTGCGATATCAAGAAACCTACTGTAGAAATTCCAAACATTGAAGTAAATCATAGACCATTAATAATATCAAACACAACCTTTAACCAAACTGATTTTATATGAAAAGAGACTATTACGAATTACCGAAATCTGGAAGCGTGATGCGCTTTCTTTGGAAATGTGCAGGTGGTGACCGCTATCTACTAGAAAGAGCTACCTATTCAGACCAAATAAAATACATGTGTCTTGGAGGAATTGTTTTTGCAACTGGAGCTATGGCAGGATTAGCTGGAGGTTACGCTTTTTATACCATTTTTGAAAAAAGAGGCTCAGCCATAGAAAACCCTGTGGACATGAATACCGTTTTTCTAGCATTATTCTTTGGAATAATCTGGGGGTTAATGATTTTTAATATTGATAGATTTATTGTTACAAGTACAGGAAAAGGTGATGGAACTGAAGCTATTACAGTTGGAGAATTGAAAAGTGCATTACCTAGGATATTAATGGGAATGATTATAGCACTTACAATTTCTAAACCGGTAGAAATAAGAATGTTTAAAACTGAGATTGATATTAAGTTAAGAGAAAAGCAGTTAGAACAACAAGCAGAGTATCAAGCGAAAGTTGATAAAACTTATGCTGATAGAGAGAAAGCACTTGTTGTTGAATTTGGAGATTTAGACTCAAAAAGAAATTTTTATATTGATAATATAAAAAAATATAATGATTTATATACTGAGGAAATGACTAAAGGTCAAGGTGGCAGAGGTAGAGGTGAAGGACCTGTAGCATTATCATTGAAGAGTGAAAGACTTAGGTACGAACTTTTACTCAATCAATTTAATTCTGATAATAAAAAGGATATAGAAGTTTTAAATAAAAGAAAAGAGGATTTAAGAATAGAGAAAGAAATAGAAAGAAATAATAATACAAAAATCGCTAATGGCTTAGACGGACTTCTCGAGCGAATCAAAATTGCTCATGAAGTAGCAGGCTTTTGGATATCGCTATTTATAACCCTTCTTTTTATGGCAATAGAGCTAACACCAATTTTCTTCAAATTAATGTTGACTAAAACCACCTATGATTATCTGGCTGAAAATCGAGATGAATTATTAAAAGCGGAATATGGAATTGAAGTACAATATGATAAGTATAAAGATAAAGAAGGAATAGAACGACATCTCACCATTAATCATGAAGCAGAACGAATAATTTATGAAAAAATGATGGTTACCAATATCCAAAAGGAGTTAACTGCATATGCCGTTCAAAAATACAAAGAACGCGAAATGAAAAAAATAGATGACAATCCAGATGACTATATAAAACCTATTGAATAAAAATGAATAAAGCACTTAATAGCTTACGACTTTTTCTTTTCACTTGTTCTGGTGAGGACAACTATATTTTGAAAAGATGTAAATCAACAATTCAGCGTCGTTTTGCCCTGATTGGTTTTTTCGTGCTGTTAATCTTTGTCGGTTGTTTTTTTAGTGCAACACTTTTTAGTTATTCATTATTTCAAGGTTCAGAATGCGTTAGTATGTCAATAGGTTTACTTTGGGGTGCAATGGTGGTAATTATGTATTTACTGTTGTTGCATACTATTTCACCTGCCATTATACCTTTAGCCTCTAAAAAGAAAAGAAGAAAGGACAATGCCTTCTATAATGAGTCCGAAGAAAAAGCAGGATTTTTATCATTATCTATGTTTTTACGTATTGCATTTATGATGCTGCTAGCTATGATAATTGCTCAACCTTTAAATTTTTCAGCTCTTTCATCAACTGTAGAGACCCAATTAGAAAAGCATAAAATTCAAGAAAGAGTTAAGCTTTACAGTTTAACAAATAAACATCTAATTGAAGCAGAAGTTATAAATCAAAGAGAGTTTAACAATAAAGTAAATACTCAATTAAGTATAAATCATGCCCAAAATGTTTCAAGTTATTTATCAGCAATTACAGCAAAAATTGATACTGATAGAATCTTTTTACAAGAATCTACTAAAAAACTAAATCAATTAAATAATATTGACAATCATGTCTTTTTAAATAGAAATGAAAATCAGAAAAAGAAACTTATAATAGACAAATTAGAAACTCTTTTGGATAATCAAATTACAAGTGATGAAAGTTTTGTTCAAAATCTAAAAAGTATAACAATTTCTGGAACTTTAAAATCTGACTTCGATAATTACAAGTCTAAGTTGGAAGGATTAGTTATAGAAAAAATCAGCAATTATAATAATTTAAATAGGTTATTAGATAAAAGCAATTTTTATATTAAAACATTACAATTGTTGCTGATTGAAAACCCCGTGTCTTGGCTAATAACAGTAATTGTATGTTTAGCCTTTTTACTTCCGATTGGGCTCAAATATTACGCCAGAGATATTTCAGCTAAAATGTTTTTAGAAATCAATAAAGAAAACCATGAATTGATTAAACTGAGAGCAGAGTTGATTAGTACAACAGATTTTGATTGGTTAGAAAAGAAAATTAAAACTATAAATGCTAGAGATATTAGAACGTCAGATTACTATTTTCAAAGAATGCTTATTGAGCATAGAATTATATTAGAAGAATATGATGATGCTAAAAAACAATTCTCAGGAATTTTAACTGAAAATATTAGAAAATTTAATGGTAATTCAATGAATCGTTTGCTTCCATTACTTGAAAAACTAAAAAAAGTAAACCTCTCAAAACACCATTACTTAACATCTAAAATATTAGAAGAATACAAAAACGAAATTGTCATAAAGTATGAATACTGGTTAGATTGTCCTTTCAGGACAAAAAGAACTCAAAATGTATCTATAAAAAATACCGAAGTAGGTCTTTTAGATTTTGTTTACAACCAACCTGAAAATGATGAAAATTTATAATCAACTCCAATGATAGAAAAAAAAATAAATATCATCAAAGAAGAACCTTTTGTTGGAGAGGATGGGTTAGATTACATTAAAGTCACCAAAGAAATCTTAACTCCAAGAAAAACCTTTTTAAAAGGAATGGTTTCAGGAAAGTATAGAGGAGACAAAATTCCTGATGATTATGATAAATCTGATTTATATGATTTTGAAATCTACGAAGCTGAGGTAACATGCAATTCAATTGATGATTTCAGTAAAAACAAACCTTTTGTTTTTCCAAATGATTTCAAAAATATTGACAATCAAAAGAAAATAAAAGGATCAGTTTTCCCAAAGAGTAAGCTGCCGGAAACATTACCAGTAATCATTTCCGCCAATGATAAAACTTTTGGTATCAATGTGCTTGAACCAAAATTATTTGAATTTTCAATTATTAGAAAGTTGCATCAAACGGAAGGTGAACAAGTTTTTGGTTCTTTCAATGCATACATAACTGGATATGTTTTTGATTTTGAAAGAGAAGAAGTGGAGGAAATAGTTGGTCCAGTACTTGAAGGCACTGTTCAATCAGATGACCCGCCTATTCCTCCTGAACCTATTCCGTGTATACCAAGTAATGTTGAAACAGGAAAAACAGAAACCAAAGGCAGCTATATCCGTAAAGAATTTAAATGCAGAAATCATAACGATAATGTTTGGGGGAAATGGGAGTATTATGGAAATAAGGCAGGTTACAATACATTTTATAGCAACTCAGGATGTTTAGGTGATTTTATCTCGCTTATTGGAGTTTTAATATTCTTAGGATTCCTAATAGCAGTTCTCCCAGGCTTGGGATATTTTATACTATTTTATTTGGCAATTTTATTAATCGGTCTATTAGCACCATACTTAAAATGGATTTTTAGAGCTATTGGAATAGTTCTTCTTATTGCGTTTATTGGATCGCTTATTAATGCTTTTAATGATAATTCTGTTAGATATAATCCACCACCAACTACAGTTGACACCCAGGAAGAGACAACGCAAACAATAGAGCCAATAGTAGAGAATAAAATTGATAATTCAAATACTCAAAAAAATAATGAAAAAGATTATCTGATAAAAAAATACAGAGAATGGAGGGATTATGATAGCAATAATTACAAAGGTTATTATACACTCAAACAAAGTGATGTAAGAAAGGCAGGTTTATATAAGACTAATTTACAAATCAGCTCTTCAAACATTAGCAGTTATGATGAGATTGTATATAGTCTGAAAGAAAATGATAAAACCAAGTTAGATGGTCTGTATAAACTATTTGACAGTATTCAATCAAATAGAAAACTATCCAATATTAAATTTGCAGAAATGGTGGTATCATTTGTACAGGATATTCCGTATGTTCTAATTTTAGAGGACAATTGTGACGCAAATCTTTACAGTGATAATTTTACAAGAAGATACCTCTCTAATCCTAAAGCAAAATGTAGTGGCTTCCAAAGATTTGGGATTAATACGCCAGTAGAGTTTCTATATAATCTAAATGGTGATTGTGATACAAGAACATTATTGCTTTATACAGTACTCTCACACTATAATTATGATGTAGCATTAATGAGTAGTGAATTTTATGGGCATTCAATCTTAGGCGTTAATCTTCCACTTAATGGCTTATCATATTCATATAACAATCAAAAATACATTCTTTGGGAAACTACCACACAAAATGTCAAACCGGGATTAATTCCAAATGAAATTTCAAATCTTAATAATTGGAGAATATCCTTAAAATCAAAGTAAAATGAACAAACAAAGCTTATTTTTTACATGCCTAGTAGCGGTTGTAGCAACAGCTCTAATGATAATGGCAATTCAGTTTCTGGCAAAAAAACTAAAAGTAAAATCTGAAACGGAGGATAAGATTAATACGTCCTATGCTATTTGGTCAGCTTCTATTTTTATTACTTTTTTTATGCTTTTAAAAGTAGCTTTAGAGCAAACAGAGAATGCAATTGAAGTAATTATTTATTCCCAAACAATAGAAAATACTTTTCTGGAAGTAATGCAACGAATAGCTATATTTACTGGCTTTACGTTCTTTTTTACGTTTTTATCTTGGTATGTCGTAAACGCAATATTCAAATTCTCTATGGGAAATAGAGTTGATAGTTATGAAATTGAAAAAAACAATATTGGCTACTTTATTTTGAAAGGAATAGTTTTAGTTCTTTTAGTGTTTTCACTAATAAGTATTTTCGAACATTTACTTCGTTGGTTTGCGCCGGTAGTTGAAACGCCTTTTTATCATTAAACGTAAATAAATGAAAAAAATAATTATAATTATAGTATTGTCAATTGTTACAAGTTGTAAAACAGACAGCAATGCTGAAACTGAACTTGAGCAAAATATAGAATCTTCAGAAGAGAATCAAATAGAGAGTAAAAATGCAAAAGCAATGATTTTGCCCAAATTCAACAGTGTTAAAGAGATGTTACTGGATGCAAATGATTTTAGTGAAGAAAAGAATACTTTAAAATTTATTTCAACAGATATAAATTCTTTGCATGTACAAGTATCCAAACCAATTTTGCAAGAAGATTTAGAAAGTGTAAAGGAGGAAATAGTAAAAAGGGATATAGTGTATGTGGCTTTTCAGGCATTTGCTCAAACCGATATAAATGAAATTACAGTAACCGCAGTTCCTGTAGAGTACGACGACTATAAAAAGTATGTCAATGCACATAAATTGACAATAAAAATTAATCGTGAAAAGGCAAAGAACATTTTACAAAAGTATCTTCAAAGTACAGATTTTTCAATTTTATATGAATATCAAAATAATCTCTGGTTGCCTGGTAAAAACTTTAGTATTTTAAAATTCGAAAAGTTAAATTCTGTTTTTAATGATATGCTACATTGATAATTTATGACACAATCCCAAACGAAATCCGAAAAACTAACCTATTTCAATTTATTAATACTGGTTTTATCAATCTATATTTTAGGTTCATTCCTGATTGATACATTTTGTACTTTGCCAAAAGAAACTTCAAGGCTCCTGGATTATATTGATAATACGGTTTGCTTTATTTTTTTGATAGACTTTATAATTCGTTTTAAGAACGCACCTGATAAGTTAAAATTCATGCAGTGGGGCTGGATTGATTTAATTTCAATAATTCCTGTCATAGATTATTTTAGAGCAGCAAGACTATTGAGAATCATCAGATTACTTAGAATTTTAAGGGCTTTTAGGTCAACAAAGAAACTAGTAAGCCATATTTTCAAAAACAAAGCACAAGGAACGTTTACAACAGTCTCTATCATTGCTGTCATGCTGTTGATTTTTTCATCAATAGCAATTTTGCAGGTTGAAAATAAGCCTGAAAGTAATATAAAGACAGCCGAAGACGCTATTTGGTGGGCTTATGTAACAATAACAACTGTCGGATATGGCGATAAGTTTCCGGTAACAACAGAGGGTAGAATTATAGCCGCTATCTTAATGACCGGAGGAGTTGGTCTCTTTGGTACTTTCACCGCTTTTGCGTCTTCATGGTTTTTAATAGGGTCTAAAAACGATAACAATGAATAATATGAAAACAAAACTATTTTTGGGAATTGCCTTCTTGTCAATACAATTACTAAATGCTCAAAATGCTATAGACGTCACCGAACAGACAATAAAAGTCAAAGCACTGAGTGAAGAAGTAATGTATTTTGGCTTTGCTGAAGGAGATCAGATAATCTTTAATTTAAGTGAGATAGATGGAAAAGAAGTAAAGGAAGTAGAAATAATTGAGTTCCCCTCTGCTTCAAAATTTTCAGATTTTAAGACATCAAAGGTGACTAACAAAGTAATCAATGTAAACACAAAAGGCGTATATAAATTTCGTTTCTACAATAGCTCTTTAGGAGGTAGAATATGCAAAGTTAAAATTCAAAGAATTCCGTCGGAGGATAAATTTAAAGGTTTCAATACTGCTGTAAAGTGGATTAAGGAACAAGATACAACATGGAATTCTTATACTAAAGATGTTATAATTGGGTATGATACATTAAAAGTTCAAAAAACAAGAAAAGTAATTTCATTAGAGGAGAAAATAGAAGACATGTTTATGGATAAATCCCAAAGGGTGCATTCAACAACTAATGAGAATGGCAATAGGACAAGTATTTTCTTTACCCTTCCACAAAATCAAATCGGCGAGTATGAATCAAGGACAGTTATCGCTTGGGCATATTGGATAGGAGTAGGTGAAGAATCTAATAAGGCGTGGCAACAAAACAGAAAGGTTATTGTTGGGGCCGTAAAGGGTTTTGCTGGTGCAGCTTTAACTCCGATAGGTGCTATAGCATTAGGCACTGCGACTAATCTGATTTTACCATCCATGGGAGAAGATGTGAGTTATGGACTAGTAGATGAAACAAATAAAAATTTATTTTATTCAGGACTTCAGTACAAAGGGTTTGATTTTGGAAAAGGTGTTGCTGGCTACAAAAGATTTACTAATGATTCAATGCTACAGGGAACTTATTTTGTTGTGATGAGTAACGACAATATTATGCAAGGAATTGATGTCAACATAAAAGTTTCTGCAATTATTGAACATAAGAAATTTAAAGATGAGGTTTACATTGAAAAACAAGTAAATCCAAAGTATGAAAAACAGATTATTAAGGAGCCGGTAATAAACACAAGAGAGTTGCCGGTCACCTTTGATTACAGAAGATAAGTATGAAAAAGTATATCATATCAATTTTCCTGTTTTCATTCAGCCTCAACGCCCAAGTCAAAATCCTAACCTGGAACGTTGAAAACCTCGGCACTTCAAAATCTGACAGTACCATCACCTATATTGCCAACACGGTCAAAGCTTATGATATTGTGGCTCTGCAGGAAGTAGTTGCCGGTGATGGTGGCGCTCAATCCGTGGCCAAACTAGCAGACGAACTCAACCGAAAAGGAGCCAAGTGGGATTACGCCATTAGCGACCCAACCAGCAGTTCTGCCTATAAAACAGAACGTTACGCTTTCCTTTGGAAAACCGCTAAAGTTAATCTCATAAACAAACCTTGGTTGGAGAAAAAATACAGTTTGCTAATTGATCGCGAACCCTATTATGCCACATTTGAATATAACAACAAGCAATTCACTTTAGCTAATTACCACGCCATCACCAAAAGCAAACAACCTGAAACCGAGATTAAGCATTTCAAAAACCTTCCGGCGCAATACCCCAATCTCAATATAGTATTTCTGGGTGATTTCAACTGCCCACAGTCGCATACTGTCTTCAATCCCTTAAAAAAGATGGGGTATAAGCCAGCTTTTATTGACCAAAAGACGTCACTAAAAAGAAGCTGCGAAAATAACAATTGTCTTTCTAATGAATTTGATAATATCTGGTACAACAGTAATTCAATTGAAGTTAGCAATCCCAAAGCAATTCATTTCTACAAAGATTTTAATGATTTTGCTAAGGCCAAAGAGGTTTCAGACCACATTCCTTTATCAGTCCAAATAAATCTAAAGTAAACGTCAGTTCGAGTATTCCGTCTCGTTATTCATAACGAGACGGAATGTATCGAGAACCAAAAACATCAAATAATGAAAACATCCTACCTTTTCAAAATAATAGTCATTTTTGCCATATTATCAACAATAAGCTGCAAGCAAAAGGAGCAGGAGCAAAGGCAAGACTTCGTCCCGGCTAACGCCGAAGATTTGACCGCAGAAGAATTAAAAACGGTTCATGTGGACACTAGTTACAAATACGAATACAGAACAGGAACCAGCGGCGATTACGACTATAATTATGATGTTTCAGGATATGATGACAATGGAAACGAAGTGACCGGCAATGTAAGTATGGAAGATAAATATGGAACCGGTACAATCACCAATGCCGATGGGGAAGAAGTTGAGGTTAACGTCGAATGGACAGGCTATGGCGAACTAAAAGCTACTGATAGTGATGGAAACGAATACGAACTCACTGTGGATTAAAATCGCTATCTTTATAAAACTTTAAAAGTCGTCCAATGAAAAAAGCAGCATTACTTTTGGTCTTCATGACCTTAGCATCATTTATTGATATTGCCGATAATGTATATATCTGCAATAGTAAGGGAGCTAAAAAATACCACTTAAAAGAATTTTGTCGAGGATTAAGCGCTTGTAAACACGAAGTCATCAAAGTGACCCTCAAACAAGCCAAAGAAAAAGGTTTGGATTTATGTGGTTGGGAAGATTAACTGTTTAATTATAGCATTCCGTCAACAAAGAATTGGGGCTTATCGGTTTCAAATGAATACCACCATTATCGTCATCATTACCATCTTTAATTTTTGCAACTGCAACGCCAATACAAATTTTATTTAAAGGAAGTCCATTTTCAGTATTGAAAGCTTCAAATATCATTTTTTGATGTAAGCCATCTAGTTTTAATCCAATATGTGAATTTTCATAGCATTTTTTTTTGTAATCAATTTCTAAATCAAACACATGTTTTTCAAGTAAAGTATTGTCTTTTTGATATATCGAAATAACCATTCTGACTTTTTCAGGACTTTCTTTTTTAGGTGTAAAATGTAAAAAATGTACTGTACTGTTTTTAACCAATGGGTCAAAAGTAAATTCATTGATTCCTTCAACAGTGTAGGCAGTAAATGTTTCCATGAACAAATATTTTAATAAAGATAATTATAAAAGTGATTGCTTTATTAAGTAATCATTATTTTATAAAATATAATAAATTCATCTTTAGGGAATTAAAAGCAATAATTGATGAAAAAATATTTGTAATAATGTTTTTATAATTAAAAATTATATTACATTTGATACAAATAAATTTTCATGACTTTACTTGAGTACTTTCCAAAATTGATTGATAGAACAATTCCTGTTTCAGTATTGCAAATACCACCACGTGTTTTTCTTAATTGGAAAAATGAAGGAATTATTGATTTACCAACTAATGATTCTATTGGAATAGATGAAAAAAGAAAGACCAATAGAAAATGGGCTTATTTAAATATGTTTGATGCTCTTTGGTTGTTAATTGTAAAAGAATTAAGAGCATTTAATATTGATTTAAAAACCATACGTCAATTGAAAGATTTTCTATTCGATATTGATAATCTCATAGAAGAATTGTCAATAGTAAATATTGATGAATTTAGGCTCTTTTTTATTAATCAACTTCCTGAAGAATTAATAGAAAATTTCAATCCAGAGTGCATTACAAAAGAAATGATTTTAGAATATCTAAAAACTATTGATGACGATTATAAATCTTTTTATACTCAGTTAGGTACAATCATGTCGAGTGTATTGATATTTAAACAATCACCTTCTATTCAGATATGTCGTTTGCCTGAAAATAATCAATTGAAATTCAGAGTTTTTATGCAAGAAATAGTTTTTGATAACTTTGATTCTAAAGTTGTTTTTGACGATATCTTATTTAGATTTTCTAATGATTTTTTTATCAATATTCCTATCAAGCCATTAATTGAAGTAATGTTTGAAGATGAGGTTTTTGAAAAGTACAATATAAACTATAATTTTTTTAATGAGAAAGAAAAAAAAGTATTAGAGTTATTGCGTGATGATAATTACAAAGAAATCAATATAAAAAAGGGTACTGATGGATTGATTCACTTAGAAAGTAAATCACAATTGGAATATAAAAATGAAAAAGCAAAAGAAATAAGAAAACTAATGGGATTGAAAGAATATGATAGAATTGAATTAATACAACGTAATGACAAACATATTATCATTAATAAAACCAATAGAGAAAAGTTATAAAATATAATAGTCCCGTGAAACCCACGGCACTTAATTAGCCTAAAGTCAAGAACAAGTGAAAACGCACTTCTTTTTTGATTGATAAGGTCAAATGAAAATAGAAAAAGCCAAGAAAATTTTAAATGGCGAAATCAATGAAAGATATAATGATGAAGAAGTACAACAAATTTTAGAATTTGTTAATCTATTAGCATCAATAGCAATAAATATTCAATTGAAAGAAAAAAAAATTTCTAATGAGAAATGTGATTTTATACGTCAGAGTTTCAACGGACGAACAAGCGGGTAGAGGTTACTCAATGCGAGATCAAGAGCAAAAGCTATTGAATTATTGTAAAACCAATGATTTGAATGTATTGGAGGTTTTCCGCGAGGATTATTCTGCTAAAACTTTTAATAGGCCCGAATTTAAAAAACTCTTGTCTTATTGTAAAAAGCATAAAAAAAATATTAACCAATTGATTTTTATTAAATGGGATAGATTTTCAAGAAATACTACTGAATCATATAGAATGCTGGGTGTATTCAATCAGTTGGCAATACAAGTTAATGCTATTGAGCAACCATTAGATTTATCAATTCCGGAGCAAGGATTGATGCTTGCGGTTTATTTTTCTATTCCGGAAGTTGAAAATCATAGAAGATCATTAAATGTGATTGCAGGAATGCGTAGAGCATTAAAAGAGGGACGATATGTTGGAAATGCGCCAAGAGGTTATAGTAATGGAATTGATGCCTCTAAAAGGCCATTATTAATTTCCAATGAAGATGCAAAATATATTAAGCAAGCATTTGAATTGATTTCAAAGGGATTGTTTAATCAAAGAGAAGTAATTAGAAAGTTAAGCGAAGTTGGTTTTGTTATAGCAAAAACAAGTTTGGCTAAAGTCCTCAGAAATCATTTGTACTATGGTGGTGTTTTTATCAAAGGATATAAAAACGAAAAAGAGATTATTTTAAAAGGTATTCATCAACCAATTGTCTCAGAAGAACTTTTTTTCAAGGTTCAAGATGTTTTAGACAACAAAAACAATAAATTTAAAACAAAGCATAAAAAAATCAATGAAATTTTTCCTTTGAAGGGTTTTTTAATATGCCCGGAATGTAATAAACCATTAACCGCAAGTAGTTCAAAAGGAAGGACAAAATATTATACTTATTACCATTGTTTTAGCCCTTGCAATACCAGATATAAATTAGATTTGGTTGATTCATGGTTTGATAGTTTTTTGAAAAGTGTAAAACTTGATGATACAATCCAGCAATTATTTTTAGAAGTAATCAAGGAGAGATTAATAAAAGATAATCAAGCAAATGCTATTGGTCCGAAACATTATCAAAAAGTAAAGGAGATTGAAGCTAAACTAATCAAAATACAAGACATGTATATTGATGATAAGATTGATAAATCAGCATATGAACAATCTAAAAATAGATTTGAAGAAACACTCAGAGAGTTGAAAGAAGCAGAGCAAACCTCGGTTGACAAGAAAGAAATTTACAATATATATAAAGAAGCATTTAAGAACCTTTCAAAGCTTGATGTGAATTATCAAAATGCAAATGTTGAAGATAAAAGAAGTTTAATTGGTTCGATATTTCCAAATAATTTTCAATTTGAGAAAAATGGAGTTCGAACCGCAGATGTCAATCCATTACTTTTGAAAATTTCCAGCATTAACGGGGATTACAGAGGGAAAATAAAAAAGGACAAATTCAAAAAAATGAATTTGTCCTTGATGGTGGGCGATGAGGGATTCGAACCCCCGACCCTCTCGGTGTAAACGAGATGCTCTGAACCAACTGAGCTAATCGCCCGTCTTGCGCTAAGTCATTTCTTCCTTATTGCGAGTGCAAAGATACACTACTTTTTTACTCCTGCAAGGTTTTTTTAAAAAAAATTACAAAATTTCTGCAACGACAAACGTGCTTCCGCCTACATAAATAAAGTCATTTGAGGTTGCTTTTTTTGTAGCGTTCGCATAAGCATTTGAAACAGAATAACATATTTTACCTTTAAGTCCAAAATCTTTGGCTCTTGCTGCCAAAATTTCGGCTTCCAATCCGCGAGGAATATTGGGTTTGCAAAAGTAATATTTGGCTTTTTTTGGAAACAATGGTAATATTTCTTCCAAATTTTTATCATTCACGACGCCTAAAACAATATGCAATTGGTCAAATTTTTCCTTTTGCAATTGGTTTAAAACGATTGACAAACCATGAGCGTTATGTGCGGTGTCGCAAATGATCTTCGGATTTTCGCCCAATTGTTGCCAACGACCTTGCAAATTGGTGTTTTTGATCACATTCAAAAAACCTTTTTTGATAGCTTCTTCGGATACGGAAAGCAGTTGTTTCTCCTGCAATACCTTTAAAGTCTGTAAAACCGTTTTTTTATTGTGATACTGATAATCGCCTAACAAAGCCGAAGGATAATCTTCCTGAACTAAATCGGAAGCAAAGTAAATTTCAGAATGCGTTTCATTTGCTTTGGCTTCAAAAACCGGTTTGGTTTCGATTACATATTCGCCAATAACTACAGGAATATTTGGTTTGATAATGCCGGCTTTTTCAGAAGCAATCGCTTTGAGCGTGTCTCCTAAAAACTGGGTATGGTCTAATCCTATGTTGGTAATCACAGAAACTAACGGCGTGATGATATTAGTAGAATCCAGTCTTCCGCCCATACCCACTTCAATAATGTTAATGTCTGTTTTTGCTGCCGCAAAATAGTCAAAAGCCAATCCAACACTCATTTCAAAAAAGCTCAATTCATTGGCTTCAAAAAATGACTTATTTGTGTTGATAAAGTCACAAACATACTCTTCTGCTATTGGTTGCCCATTAATGGTAATTCGCTCACGGTAATCTTTTAGATGTGGTGAAGTATACAACCCAACTTTATATCCGGCTTCTTGAAGAACGGAAGCGAGCAGGTGAGATGTTGAGCCTTTGCCATTGGTTCCGGCTACGTGTATGCATTTTAAAAGCTTTTCGGGATTGCCTAAATGATTGGCTAATAAAACCGTGTTGGTGATGTCTTTTCGATAAGCCGTTGCGCCTTGGGTTTGGTACATCGGTAACTTATTAAACATCCAATCAAGTGTCTCTTTATAAGTCATAATAAAAAAAGAATAGCTTTCGCTATTCTCCTAATTTGAAATTGATTTCGATAAATCCAATTTGTGTTTCCGGAGCGTTACTATCGGATTGCCATTTGAACTTTCGGGCCGCAGATAAAGCAGGGTTCACTAAACAAGGATTAGTATTGGTTGTGCCTTGAGAACGCTCAGCTTTGATTACATTTCCTTGACGGTTTACCCAAATTTTAACCACCACTTTTCCATACTCATTACAGTCTTGTACTTCTTTAGCGGGAGAACTTAATTTTCTTCCTTTTAAACCCCAACTGGTTCCGTTTCCGGACCCATTTCCGTTTCCGTTGCCATAGAAACTGTTGGCATAACGGTCACCGTTTGGGTCGCCTTTATCTCCAGGTAAATTATCATTACCATGACTGGCTTCAGCACCGGTTGTTTTAGGGCCGTTAATCAAACTCTCTAAAGCACTGGTTGTAGTTTTTGATAAAGTTGGTTTGGGTTTAACTACTTCTTTAACTTCTTTTACGGGCTTTTTTGCATCCGTTTTCTTGATAACCGGAGCATCTGAATTGTCTTGAGTCGCTACTTCATCTTCCACCGCTTCTTGTGGCGGAGTATATTCCGGCTGTGGTGAAGATTTTACGGGTTCAAGTGGTTGTACTTCGCCTTGACCAACATCTGAAGTCCCAAAGTTGATGGCAATGCCATTCTCCGGCGGCGGATCCATATAAGTTAATCCAAAAAAGAAACACAACAGAAGCAGTATCACAAAAATTACTGTTGTGATGCCAAATGATTTTTTCTCTTCTTTGGTTTCTAAAAACTTCATGGTTTAGTTATTTAGGTCTTACGGCCAATACAATCTTCATCTGATTTCTATTGGCAATGTCCATTACATAAACGGCTTTTTCAATAGGTACGCCTTCTTCTGCACGAAGAATAATAGGCATGTCTTTATCTTTAGCAGTCAGTGACAATAATTGTGCCTCAATGGAACTTTCTTCTATTGGTGTTTTATCAATATAGAACTGTAAGTCTTTGTTAATGCTTATCGAGATGCTTTTATTACTGTCGGTTTTCCCTTTTGCTTTAGGCAAAACTAAGTCCAAAGCATTAGTGGTAACCATAGTGGATGTCAACATGAAAAAAATCAATAAAAGGAATACGATATCCGTCATTGACGACATATTGAATTCAGGACTAACTCTATTTCTGCCTCTTAAATTCATCTTATTTCTTTTCGTTTAGTAAGTCAAAAAACTCAACGCCGTTCAACTCCATCAAGTGAACAACTTTGTCTGTTTTTACCACTAAGTGGTTATAGCCAATGTAAGCAATCAAACCAACAATTAGTCCAACAACAGTAGTAGTCATGGCAGTATAAATTCCTTCTGCCAAAGCACCAACTTCTATTTGTCCACCACCACTTGCCATTTTATGAAAAGCCATAATCATTCCGACAACTGTTCCTAAGAATCCGGTCATTGGTCCGGCTCCGGCTATAGTCGCAAGCATACTCGTGTTTTTTTCCAAACGGTAAATTTCTAATTTTCCGGCGTTTTCAATAGCGGTGTTAATGTCTTCTAATCGATTGCCAATTCTTGAAATCCCCTTTTGTATTAATCGGGACACTGGAGAATTGGTGGAAGCACATAACATTTTGGCCGAATCGATTCTGCCGTTAGAGATGTGATCTTTAATTTGCATCATAAAATTGTTGTCTATTTTAGAAGCTGCATTAATGGCCATTAGTCTTTCAAAATACAAATAAAGCGCAAAGAAAAGCATGACAAATAAGGCAATCATTATGATTTGCCCGGCTAAGCCGCCACTGGTTAAAAGTTCCCAAATAGAAATGGTTTTCTCAACGGGTGCTACTTCTGCTAAAGCATCTTTGGCTACTGAAAGTGAGTCGGCTTGAAGAAATAAACTCATATGATTTATAGGTTTTAAATAGTTATTGGATTGATGTAAATATATTTATAATCTTTTGAAGTAAAAGAATATTTTAATTTTACTTTAACTTCTTAGGTATATAACGCAAAAAACATCAAAATATTATACCAATTGTTTCAGTGCAATTTCAAAAGCTGTCGCACTGATATTCTTCTTGTCGGAATTCAAAGCGTAGGCTTTATCCAAGGCTTTTTTAATCGTTTCTGAAATGTCGTAGAAGATGGCTTCGTCAGTCATTTGTACTTTTTTCTCCATGAAATAGGCAAAAACTCTCGCCATACCACAATTCGAAATAAAATCAGGAATCAAACTTACTTTGCTGTCTGTCTCTTCCATAATCGAGCCAAAAAATATTTCCTTATCGGCAAACGGAACATTCGCACCACAAGAAATCACATCCAATCCGTTAGCAATTAAGTTATCGATTTGGTCTTTGGTTACCAATCTTGAAGCCGCACATGGTGCAAAAATATCAGCACCTAATGTCCAAATTTTTTCATTGATTTCGGCAAACGGAATCATATTTTGGGCTACCAATTTATTACCATCTTTATTCAAGAACAACATTTTGATTTCTTCAAAAGAGAAACCTTCTTCGTTAATCACACCACCATCTCGGTCGATGATTCCGACTACTTTGGCGCCCATTTCGGCCAAATAAAAAGCAGCAGCAGAACCTACATTTCCAAAACCTTGCACAATCGCTTTTTTACCTTGTACATCGCCACCGTAAATGTTATAGTAATGACGAACCGCTTCAGCAACACCAAAACCGGTAATCATATCGGCTACAGTATATTTTCGCAGTACATCCGGAGAGAATTTCGGGTTTTCGATTACCTTAATTACACCGTGACGCAATTGTCCGATTCTGTTGATTTTATCAGCTTCTGTTGGTTTGAAATGGCCGTTGAAAACACCTTCTTGCGGATGCCAAACACCACATTCTTCCGTAAACGGAATTACTTCGTGGATTTCGTCAACATTCAAATCGCCACCGGTTCCGTAATAACTTTTTAGCAAAGGAGAAACCGCTTTGTACCAACGTTGCAACACGCCTTTTTTACGCGGGTCATTTGGGTCAAAGTTGATTCCCGATTTCGCACCACCAATCGCCGGACCGGAAACAGAGAATTTTACTTCCATAGTCTTCGCCAAAGACAATACTTCATTCATGTCTAATCCTTTTCTCATTCGGGTTCCGCCACCGGCTGCACCACCGCGAAGTGAATTAATTACAGTCCATCCTTCGGCTTCTGTCTCAGCGTCTTTCCAGTTGAATACTATTTCGGGTTCTTTGTTTTCGAATTTTTTTAATAATTCCTTCATTGTGTTGTTAGTTTATTTGTGGTGCAAATATAAAAAATAGGTTCGTGTAAAGAGATGTTTTTGTCATAATTTGAGAGTTACGCGTCTAAATTGAAATTTTGAGATTGTGAGCTTTTACACAAAAAAAAGGAATTTTCATCTTGAATGAAAATTCCTTTTTTATGGATTTTTAAAATGAGAGCTATAACTGTTTATTTGACAAATTTAAAAGCTTTATTGTGGCTGTCTATTTTTAGTATGTAAATACCGCTGCGTAATACATTAATATCAATACTGTTTTCGACTTCCGAAAGTTTAGCAGAAATTATTTTCTGACCAGATATATTATAAATTGTTGCGTTTTGGCTACTTTCTAATCCGCTTACAGTAAGGGTTGTTTTGGAATTATAAATAGAAATAGTATTTAAGTTGTCAAAATCAGTTGTAGATAAATCAGCATCTTGTATTACAACCACTTTTCCTTGGTTGAGCAAAGTCATGTAGAGTTTATCTCCAATCAAAACAACATCTCTAAAATTAGCGTTAAATGGGGTTCCGTTAATATCTTGGTAAGTAGTATTTTTGGCTACATAGGTTAATGCATTTGCAGTATTAAGGTTTTTTGTTCCTACAAGATTTCCCTCAGTAACGAATATACTTGAGCCATTTACGAAAATTCCTTTATTAAAATTTAGCCCGCTAAAGTATTCAGATACCACAATCGGAGCAACTGTAGTATCAAATCCAAAAACCTTGCCCTCGCCACCTACAGATATAAGCAAGTTATTATTATAAAAAGTCATATCTCTAGCCTCATAATTTGAACTAAGATTACTCACTAAAACTGTGGCTGTAGGGTTAACGACAGCTGTATTTATTCTATGAATTTGAACCGTAAAGTTATCCTCACCGTCCGGATCAGTTTCGCTTGAAAAATAAATAAAAGATCCATTAGCTGTCAAAGAAGATACATACTGCATCGTGGTGTAAATTACATTTGCCGGAGCTGTCAGATTAGTTAAATCCAATGATATAATCCTGCAACCCAAAAAAGTATCTGTAGATTCAGAATAATTTTCTTCCGAGATATACATAGTAGTACCGCTGATGGTCAGATTGGTCATGTAAAAATCTGTAGGTGCGGTGTATATAACCGTTGGAGTAGGGTCAGGAACTGTCGTATTTATTTTGTATATATTTCCGATTCCCTGTACATACAATGTCGTTCCTTGGGAAACCATTGCTGATGGTTCAGCTAAATTAGATACATAATCAATCGCTTCCTGTTGTGCATAGGCGTTGAAAAATCCGATACTTAAAAATGCTAATAGTAGTTTTGCTGTCATACGTTTTTTTTTACAAATATAATCATAAGACATGAGGAAGGCAACCCCTGAGAGTGATATTTATTTTTTAAAATTCTATTGTAACTATAAAAAAAGCAATAAATCTGCTTATTTTAAAGATTTGCAGAACGATAAATGCTTTTTATCAAGTGAAAATAGAGCCCGATGAATGATCCTTCTTCGCACCGGTAACACTACTCAATACATTAATCTCCTTGCGCAATTTCAACACGCCAAGTAATCCAAAAATCAATGCTTCTTTATACTCTAAAGTTTTAGCATCTGGAACGATGAGTGACAATTCAGGCAAATAATCTTGCATGCTTTCTAACAGAAAAGTATTGTAAGCACCACCGCCGGTAACGAGCATTTTGCCTTTTCTTTCCGGTAAAGCGAAAGCAGTTTGTTTGGCAATGTGTTTGATAAAAGTGTGCATTTTGTCTTCAAGACTAATGTCGTAACTTTCCATTAATGGCAATACAATCGATTTGACAAATTCAAAACCTAAAGATTTTGGATACGGTTTTTGGTAATAAGATAAGTTGTCTAATTCTTCCAATAATGTCATATCAGTTTCTCCACTTCGAGCAATATTGCCTTTGTCGTCATAAGCTAAACCTAATTTATTAGCGTAAAAATTCAAAACTGTATTCACCGGCGAAATGTCAAAAGCGATTCGTTTTCCGTCTTGTTCAAAAGACACATTCGAAAAACCTCCTAAATTCAAACAATAATCATATTCAGAAAATAGAATTCGGTCACCAATAGGCACTAGTGGAGCGCCTTGTCCACCCAATTTAACATCTTGTACCCGGAAGTCACAAACGATCGTTTTGCCTATGATTTTCGCCATTTCTTTTAGATTTCCAATTTGTAAAGTGTAGCCGTTTTGTGGTTGGTGCAGAACGGTGTGTCCATGACTGCAAACCGCATCGAGATGGGTGATTTTGTGTTTGTTGATAAAATCCTTAATGATATTCCCCAAAAGAATCGTGTAGTCTTGATTCAATTGCTTTAATTCAGCTTTCGAAAAATCAACAGCCGTTCTCAATTTGTTTAACCAATCGTCGTTATACGAAACGGTCTCACTTTCAAGGATTTTATACTGCCATTTGTCTTTTAATACAGTGAAATTAATGTGTGCCAAATCAACGCCATCCAATGATGTGCCCGACATGACGCCGATAACGGTATAACTTTCTTTCAACATTGGCTAAATTTACGAAAACGTTTGAAATTTTAACTTTTAAATCCTATTTTTGCACACCAAAATTAAAGAAACAACAAACATAATCGTTACAATTTATGGATTTTAATTTAACCGAAGAGCAGTTAATGATTCAACAAGCCGCAAGAGATTTTGCTCAGGCGGAATTATTACCCGGCGTAATAGAAAGAGACGAACACTCTAAGTTTCCAACCGAGCAAGTCAAAATGATGGCCGATTTAGGATTCTTAGGCATGATGGTTGACCCAAAATATGGTGGCGCCGGATTAGACAGTGTTTCTTATGTTTTGGCGATGACCGAAATTGCCAAAGTGGATGCCTCTGCAGCAGTAATCATGTCGGTCAACAATTCACTGGTGTGTGCCGGAATGGAAAAATACTGTTCGGAAGAACAAAAAATGAAATATTTAGTGCCTTTGGCCAAAGGGGAAGTAATCGGAGCATTCTGTTTGTCAGAGCCGGAAGCCGGAAGTGATGCAAGTTCGCAAAAGACAACCGCCAAAGATATGGGCGATTATTACTTATTAAACGGTACAAAAAACTGGATCACTAATGGTGGAACTGCTTCAACTTATTTAGTAATTGCACAAACCGATGTCGAAAAAGGACACAAAGGCATCAATGCTTTTATCGTTGAAAAGGGTTGGGCAGGTTTCGAAGTCGGACCAAAAGAAAAGAAAATGGGAATCCGTGGAAGCGATACACATTCGTTAATGTTTACAGATGTAAAGGTTCCAAAAGAAAACAGAATCGGAGCAGACGGTTTCGGTTTCAACTTCGCTATGAATGTATTAAACGGCGGAAGAATCGGGATTGCTTCTCAAGCTTTGGGAATCGCAACCGGTGCTTACGAATTAGCGTTGAAATATTCACACGAGCGCAAAGCTTTTGGTAAAGAAATCTTCAAACACCAAGCGATTGCATTCAAATTGGCGGATATGTATGTAAAAATCACGGCAGCCAAATTATTAATCATGAAAGCGGCTTGCGAAAAAGATGAAGGAAAAGACATTGCACATTCAGGCGCCATGGCAAAATTATACGCTTCTGAAATTGCGTTGGAAGTAGCCAATGAAGCGGTTCAAATTCACGGAGGAAACGGTTATGTAGCCGAATACCATGTTGAAAGAATGATGAGAGATTCTAAAATCACTCAGATTTATGAAGGAACTTCTGAGATTCAAAGAATTGTAATTTCGAGAGGTTTGGTTTCTTAATCAAACAGCTAACAAATAGAAAAACCCTTTCAGTGTAAATATTGGAAGGGTTTTTTATTAGAATAAATTTATACATTTACGCTATGTATGAAGAGTTAAAATATTGGTATCTCCGCGATCATAAATTGTTTTGGACACTAAGCATGTCACAAATCAAGCAGTTGTGCATTATAACCGGTTTTAAAAAAGCCAAAAAAGGCGATATCATTTACTTTTCTTCTTCGGATTTGCCTAGGGTTTTTTTGCTTAAAAAAGGCAATATCAAAATTGTCTCTGTCGATGAAGACGGTAACGAAACTATTAAAGATATTATCGAGAAAGGCGATTTATTTGGCGAACTCGAACTCGATAGCGACAGAAACTCCAACGAATATGCTAAAGCCTTAACGGACGATATCATCATTTGTAGTTTTCTACTATCTGATTTTGAAGATTTGTTGTTGCGCAATCCAAGTTTGGCACTGTCTTACACCAAGTTTGTCGGACTAAAATTAAAACGCATCAAAAACAACTACGCCAATTTGGTTTCCAAAGACGCCAAAACCAGATTGCTCACTTTTATCAAAGATTGGGCAGAACGCGATGGTAAAAAAGATGGCAATAGAATCACGATTCAAAATTACCTTACGCAAAATGACATCGCTCAAATCATCTGTACTTCACGCCAAACGGCAACTGTTTTATTAAACGAATTAGAAGAAAATGGTTTAATGCATTATGGTCGAAAGGAAATTATTATTGAAGATATTTCGAAGTTAACCTAAATAAAACGCATGACTTTTGATCACTTTAGTGTCCGATTATTAGAAATCTCCGATTTGGAAAAATACTTTTCGCTTGTAGAAAATAACAGAAAACGATTGGAAGACTTTTTTACAGGAACTGTCTCCAGAACAAAAACCTTTGAAGAAACAACGCAATTTTTAAAGGAATTACTTCAGAAGCGCGACGATAAATTATATTATCCATTTGTAATCGAGAATCTTGAAACCAAAGAATTGGTTGGTTTTATTGATGTCAAAAACATTGACTGGAATATTCCGAAAGCAGAATTAGGCTGTTACATCGATAAAGATTATGCCGGAAAAGGCATCACTACAAAAGCTTTTTCATTAGTTGTAGACCATTGTTTTGACCATTTTGGGTTTGCAAAACTGTTTTTAAGAACACACGAAAGTAATTTGTTTGCTCAGAAACTTGCTGACAGAAGTGGATTTCAGGTAGAAGGAAAAATTCGAAAAGATTATAAAACTACAAAAGGTGAAGTCGTGGATTTGATTTATTACGGTAAAATTAAAGCGTAAAAACAACGATTTTACTCCAACTGTAAACTAACCGACAAAACCGCTTTTCATGACGCTTTACTTTTGCGTTATCAAATTAGATAATTTAAAAATTAAACTCATGAACAAATCCATTTTATTTTTACTGTTTGCTTTTATTTCAGTAACCGGTTTGGCTCAAAACTCAAGAGCAACCCATTTCAATTTAGAAAAAAAAGTTGCCATTCAGGGTTATGATCCGGTAGCTTATTTTACACAGAAAAAAGCAATCAAAGGAAAATCATCTCTTGCCTCAACTTATGAAGGTGTGATTTATTATTTTTCTTCTCAAGCCCATAAAGAAGCTTTTGTTAAAAATCCTTCGGGTTACGAACCGCAATATGGCGGTTGGTGTGCTTTTGCGATGGGTGATTATGGCGAAAAAGTGGAGATTAATCCGGAAACATTTAAAGTTTTGGATGGGAAATTGTATTTGTTTTACAATGCTTATTTCAATAATACGCTCAAAAGTTGGAATAAAGACGAAACCAATTTGAAGAAAAAAGCCGATGCTAATTGGAAGAAGATTAGTGTTCAGTAATCTCACGATAGCTATCGGGATAGTGTTCAGTAATACCCTTCTAAGTAGTCTAATAATCTAACAATCTAATAATCCAAAAAATGAAAAACCCAATTATATTCTGGGTTGTCAAGCTCGTCGCCGTGATAATTCTTGTACAAACGTTATACTTTAAATTCACCGCAGCCGAAGAAAGTGTGTATATTTTTCAAACTTTAGGCATAGAACCATTCGGCCGAATTGGTTCCGGTGTGGTCGAATTGATTGCCGCAGTTTTGATTTTAATTCCGAAAACAACATTACTTGGCGCATTTTTAGCATTGGGTACGATGTTAGGAGCGATTTTTTCTCATATATTTGTCTTAGGAATAGAAGTGCAAAATGATGGTGGAACGTTATTTATTTTGGCTGTCGTCACTTTAATAAGCTGTTTGCTTTTGGTGTATGCGGAACGAAATAAAATTCCGGATTTATTACGATTTAAATTGTAAAACTATTTTTGGATCAAAATCGTAATTATACAGTAAACAAACAAGAACTAAATATGCTTATTCCGGCCATCTACAAAACTCTCAATGAATTGTCAGGCTTGGTCTCGCAACTTTCAGACGACGATTATTGTTGTCCTTGTTATGACTTGAGCAATGCCACTATTGGTGAACACACACGTCACATTATTGAAATGTTTCAGTGTCTCGAAAACCAATATGAAAATGGCGTGGTCAATTATGATAACCGAAAGCGAGATTACCTGATTCAAACCAATACGGCTTTCGCCAAAGAATGCATCGATATCATTTTGAAACAAGTCGATAAACCCAATAAAAACTTGCAATTGCAACAAATCGTCGATGGGGAAGAATTGCTGATTGACAGTAATTACCAACGCGAGTTATTGTACAATTTAGAACATTGCATTCACCATCAAGCGTTAATCAAAGTCGCGATTATTCAATCTAAAACCATTGAAATTGATGCTGATTTTGGCGTAGCACGCTCAACTATCGAATACCGAAAACAATGTGCACAGTAAGTTTTGTCAATGCCAATGGTAAAATCATCATTACATCTAATCGTGATGAGAAAATAATTCGCCCGAATGCCATTGAACCCAAAACGTATCTCCTAAACGATAAAAAAGTCATTTTTCCCAAAGACAACAAAGCCGGTGGCACTTGGTATGCCATTGACGAGCATTCCAATGTTTTGGTTTTATTAAATGGTGCTGAAGAAAAGCATGTTTTAAAAGACAGTTATCGAAAAAGTCGCGGTTTAATCGTACTCGATTTAATCGGCAGCGAATCGCCTTTGGAAGCTTGGAAAGCTATCGATTTAGACCATATAGAACCGTTTACTTTAGTGTTATTCGAAAACCAAAATCTCTATCAATTGCGTTGGAATGAGTTGGAGAAAAGCACTTTAGCCTTGGAAACGAATCAAAGTCACATTTGGTCATCTTCCACTTTATATTCGGCAGCAATTCGAGAAAAAAGAGCGAATTGGTTTTCTACTTTTCTAGATACCCAACCCGAAGTCAACGAAGAAGAATTGTTTAATTTTCACCGTTATACCGAGAAAGACAACAACGAACACGGTTTAGTCATCAACCGAAATGATATTTTAAAAACACTAAGCATCACCCAAACCATTATCGAAAAAAACAAAGTCAGTATTCATTACAATGATTTGATTACTGAACGCGATTTTTCTAACGTATTTCTATCCTTGTAAGAATTCATAATTTACAATTCGTAATTCATAATTAATTTGAGATTATTTTTCCACAAACTATTCCATTGGGAATATTGGCCATTCCAAATAGTTTATATCCCGATTTATTTCCTTTGGGCTTATTATGCTTTGAAAGCACGAACGATTTTCTTTTTCAATACTTGTAACCCAACGATGCGAAACGGCGGATTTATCATGGACAGTAAGATTGAAATCTATGATTTGATTCCGAAACAGTTTTACCCGAAAACCGATTTTGTCAAAGAACAATTGCCTTTTGAGGAAGTTGAAAATATTTTGACTAATTCCAAAATCAAGTTTCCTTTTATAGCCAAACCTGATATCGGTTTGCGTGGTTCGGCAGTGAAAAAAATCAATACGCTTGACGATTTAAAAAATTACCACAGCAAAGCCAATTTTGATTATTTAGTACAAGATTTGATTCCGTTTCCCAATGAAGTCGGGATTTTTTATGTCCGTTATCCTCATGAAAAAAAAGGTAGAATTACCGGAATTGTCGCCAAAGAATTCCTAATCGTTGAAGGCGATGGTTGTTCAACAATTGAAGAACTATTGAAAGCCAATCCGCGATATGAATTTCAGTTGAAAGCATTACAAAAAGAATATGGTAGCCAACTCAAAGACATTTTGGCAAAAGGTGAAAAAAGAAATCTGGTTCCGTATGGTAATCATGCTCGCGGCGCTAAATTCTTAGATTACAGCCATTTAATTTCTCCGGAATTGACTAAAGTGATTGACGATATGTGTCTGCAAATTGAGGAGTTTTATTTTGGGCGAATGGATTTAATGTACAATACTTGGGCCGAATTAGAACAAGGAAAAAACTTCTCCATAGTTGAATTAAATGGCGCGGCAAGCGAACCAACACACATTTACGACCCGAAACATTCGCTGTTTTTTGCTTGGAAAGAATTGGCGCGACACATTACCTATATGTTCGAAATCAGTGTCGCCAATCACAAACGCGGTTACGATTATTTGCCACACAAAATCGGAATGGAACAATACAATTTGCATTTGGAACAAAGTAATAAAATTGTGAATTTTTAAAATAATAATTACTTTGTCATTCCGAGGCACGAGGAATCTCATAATCTGATGCGATTTTTCTCTCGTCCCAAAAGACGAGACGAAATGACAAACTATACAACATGCAAAACCTAAAAAACATATTCGTTGGTTTTCTGGTGAGTTTCATCGGGTCGATTCCTTTGGGATACTTGAACGTTGTCGGTTTTCAGGTTTATGAAAGATTAGGTTTGTCGCCAACGATTTTGTACTTATTGGGCGTAATTATTATTGAGTTCTTCGTGATTTATTTCACTTTAATTTTCGCCAACAGCTTAGCGGCTAATAAAAAACTAACCAAGTATATTGAAGGTTTTTCGATTGTATTTATGTTGCTACTAGCGTATGTTTTTTATTCTAGTGCCAATGCTAAAAGTGATTTTTCAACCACTTTTAATTATGCGCCATTCTTTTTGGGCATAGTATTGAGTAGTTTAAACTTTATTCAAATTCCGTTTTGGACCGGTTGGAATCTTTGGCTTTTAAACGGAAATTACATTGAAATTTCAGGAACTAGAAAATATGTCTTTGTTGTGGGAACGATTCTCGGAACATTTTGCGGCATGCTGACGTTGATTTTGGCACTGCATTACTTTGCTTCTAATGTTGATTTTTTGGCAAAATATTTAATGCAGATTATCATTCCGTTGGTGTTTGTGGGATTTGGAATTTTGCAAGGATATAAATTTTGGAAGAAATATTTCTGATGGTTTTCAAATCCTTACTTTTAGTATATTTACGACAAGAAAGAAACACATGAAGAATATCATCATTACAGGAACTTCGCGTGGCATTGGTTACGAATTGGCTTTACAATTTGCCCAAGCCGGACATCAAGTCTTAGCCATTTCCAGAAAAACACCACAAGCTTTAATCGAAAACGAGAACATCACTTGTCTGTCAGTTGATTTAGGCAACGAAGAAGAATTGGTTGAAGTCGAAAAATTTCTAGCTACTGCTTGGAAACAAGTCGATATCATCATTCACAACGCCGGATGTTTAGTCAACAAACCTTTTGCCCAACTTACGCAAGCCGATTTTGAAAATGTTTACAGCGTCAATGTTTTTGGTGTGGCCAATTTGACTCGTGTTTGTTTGCCGTATTTGGAAAAAGGAAGTCATGTAGTTTCCATCAGTTCGATGGGTGGCATCCAAGGCAGTATGAAATTCCCGGGATTAGCGGCTTATAGTTCAAGTAAAGGTGCTGTAATTACGCTGTCAGAGTTATTGGCCGAAGAGTACAAAGAACAAGGCATCGCTTTCAATGTTTTGGCACTCGGAGCGGTGAATACCGAAATGTTACAAGAAGCTTTTCCGGGTTACGAAGCGCCAACTTCAGCCAAAGAAATGGCCGACTACATTTTCAATTTCGCGCTAACCGGAAATAAGTATCATAACGGAAAAGTGATTCAAGTTTCATCATCAACGCCTTAAATAGTTATGAATTATGAGTTATAAGTTATGAGTGAAAGCATTATTAAAGCAAAGAGTTTTGAATTAGCCGTTCTAGGAATTAGATTCTACAAGAGTTTAGTTTCTGATAAGAAAGAGTTTGTTATGAGTAAACAGTTTCTTCGTTCCATTAATTCAGTTGGTGCCAATGTTAGAGAAGCAGTAAATGCTCAAAGCAAAGCAGATTTCATTCATAAATTAGCCGTTTCTCAAAAAGAATGCGACGAAACAATGTATTGGTTAGAACTTTTAAAAGAGACAGATTATATTTCAGTAGAAGAATTTAAAAGTATTTATCCCAAATGCGAAGAAGTTTTAAAAATCATAAGAAGCACATTATCACATCAAAAAGCAACTCATAACTCATAATTTATAACTCATAACTCCTTGAGCGAAGTCCTTCAAAAATACCTTCCCGAACACGCTGTTCTTTCTTGCTTTGAGCTAATCAAAAGCAACAATGTGCATTTGAAAATTGTCAACGAACGGCAAACCCGTCATGGCGATTATCGACGCGCAGTAGGAGGAAAGCATGAAATTACGGTTAATGCCAATTTGAATAAGTATCGTTTTCTGATTACGTTGGTGCATGAAATTGCGCATTTGGTGGCTTATGAAAAATTCGGACGATTAATCAAACCACATGGGAACGAATGGAAGCATACGTTTCAAAGATTAATGGTGCCGTTTATACGGCCGGAGATTTTTCCGCATTCGGTGTTGCCTTTGGTGGCGAATCATTTCCGAAATCCAACCGCGAGTAGTGATACCGATGCAAAGTTGGCTTTCGCTCTAAAACAATTTGACGAGAGAAAATCCGATATTCATTTTGTACACGAAGTGCCAAGCGGTAGTTTATTTAGAATCAAAAACGGAAGAATCTTTCAGAAGAAAGGCTTGCGTGTAAAGCGCTACGAATGTCTCGAAGTCAAAACCGGGAGATTGTATTTGTTCAACGCCAACGCTGAGGTAGAAATAATTCCGGGATAATAGGATAAAAAAACTCAGCAACTTAGTACCTTAGCAACTTAGTTACTTTTAGAAAAATGAACAACAATTATTACGCAATATTAATGGCCGGCGGTGTCGGGTCAAGATTTTGGCCGGTCAGCACCACTGATTTTCCAAAGCAGTTTCACGACATGTTAGGTTCGGGTGATACCTTGATTCAAAAGACTTTTAGTCGTTTGGCCAAGTTGATTCCGACAGAGAACATTTTGATACTAACTAACGAGCGGTACAACGGTTTGGTTTTGGAACAATTGCCTATGGTAAAACCAGAGCAAGTTTTGTTAGAACCAGCAATGCGTAATACGGCGCCTTGTATTTTATATGCTTCGCTAAAAATTCAGAAAATGAATCCCGATGCCGTTATGGTTGTCGCGCCAAGCGATCATTGGATAGAAGATGAAGCCGAGTTTGCGAACAATTTGCAACAATGTTTTGATTTTTGTCAAAAGGAAAATGCTTTGATGACCTTAGGAATTCAACCGACTTTTCCAAACACCGGTTTTGGTTATATCGAATTTGATAAATCAGATAATAATCCGATAAAAAAAGTGAATCAGTTCAGAGAAAAACCAGATTACGAAACAGCCAAATTATTTTTAGAAGCCGGAAATTTTCTTTGGAACGGCGGAATTTTTATTTGGAGTGCAAAATCGATTACACAAGCTTTTGAAAAATTCCAACCCCAAATGAATGCTTTGTTCCAACAAGGTGCTGATAATTATAATACGTCGAATGAAAAGCAATTTATCATAGACAATTACAGTAAAGCCGAAAATATATCAATCGATTATGCTATAATGGAAAAGGCTGAAAACGTCTATGTTTTGCCCGCAACCTTTGATTGGAACGACTTGGGAACATGGGGTTCACTACATGAAAAACTTGATAAGGATGAGCAGAATAATGCAGTCGTAAATGCGACAGTAATTTTGGAAAATGCTTCTAATAATATCATTCGTTCTGACGCTAAAAAGCTTGTGGTTATTGATGGTTTAGATGATTATATCATTGTGGATAATGAAAACGTATTGATGATTTACCCCAAAAGTAAGGAGCAAGATATCAAGAAAATTACCGCTAGAGCAAACGAATTATAAATAAAAAACATCATTTACTCATTTCTTGGCTTCAAATACTAAGAATTTCCGCAACCATTAAATATTTGTTGTATCTTTCCATTTAGTTTTATCAGAAAAAATCGCCTGAAATGAATGGTTTTAAATTGAAGTTCTCTTTTGTCTTTTTGCTTATAACACAATTGTCTTTCAGTCAATTGTCAAATTTTACCCTAACGGTTGCCGGAACCAATGAAACTTGTACGGCCAATGGAAAGCTGACTTTCAATGTTTCTAACACAACAGTTGGGTCAACCATTTTATATACAATTTATCGTTTGCCGGATATTTCGACTCCAATATCTGTGCAGTCGACAAATACTTTAACCGGATTAATTGCCGGAAGTTACAGGGTTATTGCTACACAATCTTTAGCAGGTAACAGTGGAATGCAGCAACAAGATGTTGATATAGAGGATTTAGTAGTTCCATTGACTTATCAAGTTAGTAGTATAAACGAAACCTGTGGGAATGATGGAAGAATTACCGTAAATGTTTTATCAGGTACAGTGGCGACCAACGGATTGATTTATGAACTTTTTTCCGGTCCAATGATTAGACCTTTGCAAACGTCTAATGTTTTTAACGGATTGACAGCAGGCGAGTATTTGATTAGGGTTTTTGATAATTGTGGCGAAGGTGTTGTGCAAACCTATAATTTGCAAAGTTCGGATACGGAAATAGCGTTTGAATTATTTCAACCTAATTTAGCCACTTGTACAACAGTGGAAATTGGCGCCGCTTTTCAATCCGTTATGCCTTATCCTCAAGGAATTGTGAAATTTCCTTTGCAAATAGTGACCACGCTTTTTCCACCTTCAGGGCCATCCCTAACCTATACTCAAAATATAGCCAATGGTATAGAGTTTTCCCAAATTGTTCCTCTGTTTGCCAATCAAAATTACAGTTATACATTCACGATAACAGATGGTTGCGGAACTGTTTACACTTTAAACGGTCAAATAGATAATTTATCGGTTGAAGCCAGCTACCAAGTTTTACCTGAAGATTGTACGCACCAACAAATCACTTTTTTCAGAGTAACTGACGTGGTTTTGGTTTCAGCACCTTCAGGGTTTTCGACATCATTGCCGCAGAGTTATACTTCCTCTATCGTTAACAGTGCCGTAACTATTGGTGGTTTAATAGCAGGAACTTATGTTTTTAATACGGTTGATATTTGTGGAAATCCAGAGGTGTTTACTATCGAGGTCGTTATTACAGAAGTAGCGCCACCCTTTACTTTTTTGTACAATGTAAATTGTCTTACCGGATCGGTAATCATTAGCGGTATCCAACAATTGGTATTGATTTCTGCTCCTTCAACTTACAATGTTCCTCTGCCGCATGATTATACCGCTTTAATTAATGACGCAAATTACGTCACTTTCGAGAATATACCGGTTGGAACTTATGTTTTTGACGTGTTGGATTTGTGTAATCAGCCGGATACTGTGGTAGTAGTCATAGCGCCTGTATCAGAAAATCCGGTTTTAACCGTTGCCGAAGGATGTCAAGATGGTTTTGGTACGATTAGAATAACCGGACAATTCAATTCCATATCAATGACTTCCGCACCGGCAGCTTATGGAGCAACTTTGCCTTTAAATCTGATGGGTAATTTGGTTTCCAATGGGACAACGCTTACTTTAGACATGTTGCCAGCAGGAAATTATGTGATTCAATCGGTAAATTTGTGCAATATTCCCTATACAACCAACATAACGATTTTGGGACATCAAGACAGTACCAATGTTGCGGTTACTCCAAATTGTGGTTCGTTTAATCTTAATTTAAACAATACGACTAATACTGATGTATCAACTTCCTATTGGTTGCAAAAGTTAAATACGTTGACCAATGATTGGGGTCATCCTTTGACAGGTGTGGTTTATACCAATGGAACTTATCCCGGTAATGGCGATTCTGTTTTACTAACCAACAACAGTATCAATTATAATTTAGCTTATCAAGGACATTTTAGAATTTTAAAAGTGTTCCAAAGTTTTGAAATGAATAATCCGGATATTGTCTATTGTTTTAAAACCCTTTATGAATTTGATTACAATGGTTTGCCTCAAATTAACGATGTTTATGCTGTTTCTTGTGGTGGTACTTTTGAAGTTATTGTATTGGCAGAAGGTTTCGATCCATTACAATATAGAATAACCACCAGAAACGGACAACCATTTGTTATAGAGAATGGTAACTCAAATATTTTTACAGGCTTGCAACCGGCGACTTACAATTTTCAAGTGGAAGATGCCTGTGGGAATTTCTTAAATAGTGCATTTGAGATTTTGAGTCCAAATCCACTGGCCATTTCAGCTAACGAAATCAATTGTGACGGAGAGAACCTGACTTTGTCGGCACCCAATTTTTCTTTTTTTCAATATGAATGGTGGAAAGACAATAATACCACAAATATATTGAGTACTTTAAGTACGCTGAGTTTTACGCCCTTTAATTCGGTTGCTCATAACGGAACTTATCATGTTAGGATAACTTACACCAATAACCAAAGTTCTTGTTTAAATCAGGTGTTAAGTTATACAATATCGATTACTAATGTCCCACCAAATGCAGGTCAAGGTGGTTCATTTTCCTATTGTGGTCGTCAAGGGAACATCGATTTATTTGCCCTTTTACAAGGGAATTATGATGCCGATGGAATTTGGGACGAAGCGACCTCAAGCGGAACACTCAATAATAATATTTGGGATTCAAGCAATGTTGCTTTTGGTAGTTACGAATTCAGATATCATGTTGACGGCAGTTGTAATGCCTTTGAAGAAGCTTTTATCAATATTACGATTAATGAAATTCCGCAAGTTCCAACAGCCAGTGCCGATAGTATCATTTGCGAAGGCGGAAATCTTCAATTGTATGCGACCAATGTTCCAAATGCGACTTACCAATGGACCGGTCCAAACGGATTTACTTCTACAACACAAAACCCTATAATTAATACGATATCTCCAAGTAACAATGGAATTTACACGGTTTCTGCTGCTCAAAATAGCTGCTCGTCTGAAAGTTCAAGCGTGCCTGTTTTGGTAAATGCTTTGCCCGAATTCGAATTGAGTCAAAATTGCATCGAAAACGAATATGTTGTAACGGCTTTGCCAATTAATAATTCATTTGATCCTCTAACGGCCAATTATACTTGGACAGGACCAAATAATTTTATGGCAGCACAAAATCCGATTGTGATTACTCGTGGCGAAATCGGACTTTATAATTTGACGGTAACGGATGGAAATGGTTGTTCGGTGGCTCAATCGATTGATGTCATCAGGACCATTTGCTTTATTCCAAATGTGATTACACCGAATGACGATTTTACCAATGACAGCTTTAATTTAGCCGGTTTTGAAGTAGACAGAATTGAAATTTACAATCGCTGGGGCAGAAAAGTATACGAGAAAAACAATTATATTGATGAATGGCACGGTCAAAATATGAAGGGAGAAAGATTGCCCGATTCAACGTATTATTACATCCTTAGCTTAAGAACGGGAGAAAATAAAGTAGGTTGGGTTTTTGTGAGTAATAATCAATAAATTAGATATCTCCTTTGTTCTGAGCTTTTCTAATTTTCTTGAAAAGATTGGAGGAATAAACGAAATCGGTTATGGCTTCATTATCGGTTTTGAAGATTTCTTTTTTGGTGCCTTCCCAAGCCAAAATCCCTTGTTTTAAAAAAATGATTTTTTCGCCAATTTCCATCACTGAGTTCATGTCATGGGTATTGATTACAGTCGTAATATTATATTCAACAGTAATTTCATGAATCAAATTATCGATGATAATAGCGGTTTTTGGGTCAAGCCCTGAATTCGGTTCGTCACAAAAAAGATATTTTGGATTGTTCACTATTGCTCTAGCAATAGCAACGCGTTTCTGCATTCCACCGGAAAGCTCAGAAGGTTTTTTATGATGAGCCTCTTTCAAATCCACTCTTTCAATTACAAAATCTACACGCTTTTTTATCTCAGCAGCCGATTTTTTGGTGAACATCTTCAATGGAAAACCTACATTTTCTTCCACGGTCATACTGTCAAAAAGGGCACTTCCTTGAAATACCATTCCGATTTCGGTGCGCAATGCTCTTTTCTCATCAGCAGTCAAATCGGAATATATTCTTCCGTCAAAAGCGATTGTGCCTTTGTCTGGTGTGTGGATTCCGAGTAAACTTTTTAGCAAAACTGTTTTCCCTGAACCACTTTGTCCAATAATCAAATTGGTTTTTCCGGTCTCAAAAATGGTGGAAATCCCTTTTAATACTTTGGTGTCGCCAAATGACTTTTCGATGTTTTTTATTTCTATCATTAGGTCAAAAGTAATTGCGTTAATATATAATTTGTCAAAATGATGGTTACCGAAGTCCAAACAAACGAAACTGTACTCGCTTTACCAACTTCTAAAGCGCCGCCTTTCATATAATAGCCATGAAACGATGGAATGGTGGCCAATAGCATGGCAAAAACAAAAGTTTTAATAAAGGCATATGCAATATGGAAGGGAATAAATTCTTGTTGAATACCAATAACAAATTCGTTGCTTGAAGCAAATCCGCCATAAACACAAGCAATATAACCGCCAAAAACACCTAGAAACATGGCGATTCCAATTACAAAAGGATAGAGCAGAAGGGCGATAATTTTGGGAAAAACCAAATAGTTTAAAGAATTCACGCCCATTACTTCCAAAGCATCAATTTGCTCCGTAACACGCATCGTTCCTATACTCGAAGTAATAAATGAACCCATTTTTCCCGCCATAATGATGGAGATAAAGGTTGGGGCAAATTCTAAAATAACTGATTGTCTGGTCGCAAAACCGATGAGGTATTTCGGAATCAAAGGGTTAGTCAAATTTAATGCCGTTTGAATGGCCACTACACCACCAACAAAGAAGGAAATAAAACAAACAATCCCAAGTGAATCAATGATTAGATCATCAATCTCCTTGAAAATTAAGGTTCTCATGACCGACCATTTCGTGGGTTTGTTAAATACTTCTTTCAACATTAAGAAATATTTTCCTATTTGGGATAAATAGCGAACGAGCATCATTTTTTAGTATTCAGTGTTCAGTTTATAGTAAGCAGTAAAAATACTATATTTTACTTGATAGGTACATTAAAAGGTTAAAACAATTTCTTTTTCATCTTTTTCCAACGGTAGTTTCTGATGAATTGTGCTTGTTCTTTGGTTACCAATAACGGTTTATTAGCCGATTTGGCTCTCCAAAATCCTCTGATATAGTCGATAAAAAGTAATGGTTTTCCTTTTCGCATCGCCAATTTTAAAGAAGCAATAGAAGTGATGAAAAAACCATAGCCTAAAGAATAAAACGCTTCGCCTTGTTTGTAACGTGCAGTTTTGTTATAATTGGCTCCGGTGGGTTTGAGGTGTTTTACTTTTAAAGTTTCATCGGTAACGACTTTCCAGTTATAGAATTTGCAAAGCAGTTCGTCCACCGTGTCCCAACCCATAGCCGGTTTTAATCCTCCAATTTGTTCAAAAGTGGCTTTTCGGTAAGCCTTAAAAGCACCACGGATATGGTCTTTATCGGTTAGGTTTTCCAGAATCCAGTCGCCGTTTTTTTCAATATAAGCAAAGCCGCCCACCATTCCGATTTTCTCGTCCGATTGAAAATGTTGGATAATGATTTCGAAATAATTGGAAGGAAAAATCAAATCGGCATCGGCTTTTACAATCAAATCATAATGGTCGTCCAAGGTTTCTAGCCCTTTTTGAAATGCTTGAATCACTTTGCTTCCGGGCAAGTGAATGGCGTCGGAAGTTTTATTGACTAAAGAAATCCAAGGATGTTTTTGGGCGAAAGCCAAAACAATTGCAGCAGTTGTATCAGTAGAATTGTCATTCACAATCACGGCTTTGGTAGGCAAAACAGTTTGCTCGACTAACGATTGTAAGGTTAGTGAGATAAACTTTTCTTCATTGTGTGATGGAATGACGATGTAGTAGTTCATTATCTTGCTAAATCTCGCAAAGCTGCAAAGTTTAATTGTTATTTGTAAATTCTTCTAGCTTCTGATTTTTTCGGCATAAACCAAATAATATCTTGGAGTGAAATATCTTAGCAATGGTCTAAAACCTAATTTTTTCACCGGATGCGTAAACTTCACGCGATCAACAATCTTCCAGCCGGTTTTTTCTAATAACCAATCCAATTGCCAATCTTCAAATTCGTGGTAATGTCTGTCCCACATATCGGTTTTGCTGCGGTAAGCCGGAGAAAACCATAATCGTAACGGAATCGAGATTAATATTTTATCCGCTTTTACATTTTCCAAAACGGTGTACGGATTGAGTAAATGTTCGAAAATTTCAAACGCTGTAAATACTTGGTAGCTTTCATTCTGCAAAGCGCTTTGGTCATTGTCAACGTCTTCGCCTTTAGTATTGATAACGGTATAGCCATTTTCTTCCATGATTTTGGAAAACGGATTCGGCACGCCTAAATCTAAAATGGTTTCAGAAGTGGCAATGTGTTTTTTTAAAAACTGAAGGGTAATGTTAAAGCGTTTACTCGGATAGGTCTTCTCGTACATGATTAGGAAATTGGATTACAAATTTACTTTTTTCTCCCAACTTCCAACTTCCAACTTCCAACTTTTTTACATTCTATACACAATTGCATTCACATTCATTCCGGCGCCAACCGAAGCAAAAAGAACCACATCGCCTTTTTGGATAGCATGATTGTCGAGATGGCCTTTTACCAATAAATCATACAAGGTTGGAACGGTTGCTACACTTGAATTTCCTAATTTATGAATACTCATTGGCATAATGTCTTCCGGGGTTGCTTGTCCGAACAGCTTGTAGAATCGTTGAACAATGGCTTCGTCCATTTTTTCATTGGCTTGATGGATCAACACTTTCTTGATGTCATTGATATGAACACCACTTGCTTCCACACATTCTTTCATGGCTTTGGGCACCTGACTTAAAGCGAATTCATATATTTTTCTACCATGCATTTTGATGTAACGCACATCGGGATCATGGGTTTTATTGAACGAGTTTCCAAAGAACAAATAGTACGCTTCGTCGTAAGTAAAGGTAGCACTTTCATGAGCCAAAATTCCGCCTGCTTCTTCCGTAGCTTCAATAATGGTTGCGCCTGCGCCATCAGAATAAATCATGCTGTCGCGGTCGTGCTTGTCGACTACTCGAGATAAAGTTTCCGCACCAATGACTAAGCATTTTTTAGCCATTCCGGCTTTGATAAACGCTTGTGCTTGAATAACACCTTCAATCCATCCCGGACAACCGAAAAGCATATCGTAGCAAACACATTTTGGGTTTTTGATGCGCAAATCAAATTTGACTCTGGTGGCCAAACTGGGTAATAAATCGGTTTGAATCGCCCCTTTTTTTACGTTCCCAAAATTGTGTGCAAAGATGATATAATCTAAAGTTTCCGGATCGATTCCAGAGTCTTCAATAGCTTTCCTCGCGGCGATGGTTGCAATGTCGGAAGTCAGTAAATCATCCGTAACATAGCGGCGTTCTTCGATGCCGGTGATGTCGTAAAACTTTTCAGTAATTACTTCATTAGGTAGTGGAAATGGGCTACCATCATCATTAAGGAAAATGTGTTTAGTAAAATCAGTATTGGTCACTATTTCGGTTGGGATATAGCTTCCGGAACCGGTAATTTTTATGTTCATTGCTTTATGATTTCATTACTAAATTATTAATAAATTTATTGAACAGGGATTGTTTTTTTAAAATTTTAAAATAATTATGAAAAGTTTATCAAATGTTGATTAAAATTATAAATACGGCAATTAATTCGCTTTTTGCTGTGCGATTTTTATCTGCATGATGGTACTAATGCTCAAGGCTTGCGTCTTAATTTGCTCTGCTTTTGGGCCTTTGAAATTGTCGTCTACAGCGTTGTAAAAATGATGGAGCCAAATTTTGAAAAGTTCAGGAGATAAATATTCTTTGGCATTGACATCCAAATGAATTTGCGTCAAATTGTTAGTGTATCCGCCGGTTCCCAAAATGGCTTGTGACCAAAAAGTAACTAAGATAGGCAAATGTTCTTCGAGTTTTATTTTAACTACCTCGGTAAAAATGTAGCTGATGGAATCATCGGATAAAAGCTTTTTGTAAAATTCATCGACCAATAAAAACAAATCGTCTTGATTTTGAATATCGTTCATCATTTTTTCATTTGGAACAAAAATAAAACTTCACACTTTTAGATTACCTGATTAAAATCAGTTTAAAATAAAAGGTTTCAAATTTTACAACTTGAAACCTTTAGCTAATCACTAGTCACAAATGACTGATTGTTTTTTTACAGGTATGCCTCAATTGGCGCACAAGAACAAACTAAATTTCTGTCGCCGTAAGCATCATCAACACGACGAACGCTTGGCCAGAATTTATTTTCGTGAATATAGTCCAATGGATAAGCCGCTTGCTCACGCGTGTATGGGTAAACCCAAGTATCCGCTGTTAGCATGGCTAAAGTATGTGGTGAATTTTTTAATACGTTATTGGTGTCGTCAGCAGAAGCTGCGTCAATTTCTTTACGAATGGCAATCATCGCATCACAAAAACGATCTAACTCAGCTAAATCTTCAGATTCTGTTGGTTCAATCATCAACGTTCCGGCTACCGGGAAAGAAACCGTTGGCGCATGGAAACCGTAATCCATCAAACGTTTGGCGATATCCGTTACTTCGATACCATTTTGTTTGAAAGAACGACAATCTAAAATCATTTCGTGTGCCGCGCGTCCCATTTCTCCTGAATATAAAACCGGATAATGTGCTTCTAAACGAGCTTTCATATAATTGGCATTCAAAATCGCATGTTCTGTGGAACTTTTCAAGCCTTCAGCACCCAACATGGTGATGTAGCCATAAGAAATCAAACACACCAAAGCCGAACCATAAGGCGCAGCAGAAATAGCAGTAATCGCTTGGTCACCGCCAACATTGATGATAGGATTGCTCGGTAAGAAAGGTACCAGTTTTTCGTTGACACAAATTGGGCCAACACCAGGTCCGCCACCACCGTGAGGAATTGCGAATGTTTTGTGTAAGTTCAAGTGACAAACGTCAGCACCAATCGTTGCCGGATTGGTCAAACCAACCTGCGCATTCATATTGGCACCATCCATATAAACTAAACCACCATTGTCATGGATGATTTTGGTAATTTCACAAATCGCACTTTCAAAAACACCATGAGTTGATGGGTAAGTTACCATCAAGGCTGAAAGATTATCTTTATGCTCAATCGCTCTTGCTCTCAAATCTTCTACATCGATGTTACCATTTTCCATGGTTTTGGTTACGATAATTTGCATACCTGCCATCGCCGCCGAAGCCGGATTGGTTCCGTGAGCAGAGGATGGAATCAAACACACATTTCTGTGGTTGTCGCCACGAGATTGGTGGTAAGCACGAATCGCCATCAAACCGGCGTATTCGCCTTGCGCACCGGAGTTGGGTTGCAAAGTTGTCCCGGCAAAACCGGTAACTACGTTCAATTGTTGCTCTAATTTTTTAAGCATCGTGATATAACCTTCTGCTTGTTCGATAGGCGCGAAAGGGTGAATGCTGTTCCAATTTGCCATCGACAATGGCAACATTTCGGCAGCCGCATTGAGCTTCATCGTACACGAACCCAAGGAAATCATCGAGTGGTTTAACGATAAATCTTTGCGCTCTAATTTTTTGATATAACGCATCAACTGAGATTCAGAATGATGGTTGTTGAACACTTCGTGTTGCAAGAACGTTGAAGTTCTTTCTAAGGAAGTTGGGAAATTATTGTTTGAACTTAATTCAGAAACCTTGAAAGAATCTTTACCGGTGGCTTCTGCAAAAATGGCGATGATTTGGTTCAAGTCGTTCAACGAAGTCGTTTCGTTAATCGAAATAGAAATGGTTTCATTATCTGCATAGAAGAAATTCACTTCGTTTTTTTCAGCAACCGTTTTTACTTTAGCCGAATCTGCTTTTACCGAAATCGTATCAAAGAAAGCGGTATTGCTTTGGTAAACGCCTAATTTATTTAAAGCATCTGCCAAAGTCACTGCCGAAGCATGAACTTTAGCCGCGATATATTTCAAGCCTTTTGGTCCGTGATAAACCGCATACATTCCGGCCATAACGGCTAATAAAACTTGCGCCGTACAGATATTGGAAGTTGCTTTTTCACGTTTGATGTGTTGCTCACGAGTCCCTAAAGCCATGCGCAGCGCACGCTTTCCGTTGGCATCTATCGACACTCCGATGATTCTTCCCGGCATCGAACGTTTGTATTCTTCTTTGGTGGCGAAGTAAGCCGCGTGTGGTCCTCCGTAACCCATTGGGATGCCAAAACGTTGTGTCGTTCCAACTACTACGGCAGCGCCCATTTCTCCCGGAGAAGTCAAGGTAGTCAATGATAAAATGTCGGCAGCAACGGCCACTTTAATTTCGTTTTCTTTGGCTTTAGCGATAAAGGCACTATAATCATTTACCTGACCGTGTTTGCCGGGATATTGTAAAATCGCTCCGAAAAAGTCGGTTGAGAAATCAAAAGTTTCGTGGTTTCCGATTACTAATTCCACTCCGATTGGCGTAGAACGCGTTTGTAAAACCGATAAAGTTTGCGGTAATATTTCTTCTGAAACGAAAAATTTACGGGTGTTGTTTTTCTTTTGGTCACGAGAACGAACATCGAACAATAACGCCATGGCTTCTGCGGCAGCCGTTCCTTCGTCTAACAGAGAAGCATTGGCGATTTCCATTCCGGTTAACTCGATAACCATGGTTTGGAAATTCAGAATTGCTTCTAAACGACCTTGTGCAATTTCAGCTTGGTATGGCGTGTAAGCGGTATACCAACCCGGATTTTCAAATATGTTTCTTTGGATTACCGGTGGCACAATCGCCGGATGATAACCCAAACCGATATAGGATTTGAATACTTTATTTTTTTTGCCCAATTCCTGAATGTGCGTTAAATATTCATATTCGGTCATCGGTGCATCCAGATTTAAGTCGTTTTTTAAACGAATATCATCCGGTATGGTTTCGTAAATTAATTGGTCAAAAGATTCAACTCCGATAGTTTTGAACATGTGGTTTAGGTCGCTCTCACGTGGACCTATGTGGCGTAATGCAAATGCGTCTGTTCTCATTAAATTGTAAGTTCTATAAGTGTGTTTAGTTGTGCTTGTTGTGTTGTAAAACATGATTGTTTTTTAACGCCAACAAAAGTAATTATTAATGTTCTAATTTTGTGCTAAACAAAGTCTAATGTTTTGAGAATTTTTCAACTAAATAGGCTTCTTATTAACACTTTGCTTACTTTTAGGCTATGCGGATTTTCAAACTACTTTTTGACTTTTATATCAATAGCAGTATTCACGTGGCTTTGTCGGTTTTTGCATTGGTACGAATGACGGGTTTTTTATTTCAAATTTCGACTATTGAAACGAGCGCTTTTTTTGCTTTTTTTGGGACAATTGTCGGGTATAATTTCGTAAAGTATGATGCTTTGGCACGAACCCAAAAATTACAGATGCGAACGCAATTAAAAGCAATTGCCTTTTTGAGTTTTCTTTCGTTGTTGGCTTGCGGATTTTACTTTCTGGAATTGTCCCAAAAAACCAAAATCATTGCGGTTGTCTTTTTGATACTGACCTTACTTTACACTTTACCGTTCTTCCCCAATAGAAAAAATGCCCGAAATTGGGCAGGCATAAAGATTTATATTGTGGCTTTGTGTTGGGTTGGTGTTACTTTGTTTTTACCAATCATTAACGCTGAAATTCCATTGACCACTTATGTTTTTTTGGTTGCGATTCAGCGGTTTATTCTGATTTTTGTATTGATCTTGATTTTTGAAATTATCGATTTGAAACAAGACGATCCGCATTTGAAAACGGTGCCGCAACAGATAGGCGTGGAGCGAACTAAAAAATTGGGTTCGTTGCTTATGCTGGCTTTTGTTGGTTTAGAGTTTTTGGATATAAATTTCAATTATCCAATTTTGTTTTTAAAAGCCGGAATTGCTATCACTGTGATACTTTTTTTAGTATTTGCCAATGAAAAACAATCCAAATATTATTCTTCTTTTTGGGCAGAAAGCATACCGGTTTTGTGGTGGATTTTATTGCTGGTTTTCAGCTAAATTTTTTAGGATTTCATTTCTTTTTAAAAGGAAATCAGTCAAGTGTTTTTTGAGTAATAGATTGTTAAAGAGTTTGCCAAAAATACCAAACGGTGCTTTGTATTGTAGAAAATCAATCATAACCGTATGGCCATTTTGAGTGACAAAAGTATGCTCGTGTCGAAAAAATTTGAAATGACCTTTTGCCATCTCATCTACAAAATAATTTGGGGTTTCCATTTCGGTAATTTTACTTTGGTGTTTGAGGTAAAAGCCAAAATGTTTCCCTCGAAAAGTTACTGTTTCTCCGAGTTCAATTAATCCGGAAGTTCTTCCGGCAATTGCTTTTTCGTTAGATTGCGCGGTTGATTGTTGGTGAATATCAATGTTTCTTGCCAAATCAAAAACAGTTTGAATCGGTGCGTTTATTTTGGTGATGAGCCGAATGGTAGTCATAATTTAGTTTGTTTGTGAGTTACGTAACAATGATATATCGCAATCAGTATAGGAATGATAAGAAATCTTAACGTATTATTTATATCAATATTGACAATGAGGATAAAATACAGCAAAACTAATCCCCAATAAATTAGAATTTGAGGTAAGGCGTTATTATGGCTTAAACTATTTACGGCCAAGATGATTAATCCTGTCAACAATTGAAATATTGCCAGATAAAAATAAATCACCAATGCTTCTTCACCAAAAAATAAAGCTGTAATGGCACCAATGCTCACAAAAACTATATTCATATAATGGATAAACTTTCTCATGCCTTATTTGTGTTTTAAACTTTCAGAAAAAAATGAAAGTTTAGATTAATTTTTTTACTTAATTCGTCTCTTTTCTATTGTTTTTTATCTGTCTCATTGAATAGCCAATATGACTTTTGTGTTATTATCAAATTTTCTGAATTGGCTATTTCATGATTTTAATAACCAGTCTTCCCAACCAATTGTCATTGAATTCGGTTATTTTGTCTAACATATTGTCTGCTTTTAAAACGAAATCATACAATTTGGTGGTTTGCTCTACAAAATGTCTTTCTTCGGCAGTGCCGTCAGCTTCAATGGAAGAGACTTCTTTTAAAACTTTCAGTGCTGGTTTGATTTCACGTTTGCTGCGTTCTTTGGAGATTTTTACGGCTAATTCATCGAGGTCTTTTTCGGCTGTAAAATATTCTCTACGTTCGCCGGTTTTGTATTCTTTGTAAACAATGCCCCAATCCATCAAAGCTCTTAAATTCATACTGGCATTCCCACGAGAAATTTGTAATTCTTCCATGATGTCTTCCATAGAAACAGCTTCGTTAGAAACCATCAACAAGGCATGAATTTGCGCCATGGTTTTGTTGATTCCCCATTGTGAACCTAACGCGCCCCATGTTTGAACGAACTTGTTTTTTGCTTCTCTGTATTTCATTTGTTGCTTTTATTGATTTTTAAAGGTCAATTGTATATCGCGTTAAAAATTCTCATTGCCATACCTCAAAGGTAAGTAGAAGTTTTTAAACTTTCAATAAAAAATGAAAGTTATTTTTTTGATGATGATTTTTTGCAAATGAATTGCGAAAAAAATATTTTTTTAACTTTTATGAGGTATAAAATTAAGCTTTTAAGTTATTTTTTTAAAAAAATTAAGCTTATAAGGTTAAAACATTTTAATTGATTCACAGAACTGATAAAAGAATCTAAATTAGCTCAATTAACCCTTTATTTTTTAAAAATGAAAAAACTTACTTTTTTAAATTGTTTTAGATGGCAGAAAACCATTGCCTCTAATAACAATTTTTCTTTTTTACTGTTTTTTGTGCTGCTACTTTTTGTTTGTAGTAACACTGCTTCGGCTCAGGTAACTTCTTATTCGTTTACCCAAACAGCTAACACTTATGCACCTATTTCAGGTGGTACTGTACTTTGGACCGGTTATGATGGTTTTGATGACGAAACAGCAACAGTTACACTACCCAATTCGTTTGTATTTCAAGGTGTAACTTACACTTCAGTATTTGTAAGTGCTAACGGATATGTTTTATTCGGAAGCACAACCACAACCAATACTCCAATTTCGGCTGGTCGTAATGCTGTATCAGCTTTTGCAGCTGACTTAGATGCAAAAGCGGAAAGTGCTGGTACAGGCACTCCTGAAATCAGATGGGAACAAGTAGGCAATGAGTTTGTATTACAATGGGCAAATGTGTGTCGATATGCTGCTACAGGTGCAGGAGCTGCATCAGCTGAAAATTTGAATTTCCAAATTCGTTTGAACACGTCAACCGGTGCGATTAAAATTGTTTATGGAGCTTGTGTTGATAGAGTTACTCCATTAACTACAGTGTATCCACAAGTAGGTTTAGGAGGTGGTTCCGCTACTGTTTACAGTAATAGAACAATTGTTGAAGCTGGCGGCGATTGGATAAACTCTACTGCAGGTACAGCTAACAATGTAACAATGGCGATTAATGGTGCTACTATACCAAGTAACGGTTTAACTTATGCATGGGCACCACCAAGTTGTGTTGCACCTTCTGGATTAACTTCAGTTAATTCGCTGAACAGTGCTACCATTTCTTGGGTAGCTTCAGTTTCATCTCCTGCAAACGGATATGAATATGAAGTAAGAACCTCAGGTGCTGCAGGAAGCGGTGCTACCGGATTATTTACTAATGGAGCTATAAACGGACTTACTTTCCCATTGTCTGGCTTGAGTGCCAATACTACTTACACCTATTATGTAAGATCAGATTGTGGTTCGGGCGATTACAGCGCATGGGCTTCGGCAAGTTTTTATACTGGGCATTGTATTCCGTCTTCTACTTCAAGTGCGACTTACATCAACAATTTCTCAACAACCGGTGGTTTAGCTAATATTTCAAACTTAGCTTCTGGTTATACAGCCACAGGATACCAAAATAATTATGCAACCGCAACAGTAAGTCAGTATCCAACCGGTACGATTAATTTTGCCTCTGATATTGTTGGTGGTTCAGTTGGTACTTGTATTTGGGTTGATTGGAATAATGATTTAGTATTTGATAATACTACTGAAAGAGTTTTTGCTACTACTGCTTATGGTAATAACCAAACTGGAAGTTTTGTTGTGCCAAATGGAACTGCTTTAGGTGATTACAGAATGAGAATTAGAATTGACTTCAACAATGCAACTCCGGATGCTTGTGCTAGTACAAATACAAGAACTGAAGCTGAAGATTACAAACTTACTGTAATTGCACAACCAGCTTGTTTAGCTCCTTCAGGGTTGACAGCGACAGCTAATACCGCTTTTACCGCCACTCTTAATTGGACAGCTTCTGTATCAACACCAAGTGAAGGTTATGACTATTATTTTTCTGCAACAAATACTGCTCCAACTGCAGGTTCTACACCATCAGGAAGTGTTGGTGCTGGTATTTTAACTGCTGTTATTTCTACAGGTTTGGCGCCAAGTACTACCTATTTTGTTTGGGTAAGAAGCAACTGTGGTTCAAGTGTTCTTAGTGATTGGACATCTATTGCAGTTAATTTTACTACACCATGTAACCCTCCAACAATTACCGGAACTACGCCGGGTTCAGTTTGTGGACAAGGGAGTGCCACTTTAGCCGCTACTTCAAGTGAAGGAATTGTTAGATGGTACGCAGCGAATACTGGTGGAGGATCGTTAGGAACAGGTGCAACATTTGCAACTCCAAACATCAATGCAACAACGTCTTATTGGGCTGAAGCTGCTGTAGTCGGAGCGACTCAAACTTCAGGAAAAGCAGCTCCTGCAACTGCAGCTACCACTTCTACAACCAATAACTGGGGTATTGTTTTCAATACAACAGCACCGGTTGAAGTACAAAGCGTTTCTGTTTATTCTACCACTGCCGGTACTATTAATATTAAGGTTACTAATGCCGCTTTAACGGAGTTATATTCAACTGGTAATATTGCAGTTGCAGCTGGTGGAACGACAACGCCAAATATTATTCCAATTAATTTCCCGGTTCCTGCAGGAAGCGGATACAGAATCTTAGTTAAAGCAACATCTGGAGTTAGTTTAATTCGTGATAATTCAGGTGTTACTTTCCCTTATAACGGAACTGATGGGGTGTTGAATGTTACTTCTTCAGAATGGGGAGGAACAACTACAGCCAATTATTACTATTTCTATGATGTAAAATATAGTGCTGTTTGTGCTTCAGCCAGAACGGAAGTTGTGGCAACAGTTACGACAGCTCCTGCATTAACTTTGAGCACAAATGCTACTTCTATTTGTCCGGGTGCAACATCAACAGCTGTAACAGTTGCAACAGGTGCAGCTGATTATGATACTTATGTTTGGTCACCATCTACAGGTGTTACAGGTGATGCTGTGAATGGTTGGTTATTTAATCCAACAGTGACAACTGCTTATACACTTACTGCTTCACAATCTTCAGGAGCGTTATGTCAAACAACTGCTACTGTTGCGGTAACTGTTGCAGCAGTGCCAATTGTAGCTGCATCTGCTACTGAAACGACTCTTTGTGAAGGAGCGCTTACAACACTGACCGCTAATCTTACTAAAGCTATCGGAACAGATACAACTTTAACGGTTCAAACAGAGCAGCCAACTGCATTTTGTAACCGTTGGGATCAATATTGGAACCAAACTATCTTTACTGCTGCCGAATTGCAAGCTGCAGGGATAACAGCGGGTAACATTAATTCAATTGCTTACAATATTACTACTTTAGGCTCTGGAGCCAATGTGACTAATTTCTCTGTTCGCATCGGAACAACTGCCAATACTACTTTGTCTGCTTTCCAAACAACAGGTTTAACAACTGTTTATGGTCCGGCTACTTATGCTCACGCTGTAGGAGTTAATACCATTACTTTTGATACACCATATGCTTGGGATGGTATTTCTAATATTGTTTTAGATATCAGACAAGACGGTGCAGATAGTACTAATAATGCCATTACCTATTATACAGCGACTGCTACCAATATGACAATTTCTGCTATTACCGGTACAGATTCAGCGGTAACGACACTTCAAGATCTTGTGGCGGCTACTACGGTAGTTCCAGCGCCATCTGTAAGACGTTTGAATGTAGTTTTCGGAACCAGTACTTCTAATGTTAACTGGTCTTGGACACCGGGTGCCTTAACCGGTAGCCCAGTTTCAGTTGCTCCAACTGAGACAACAACCTATACTGTTACAGGAACTAATACTAGTACAGGTTGTTCAGCTCAAGCGGCAATAACTATAAACGTAAATTCAGCACCGGCTCCAACAGGAAATGCCGTACAAACTATAGAAGTTGCTAATGCAGCAGAAGCTACGGTGGCTGATTTAGTAGTAGTAGGTAATAACATTGCTTGGTACGCTTCAGAAGAAGATGCTGTAGATGATGTAAACCAATTGGCATTGACTACTCAATTGACCAACGGTGCAACTTATTATGCAGTTCATACATCAGTTCAAGGTTGTAGAAGTGCTGCTTTTGCAGTTACAGTTACAGTAACTTTAGGAAACACTTCATTTGATTTGGCTGGATTAAAATACTATCCAAATCCGGTGACTAATGAGTTGAATTTAGAATACACAGGAAATATTGTTGCGATTGAAGTATACAATACTTTAGGTCAAAAAATAGCTTCTAAAAATGTGAATGAAATTTCAACGACTATTGATATGACTAACTTGGGCAGCGGTACTTACTTTGTGAAAGTACAAGCAGAAAACGCTTCAAGAACTATCAAAGTAATGAAAAACTAATCTTAGTTAATCACTATAGAGAAAAGCCACCGAAAGGTGGCTTTTTTGTTTTAAAAAGTATTGGGGCGTTACCCTTTGGGTCGGGCTTTCCGTTACAAGTCCTCGCTACGCTGTGGGCTTTTCACTACAATCCCTAACGCGGTTAAACTGCGTAAAAAAACCGAAGCGTTAACTCCGGTTTCTAATAATCTAACGATCTAATAATCCAACAATCTAAATTAATCCCGCGCGTTTCAACAAAGCTTCCGGCTTCGGTTCTTGTCCGCGAAAACGTTTGTATAATTCCATCGGTAATTCGGTTCCGCCTTTGGAAAGTACGTTGTCTTTGAATTTGGTAGCGACTTCAGTATTGAAAATGCCTTTTTCTTGAAAATACGCAAAAGCATCGGCGTCCAAAACTTCAGCCCATTTATAACTGTAATACCCCGAAGAATAACCACCTTGAAAAATATGTGAAAACGAAACGCTCATACAATTTTCGGCTACATCAGGATACAAAGTTGTGTTGTCCATGGCTGCTTTTTCAAAGGCTTTTACATTCTCTATCGTTTGTGGTTTCGCATGATAAGCCATGTCTAAAAGCCCAAAACTCAATTGACGTAAAGTGGCCATGCCTTCTAAGAAACTCGCACTTTCTTTGATTTTATCAACATATTGTTGCGGAATAATTTCGCCCGTTTCATAATGTTTGGCAAACAAAGCTAAGGCTTCCGGTTCGTAACACCAGTTTTCCATCACTTGGCTCGGCAATTCTACAAAATCCCAGTATACAGAAGTTCCCGACAAACTCGGATAAGTCGTATTGGCTAACATGCCGTGTAACGCGTGTCCAAATTCATGGAACAAAGTGGTCACTTCGTTAAAGGTTAGGAGTGAAGGCTTCGTTTCTGTTGGTGGTGTAAAATTGCAAACGATAGAAACATGTGGTCTTTCGTTGATTCCATCCTTTATATACTGTGGTTTGAAAGAAGTCATCCAAGCACCGTTGCGTTTGCCTTTTCTTGGGAAAAAGTCGGAGTAGAAAACAGCCACTAATTTACCTTCAAAATCTAACACCTCAAAAGTTTGTACATCTTTGTGGTATTTATCTATGTCGAACACTTCTTTAAAAGTAATGCCGAATAGTTTTTCAGCTACTGTAAATGCTCCATTTAATACGTTTTCTAATTGGAAATAAGGTTTTAAAATCTCATCATCCAAACTGAATAGTTTTTGCTTTAATTTTTCTGAATAGTAAGCACCATCCCATTTCTCCAAACTTTCCAGTCCGTCTAATTCTTTAGCGAAAGCCGCTAGTTCAGCGAATTCTTTTTGGGCTGCCGGTTTTGCTTTATCCAATAAATCATTCAAAAACGATTGCACTTTTTTGGGATTTTGCGCCATACGTTCTTCTAAAACAAAATGCGAATGTGAGTTGTAGCCTAAGAGTTGCGCTCTTTCATGGCGTAATTTCACAATGTTTATTACATTTTCCTGATTGTCGTAATCGTTTTCCTGAAAGGCTTTTTTTCCGGCGGCGATAGCCATTTCTTTGCGTAGTTCTCGGTTATCGATATACGTTACAAAAGGCAAATAGCTTGGAAAATCTAAAGTAAACAGCCAACCTTCCATGTCATCAGCTTTGGCTAGGGAACGCGCCGTTTCTTTCGCACCATCAGGCAAACCTTTTAAATCGGCTTCATGGCTGATGTGTAACTTATAGCTGTTGGTTTCAGCCAAAACATTTTCGCCGAAAGTCAGTTTGAGTTTGGCCAAAACCTTGTCTATTTCGCGTAAAAGTTCTTTTTTTTCTTCGGAAAGTAAGGCGCCGTTTCGGGCAAAACTTTTGTATTTTTTGTCTAATAAAGTTGCTTGTTCAGGGGTTAAAGTCAGGCTGTCTTTTTGGTCGTGAACGGCTTTGACTCTTTTGAATAAATCCTCGTTCAGCGCAATATCGTTTCCAAACGCAGTCAATAAAGGCGACACATCCTGCGCTATTTTTTGCATTTCGTCATAAGTTTCCGCTGAATTTAAGTTGAAGAAAATAGAAGACAATCTATCCAATTCCTGACCAGAGAAATCCAAGGCTTCAATGGTGTTTTCAAAAGTTGGTGCTTCCGGATTGTTCGTTATCGCATCAATTTCGGCTCTGGCTTTGGCGATGTTTTCTTCAAAAGCCGGTTGGTAATCTTCGATTTTGATTTGTGAAAACGGTGCGGTATTGTGTTTGGTATTGAAATTTTGAGTAAGTATTTTCATTGCTCGCAAAGGCGCAAAGGCGCAAATTTTAAGTTAGTGTTCAATTTAAACAACTGTTTTTTTTAGCCCCGATAGCAGTGGAAATCCTTTTTATTGCTTTTAGAAAAATCCCTTTCCCGAAATTTCGGGACGCTCAGGGTGACAAAAGCGATAAAAAGATTGGAACGTATAGCGGGAAAAAGCTCCTAAAAAAGCTTCTATTTTTTCAGTTCATCCGATGATTTGTTCACCGATTCTTTTAGGCTTTCTTTGTATAAAATGATTTTGTCGAGTACGATTTTGTTATGACTTCCGATGATTTGTGCGGCTAAAATTCCGGCATTTTTGGCACCATTTAGAGCTACAGTAGCTACAGGAACACCACCGGGCATTTGTAAAATAGAAAGGATAGAATCCCATCCATCGATAGAATTGCTGGATTTTACCGGAACGCCAATCACGGGCAATGGAGACATAGAAGCAACCATTCCCGGCAAATGTGCAGCACCGCCGGCGCCGGCAATAATCACGGAAATTCCGCGATGATGGGCGTTTTTACTGAATTCGAATAATTTCTCGGGTGTTCTGTGTGCTGAAACGATATCGACTTCAGTTTGTATGTCAAAACCTTGAAGGATGTCGATGGCTTCTTGCATTACGGGTAAATCTGATTTAGATCCCATGATTATGGCTACTTTGCTCATGTTTTTATTTTTTTAACACAGATTGCACAAATTAGCACAGATTTTCGCAGATTTAATTTGTGCTAATTTGTGAAATTTGTGGTTATTTATTTTCACTGATCACTCTAATGCTATTCTTTACTTCTTCTGCAATTTTTCTCGCTTCAATCATATTTTCATTAACGATTGTTACGTGTCCCATTTTTCTAAACGGACGTGTTTCGCGTTTGCCGTAAATGTGTGGTGTTACACCATCAATCGCCATGATTTTTTCGATATTTTCGTAAACGACTTGTCCAGAAAAACCTTCTTCGCCAACTAAATTTACCATAATTCCGGCCACTTTGCTAGCGGTGTTTCCCAAAGGCAAATTCAATATGGCGCGCAAATGATTTTCAAATTGTGATGTGTAACTCGCTTCAATACTATAATGTCCTGAATTGTGCGGACGAGGCGCGACTTCATTCACCAGAATTTCATCGTCTGCCGTTTGGAACATTTCTACGGCAAGTAATCCAACGTGGTTGAAAGCTTTAGAAACTTGTAAGGCTATTTCGGTTGCTTTTTTTGCTACTTTATCATCAATTCGCGCCGGACAGATTACATATTCCACTTGGTTGGCTTCGGGATGGAATTCCATTTCAACAACCGGATACGTTTTTACTTCACCTGAAACTGAACGAGCGACAATAACTGCCAATTCATTTTTAAAAGGAACCATTTGCTCCGCGATACATTCTACATCGGGTAAGTTGATTAAATCAATGGCTGAACGCACAATTTTTACACCGTTTCCATCGTAACCGAATTGGGCACATTTCCACACAAACGGCATCTCTACCGAAGTTTCGGTATCGCTCGATGTGACAGCATCTCTAAGAGCATTTAGGTCAACATAACGTTGGTGTGGTGAAGTTGGGATGTTGTTTTCAACATAGAAATCTTTCTGCTTTCCTTTGTTTTGAATCATTCGCAAGGTTTTTGGCGATGGAAAAACAGGTAAACCTTCGGCTTCTAATTTGTCCAATGCTTCTAAATTTACGTTCTCGATTTCAATCGTCAACAGATTGAGCATTTTACCAAATTGGTACACCGTGTCAAAATCCATCAAATTTCCTGTGAAAAATTGTGTGGCACCAAATTGTGATGGTGCTGCTGCGCTTGGGTCAAGGACATAAGTTTGGATGTCAAATTTACGGCTTTCGGCCAAAATCATTTTGCCTAATTGTCCGCCGCCGAGTATGCCGAGTTTAAAATCGGAAGAGAAATAGTTCATTCGTTGTAGTTGTTGTGTGTTGTAGTTGTTTGCGCAAAGATAAGTAACATTTAAAAATTATCGCAATCGTTTTAATAGGTCTTTAACAGCAAAACGATAACCGGGCGTTTGGTTTTCGAATTCTCTGGAAAGTATAAGTTTCAGTTCTTCATTTATCCAAGAATATTTTTTGCCTAAATTATATAAAGCCCTCATCGAGTAAGCGGCATTGGCAGCTTTGTCGGTTTGAATGAGCCAATCCAAACAAGCTTCTGTGATTTTTTCTTCTTGGGTTTTGGTTAAGGTGATTTTTTTGCTTTTGGAAAGAAATAAACAAATTTTGGACAAAGAGCGAATCGCAGAAGGCGAAGTATAATGGGTTAAAGCAGCACAGAATTCCTCTTGAAACGGAATGAGAAGTTCCAAACGTTCTTCCAGAATCAATTCTAAAATCCAACACGCTTTATGGTGGTTTTTATCCTTAGTGTTGAAACTGATTTCGAACAAATCTTTTAAAAATTCAGGGTTTTGAAAGACAAAGTTCTTGTTGTCATCTCTGCTTTTTCGATGCGCTGTACTGTTGGCGATGGTTTTATAGTATTCCGGATTCATTTCGTAAATATACCAATTTTGCAAAAAAGTTAAAATACTTGCTACTTGATACTTAATACTTGCGTAAATTTGCACCTTATTTAAAAATCAAACCAAAATGATACACTTACACGATAAAACCTTCGAGCCGTTTATCTCTTCAGACGAAATTGATTTTGCTATTGCAAATATGGCCAAACAAATGGACGATGATTTTTTTGATGATGTTCCGGTTTTTGTGGGTGTTTTGAATGGCTCGTTTATGGTTTTGAGCGACTTGATGAAGAAATACCGCGGTATGTGCGAAGTGAGTTTTGTGAAAATGGCTTCCTATGAAGGAACAGAAACCACAAATGAAGTGAAACAATTGATCGGTTTGAACCAAGATTTAGAAGGCAGAACGGTTGTGATTGTAGAAGATATCGTCGATACCGGAAATACGGTTGAAGAACTGAAAGCGATTTTTAAAGAAAAAAAAGTAAAGCACTTGAAAATTGCGACTTTATTTTTCAAACCCGAAGCTTATAAAAAAGACATCAAAATTGATTACGTTGGGATTAGAATTCCAAATAAATTCATTGTAGGTTATGGTTTAGACTACGATGGTTTAGGAAGAAATTTACCGGACGTTTACCAATTGGCACAATAAAAAAGTTGTCGGTTGTCTGTTATTGGTTAAAATAACGATCGTAACAAACAGAATATTTAACTCATAATTTATAATTCATAACTACTAAAATGATCAACATCGTTCTTTTCGGAAAACCAGGTGCAGGAAAAGGCACACAAGCTGAATTTTTAAAAGGAAAATACAATTTAACCCATCTTTCAACCGGAGATATTTTTAGATACAATATTAAAAATGATACCGAATTAGGCCAATTAGCCAAAACCTTTATGGACAAAGGTGATTTGGTTCCCGATGAAGTGACGATACAAATGTTGCAAAGTGAAGTAGATAAAAACCCAACATGCGCCGGATTTTTATTTGACGGTTTCCCCAGAACGATTGCACAAGCGGAAGCTTTAGACAAATTTTTAGAATCAAAAGGCCAAAACATCACCGCTACGGTAGCTTTAGAAGCCGATGACAATATTTTAGTGGCTCGTTTGCTGGAAAGAGGTAAAACTTCGGGTAGACCTGATGATCAAGATGAGGAAAAAATCCGCAACAGATATCAGGAATACAATGAAAAAACCGCACCTTTGATGCATTATTACGACGCTCAAGGTAAATTTCATGCCGTGAATGGTATTGGTTCAATCGAAGAAGTAACACAGCGTTTAAGTAAAGTAATAGACAATTTATAATTGAAATTTTTGGTTAGCTGTTATATTCATAACGCATAACTTATAACGCATAACTCAAAATGGAGATACTCATCATTCTTTTTTTAATACTGTTAAATGGTGTTTTTTCGATGTCGGAAATCGCTTTGATTTCTGCGCGTAAAAATCGTTTGGAAACCGCAGCAAAAAAAGGAAATACTAATGCTAAAGTCGCTTTAGACTTAGCGAATTCACCCAATAAATTTTTATCCACAGTACAAATCGGAATTACCTTAATCGGAATTTTGACCGGTATATATTCAGGAGACAAAATCACAGCAGATGTTCAACTATTTGTAGAAAGTTTTGAAGCATTAAGACCTTATGGTCACAGTATAGCGGTTGGAATAGTTGTGGTTGTTTTGACGTTTTTCTCTCTGGTTTTAGGGGAATTGTTACCCAAACGAATCGGGTTGAATTACCCTGAAGCGATTGCTAAAGGAGTAGCGGTTCCGATGAAAATGGTTTCAATTGTCACGGCACCTTTTATTTGGTTGCTTACCATTTCGACTGAAGGAATATTGAAAATTCTTAAAATCAGACCAACTGCTGATGGAAAAGTAACCGAGGAAGAAATCAAAGCCATCATCAAAGAAGGTACTGAAGGCGGAGAAGTACAAGAGATTGAACAAGATATCGTGGAGCGTGTTTTCCACATTGGTGACCGAAAAGTAAACTCTTTGATGACACATAGAAAGTCAATAGTATATCTTTCTTATGACGATACCATTGAAGAATTAAAGGCTAAAGTTCTAAACGAATTGCACTCGGTTTATCCCGTATGTCACGAGAATTTAGATGATGTAGTTGGCATAGTTTTGCTCAAAGATTTGTTCGCCGGTTTTGAAAAAGGACCATTTGATTTAAAATCGATTACCAAAGATCCGGTCTATTTAATAGAACATACTTCTGCTTATAAAGCATTGGAGAATTTCAAAAAATCTAAAGTGCATTACGCTCTGGTAACCGATGAATATGGAGTTTTTCAAGGCATCATTACGTTGAATGACATTTTAGAAGCTTTGGTTGGTGATGCGGCTGATTTTTATGAAGATGAATTCAAATTAATCGCCCGTGAAGACGGAACATGGTTGGTTGACGGACATTATTCGTTACACGATTTCTTGACCTATTTCGATATGGATGATTTAATCAGCGATTATGATGTAACGACATTGAGCGGTTTGATCATGACCGAATTAGGCAATATACCAAAGACAGGTGAAAAACTCATCTGGAACAAATTTGAAATAGAAGTCATCGATATGGATGGCGTGAAGATTGATAAAGTGCTTGTGAAAGCAATTAAGGAATAGTTGATTTGATATTAAGAGGAGAATGTTCGGTGGACATTCGGTTTTATAGCCATTAATCTTAATCGGGATAATAAAAGAAAAGAAAAATGACAGAAGGTAACTTTGTAGACTACGTAAAAATATATGTTTCTTCCGGAAAAGGAGGAAAAGGTTCTTCGCATCTACACCGAGAAAAATTTATTGAAAAAGGCGGACCCGATGGAGGTGATGGAGGTCGCGGCGGCCATATTATATTAAAAGGAAATAAAAGCCTTTGGACGTTATTTCACTTAAAATTTGCGCGTCACGTCAAAGCCGGTCATGGTGGAGATGGCGGAAGTTCCAGGAGTACGGGTCATGATGGTGAAGATAAAATAATCGAAGTGCCATTGGGAACTGTTGTTCGCGATAAGGAAACCGATGAAATTTTATTCGAAATCACAGAAAACGGCGAAGAAAGAATTTTGATTAAAGGCGGAAAAGGCGGTTTGGGTAACTGGCATTTTAGAAGTTCGACGAATCAAACGCCAAGATATGCCCAACCGGGAATGCCGGCGGAAGAATTGGATGTAATTTTGGAATTAAAAGTCTTAGCCGATGTTGGTTTAGTAGGTTTTCCTAATGCCGGAAAATCGACTTTATTATCGGTGCTGACTTCTGCCAAACCGAAGATTGCTGATTATCCGTTTACTACGTTGAAACCGAATTTAGGAATCGTTGCTTACAGAGAATTCAAATCCTTTGTGATGGCGGATATTCCGGGAATTATAGAAGGTGCAGCCGAAGGAAAAGGTTTAGGGCATTACTTTTTGAGACATATTGAGCGTAACTCAACACTGTTGTTTTTGGTTCCTGCCGATGCGGATGACATCAAAAAAGAGTACGAGATTCTATTGGATGAGTTGCGTCGTTACAATCCGGAAATGTTAGATAAAGATCGTTTGATTGTTGTTTCCAAAAGCGATATGTTAGACGACGAATTGAAAGCGGAAATGCGCAAACAATTAGACAAAGACTTCAAAGGAATCCCTTATATGTTTATTTCTTCAGTTGCCAATCAAGGGTTGACAGAGTTGAAAGATAAACTTTGGGAAATGTTGAATGTTGATGCTGATGAACCCGAGAATAGTCATGGTATATAAATAGAAAATCCCGCTTTTTAGGCGGGTTTTTTATTCTTATTGGATTATGTCATTAGAATCTGTAACCAACTCCCAGTTTTATGAAATTTGCAGTAGTATTGTATTTTGTATCCGGAACACCTTCCGGAGTATCGCTCACTTTTATTGCATCATATTGAACTTGGGCAAACATTTTTTTGGTGAAATCAAAGGAAAAAGAAACGTTGAAATTGAACCCGCTTAAACTCTCTGATTCATTGAAACTGATTATTTCTTCACCTGTATTACCATTTCCAGTCGTGCTGAATTGCATAAAAGTATAGCCTAAACCAAGTGCAGGATGTAATCTTGGAATGCCTTTTAATTTGAGTTCACCAAATATTCGAGGTTGAAAATTATAATTTTTGGTTTTAAAACCAATATCTGGTTCGTCATAAGTCAAATAATTCGCGTTTAAGGAAACCCCAAAGGCAAAATTTTCCTTGTCTGAAAATCTATATTTAATTCCAACATCAACTAAACCATCATAATTGCTTATAAAGTTGTCGCCGGATGGAATTGGGTAATTCAGTTCAATAGAAGTTTTTTCTTGTGAGAAGGCTTGCAAAGCAGAAAACAAAAGTAATGAAGAGATAATTTTTTTCATATGTAAGGTTTATTGGGCTAAAGTAAAAAAATAATTTTTAAAGAGAAACCTTATGCTATTCGTGTTGAATAATTAAATACTATTTGCAATCACTATATCGTTGTAGTTTTTTAACAAAATTTTAAAATCATTTGCTCAAAAAAAAGTATCTTCGCAGTCGTTTTTAGAATATTTGATATAACAAGTATTTTGTCAGATAGACTATTAACATTCAAACTATTAACTTTATAACATTACAATGAAGAAAATTATTTTATCCTTGATTGCAGCCATTATGCTTGTTCCATCGAGTGTTAAAGCTGACGAAGGAATGTGGTTTTTGATGTTTATCGAAAGATTAAATCAAAGAGACATGCAAAAAATGGGCTTGCAATTGACAGCCGAAGAAATTTACAGTATCAATAATCACAGTTTGAAAGATGCAATCGTGCAATTCAACGGAGGTTGTACTGCGGAAATTATTTCTAAAGACGGTTTGGTTTTAACCAATCACCACTGTGGTTATGATGCGATTGCAGAATTATCAACTGCTGAGAAAAACTTGTTAAAAGACGGTTTTTGGGCAGAAAGTAGAAAAGCTGAAATCAAACCGGCCAGTTTATTTGTTCGTTTCTTCGTAAGAATGGATGACTGTACCAAACGTATTTTGGCAGTTGTTACTCCCGGAATGAGCGAAGCTGACAGAGAAAAAGCTATCAATGCTGAAATCGCTAAAATTGAAAAAGAAAACAATGCCGGTGGCAAATACACCGTTTCTGTTCGTCCTTTTTTCCAAGGCAATGAATATTACTATTTTGTTTACCAAGATTACAAAGACGTTCGTTTGGTAGGAACACCACCGGAAAGTTTAGGGAAATTTGGTGGAGATACTGACAACTGGGAATGGCCACGTCACACTGCCGATTTCTCTATGTTTAGAGTATATGCAGACAAAGATGGTAATCCTGCAGATTATTCAGAAAGTAACGTTCCATTACAACCAAAACACTATTTACCGGTTAACATTAATGGTGTAAAAGAGAATGACTTTGCTATGATTTTAGGTTATCCGGGTAGAACTAACCGTTGGATGCCAGCTGGCGGAATTGAGCAAAACGTAAAATTTGCTTATCCTGCTTGGGTTGAAGGTGCCAAAACCGGAATGGACAATATGAAAAAATACATGGACCAAAGTGATGCTTTGAACTTGGTTTATGCTTCAAAATATGCTTCAACGGCTAACTACTGGAAAAACCGTCAAGGTATGATTGATGCTTTGACCAAATTTGGTACAGCCAAAACTAAAGCCGCACAAGAAACTAAATTCAATACTTGGGCTAATAAACCGGCTAACAAAGCTAAATACGGTAACGTAGTTTCCAATATCAATAAGTATTATGCGTTAACTAATGAGAAGTCGAGACATGATAGCTATTTAACGCAATTGTTCAGAACGACTTCTTTTGGAACTATCGGAAGAACTTTGGGAAGACAATTAGAGAATTATGTTAAAGCTGATGCTGCTAAACGTGCTCAAATGGCTCCGGCTATTGAGGAAATGGCAACAGAAATGTACAAAGAATTACACATTCCGGCTGAAAGAGATTTATTGGCCGCCCAATTGAAAGTGTATGCTACTAAATCAACCGGTTATGCTATTGCACCGTCTGTAAAAAAGATTGCTGATGAAAACAACAACGACTTTACTAAATATGTAAACGCGGCTTTCGACATGAGTATTTTTACTTCTTTGGACAGAATTAAAGCTTTCTTGGTAATTCCAAGTCAAGGTGCTTTGGAAAACGATCCATTGTATGGACTTTCAAATGATATGGTAGCTCATTTCAATACTAAATCAGAGGAAATTACTAAAGCTCAAAATGATTATAGTGCTTCTTTCCGTTTATTGGTAGAAGGTTTGAGAGAATCAAAAATTGGTTCAATCAAATATCCTGATGCTAACTCAACCATGCGTTTGACTTACGGAAAAGTTCGTTCGTTACCGGCTGACAAACGCAATGATGCTAAAATCAACAACTACACTACGCTTGACGGTCAAGTAAAGAAATACAAAAAAGGAGATCAAGAATTTGATTTGCCGGTAAAAGTTTTGGAAATGAACAAAGCTAAAAATTACGGTAGATTTGCTGATAAAGACGGAAGTCTACACGTGAATTTCTTAACGGATAATGACATTACAGGAGGAAATTCAGGTTCACCGGTATTGAACGGTAAAGGAGAATTGATTGGTTTGGCTTTCGACGGAAATATCGAAGCGATGGCCGGAGACGTTATCTTTGACAGTAAATTACAAAGAACCATCAACGTTGATATCCGTTATGTATTATGGGTAATTGAGAATTTCTCTGGAGCTAAGCACATCGTTGACGAGATGACTTTAGTGAAATAATTTCATTTAGTTTATATATTAAAAAACGTCCCGAGTAATTGGGACGTTTTTTTTATTCGCTAACATTGATTCTGATGCCTTTGGTATGACTAGTGAATTCGGGCGCATACATACTTTCTATGGATGTAATTCCGTTAGAAAAATCGCCTTTGTTGTTTACTCTAATGTCATATTCAATCACATAAGTTCCTTTGTTTAGATTATCAAAAAAGAAATGTGTTGCAGCGTCTTTTGTGCTTTTATAGTAGCTGGTTCTTTCTTTCCATTCGTATTTCGAAAGTACGTCAACCGGTTCAAAGCAAGAAGCTCTCATGTCTTTTAAATGAATAAATTCCATGTCTTCTTTGGTTTCAATTACCAATCGTACGGTTATTAAATCGCCAATTTTCAGAGGGTTTTTGGATGTGATTTTTTCCAATTGTTGACCGTTATTCGTATTTTTCTTCAGGTACAGTTCTTTTGCTACTGTCATGGCCGCTTTGTCACTCGATTTTATTTGGTCTAAATCTTCAAAGTATTGCCAATAAATGCCGCCATAATTAGGTACTTTCGAATTATTCTCAAAAGAAATATTTGCCATATCATTACTGATTTCATCGGCTTTCCAATTCATTTTTACATAACCGGTTTCGGCTTCTTTTTCGTTTTCTGCCAGTTTTGAGGTTAGGATTTTGTTGTTGCCAATTTTTATTTTAGTATTGTCTTTTACCGATAACCAATCGCTTCCCTGGTATAACAAGGCATAAATCGCTTCAGTTGTGGCTTTGGTGGTATTCCAACTTTTGGTTTGTTTGTTTTTCAAAAGCCAAACTTTCATCGCGTCGATAGATTTGTTGTCATCGGTTATTTCAGTGAATGCTTCTATTAATAGTGTTTGGGTTTCTATTGGTGATTGATACCAATACCAACCGGCTTTATTTTCAATCCAATACATGCCTGAATCTTCATTTGTGGCTGAAGTTTCTTTGAGGCTTTCGATGATTTTTTTGGCAGTATTTTTATCTCCGAATCGATTCAAAATCATTGCAGCCAATCCTTTGTTGTAAATTGAATAAGTCAGCCAATCTGTTTTTACCACTTCCAATTGTTTAGTAGCAATGGCTTTTGCTTTTTCATTCATCGGATTACTTTCCAAATAAAAAGTTCTCATGTACAAATAGTGCAAATCGGCGTATTGCGTATTCCAGATTTTATAATCTTTAGAGATACTATTATTATCCAAGTATTTACTATCTAAATAATCAATGGCCTTTTTTGTAATCTCAGTGAAACTATCGATAGTTTCTTTTTTAATCTTTAATTTTTGAAGATGTCCTAATCCGCTAACGATATGTCTGGTAATGTATTCGTTTTCATTTCCATCTTCAAACCAAGCAAAGCCGCCGGAAGGTTTTTGTTTTTCTTTTAATTTTTTGAGAATGGCTTCTTCATTAGATTTTGTTTTTTCTAAATCGAATAGCGTTGCCATATTCTTTTTCTTTTCTTCTTCGCTTTGCGCATCATTTATCCAAGGTGTTTCGGCTAAAAGCAACGATTTGAGTTCTTCGTTTTGTTCCAATTTGGAAATTGGTTTCCCTGATTTTTTCCATTGTTCAAAAACGCTGGCAATTTTTGGATTACTATTGATAATCTCTGAAGCCAATACATTAGCATAGTATTTGGAAAACAATTGCTCGGCACAATCATGCTCATATTCCATCAAATACGGTAAGGATTGAATAGCAATCCAAGTTGGATTACTGGTGTATTCCAAAGTAAACAAATGATGACGAAGTGTAGTGGAAGTGTTGTTTTTTAAATTGGTCAGCACATATTCTTTTTTGCTGTGTTCTCTCATCCAAACCGGAATGGTTTCGGTCACCAAAATGTTATTGGTAAGCACTGGTAAAGCACTTTCTTCTCCGTCGGAATAATTTCCTGCTTTGGCAATTACTTTGTATTGCAATCCTTGTAAACCTTGCGGAATGGTTATTTTCCAACTCACAACACTATTGCCCGAAGGCGTAATGGTAAAGTTGCGAAAGGCATTACTATTCATCGTTTTAGCGTCGATGTTTTCCATAGTTGTTGCGTCAAAGAGTTGCAAGATGGCCATTCCGGTTTTGAGTTCAGAAGTTAAATTAGCCACTTTTGCCGAAATAACGATAGTGTCATTTTCTCTAAAAAAGCGCGGCATATTAGGGAAAACCATTAATTCTTTTTGGGTTACCACACTTTTTTCTAAATAGCCTGAAAGTGCTTTTTTATTGTGAGCCAATAAGCGAAATTTCCATTCGGTCAGTTCTTCGGGTGCATTGAATTTGAAACTTATTTTTCCTTCTTTATCGGTGCGAATTTGTGGAAAGAAGAAAGCGGTTTCGTTTCTGTTGGTTCGTGTTTTTATTTTGGTTAAATCTTCTATGGTTTTTTTGGTACTGATGATAATTACACCATTGCTTCCTCTGTTTCCGAAAATAGCTGTAGCCGCTGCATCTTTTAATACTTTAGCCTCTGCAATGTCGTTCGGATTTAATTTTAAAAATTCTTCTCTTGTTATTGGAACGCCATCCACTACATACAATGGTTCTGAATTGGCAGTAATGGAACCAATGCCTCTGATTACAATACTACTTCCGCTTCCCGGCGAACCTGACCCGCTAGTTATGTTTAAACCGGCTATTTGACCTTGTAATGTTTGAATAAATGATGTATTTGGATAGTTTTCAATAATTTCAGAATTAATAGTAGTTTGAGCAACCGTAGTATGTGCTTTTTTGGTTGAAAAATATCCCTCTACTACAACTTCATCTAATGTCATGCCATCTATCAATTTGACATTTATTTCGTTTGTATTTACGGTTACAATTCTATTATTATAACCTGTAAAAGAAACAGTTAATACTTCTCCAAAGGCAGCTTCAATTTCGTAATAGCCATCGAAGTCTGCTTGTGTACTTCTGTTAGTTCCCTTTACTACTATGCTCGCTCCCGGTAAAGGTCCGATTCTATCCGAAACAATACCTGTTATTAGTTTGGAGTTGGCTGGTTTTTTTGCTTTTTTGGTAATTTGTTTTTGGTATTCCTTAAGAACACTTGGACTATTGGTATTGTTAATGTCAAAACCGAACCACATTAGTTGTGTACGTTCATTTTGGTATTCAAATCTTTTATTGTTTTGATTTGAATAATTTAAGCGAAAATATTCCATTCCGCTGCTGAGTTCCGTTTTGCCATAGTAATTATGGTATATTCTTTCGTTATTTTTCAAGTTACTCCATTGAGTAGTTTTAAATTGATCTAATGAAGCGTCATACATAGAAGCTAAGACTTCGGCTTCAATTTTAGCATTGTTTTCTTTGATCTTGAAAGACCAATTTTCTTCTTTTCCTGGTTCTAATTTACTTCTGAAGCTTTCGATTTCGAAACTAATTTTTGGAACATCTTCTTTAAGTACAATTATTTTATCTGTTTTAAAATATTGATTTTCAAAAATGTTTTCTAGGGTTAATTTAAATCCTTTGCGCACATAACTTGCAATCGGTATTCTAATTTCTTGTTGGTGGTTTTTCACCGTAATATTATTTTCGTAAATGAGACTGTCTTTAAAATGAGCACTAACCGAAAGATTTAGTTCAGGTAAAGCAGTTTTAATCAATATCTTGGCAAAGCCATCTTTTATCGTATTTTCGTTGAGTTGTTCGATTGTTACCAAACTGTTTTCAGGAAAATTATTAGCTTTTTTTTGGAAGAGTAGAAAATCAGTTGAGGTTTCAATCGGATTATTGAATTTATCATTGGATGAAAAAACTACTTTGTAATGCCCTGATTTATAATTAGAAATAAAATTTAATGGCACCGATTTTTCCTTTGCAGTGTTGGTTTTTTTTGTGTAGACCAAAATTCCATTGGTGTTTTTCTCAGTTGCTTCCTCGTTGTTTTCATAAGGAAATAGTTTTTCAAAATCTGAATCAGAAATAGATTTTATTTCCGGTTGACTGAAAACTCTTTTTTTGAATTTATTATGAAATGCTTTCTGATAATATATTTTTATTTCTCCTTCTACGGGAACGAATTGATTATTGAGGTTAGTACTATTGATTACGATGCTTTCTTTCTCGTTCGAATTCACAAAGTAAGGAAGGATTGCGTCTAAATTTAAAGTGTGATAACCTACTTTAACAATTGTATTTGCCGAGTGAGTTTCTCCGTTATTATCAGTTACATCGGCTGTGATTACATAGCTGAAAATAGGCAGGTTTTCTTTGGTATAATCTTTAGCCGGAATGGCTTCGAATTCAATATTAAATTTACCATCAGCATCGGTTTTTGTTTCTGATGAAACTAGGGTTTCTTCATCATTTGACCAATCATCTTTCCAATTGTTGAACGATTTTCTTTCAACAGTATAAGTTACTTTAGCATCGGATATTTTACTTCCCGCAAAGGCTTTTGCTATTCCGACAACTTTTATTTTTTGTTTTACGGTATAGGTTTCTGTAACGGGTTCAAATTTGGTTTCAAACTTAGGGCGTTTGTATTCTTCTACACTAAAATAGTTGTAAGAGTCATTCATTTCTCCATTGTCCCAAATAGGATGCTCTTCCAATAACGAATTGTAAAGTGCATCTTTTTCGTAATCATCAGGTTCTTCAATACTTAGGCTGTATTGTCCGGTTAAGCCATTTTTTGGCAGTACAAATTCGCCAACAAAAGATCCAAATTCATTAGTGGTTAGTTCAAATGATTTGAATTCGTCTCCATTGGCATCTTCTACAATAACTTTTACTAAAAAGTTAGGCAATATTCTTTGTTCATTATACAACATTTGCGTCGCAATGCCTTTGAAATACACAGTTTGCCCTGGACGATAAATCGCTCTGTCGATATAGAAATTTACTTTAGCTTCAATTTCAGATTCGTAATCTGTATAATAGTTTCTGATATAGTTGCCGAGTACTTGAATAGTGTCATTTTGATGGATTACTACTATTTTTTTATCTTGAAACTTATAGTCTTTCTTTTGAAGGTCAAGTTGAAAAAAGGCTATTCCCTTATCGTTTGTTTTTAAATTGAAATCATCGCTTTTTATCTGACAATTGGCAATTGGATGTCCTGTTTTTCTATGAATAGTTTGGAAATATAATTTATTGTCGTTTTGGTAGTTTAACAACGTTGTATTTGTTACTGTGATTTTTCTGTAAGTTAATTTCGATTTCGTTTCGCCCAAGTCTTCAATTAAAACAATATAATTGCCCAATTCTAGTTCGGGAAGAAGAACCTCTGTGCTGTAGTTGAAATAATCTTTTTGGTTTGGCAAATAGTATTTCTGAGCGATATATTTTTTGTTCTTTGATTTGTAACTTGCTGCGATACTATCATTGGTAAAATCGATATGGAAAATTTTACTGTTTACTTTGTAAAATGAAATCTGAATTGAATCTACATTTTTGAAGCGAATTAGAGCTCTGGTCTTTTCTTTTTCATAAGTATATTGGAGCATGTTTAGATCAAGTTCTTTCGAGATTATCCAATTTTTTTGATGTATTGCATTTTTTACAGCGTTTGATTTGTTTTGAATTGCTATAATACTGTCTAGAATAGTAATGGCTTTAGCGTTATAATTTTTAGAATCTTTTTTTGAGGCTAAATTTTTATATAGTATAGCTTTCTCAAGTTGGATTTTTTGAGTTAAATAGGTGTCTTTTGATTGTTTTTGTAAATTGTCAAGTCTTTTTAAAAGGGCATAGTCTTTTCTGATTATATACTTGTTGCAGAACAAGAGACGATCTAATTCGAGTTCGGAAGGAGTGTTTTTCAGATGGGCTTTTTGGAATAAGAGGAGAACTTTTGAGACAGATCTACTTTTTATACTATCCAGTTTCAACGAATTAAATTCTTCATTCGTCCCTAATAAATTCATATTGTATTTTGAAAGTTGGAAATTTGGCATTTCCCATTGGTTGGCTTTTTGAATATAATGATCAATATTCGCCTGAATTAAATAATCGTATAATGTAGCGTTGTTGAATTTTTCTATTAGGAAGTAATCAAAAATGGGTTCATATTGATTTAAGGGTGTTTTTTTTAATACTTCAACTTTTTTTAAAGTATTCTTGTAGGCGCTGTCTATTTGACTTTCAAAATCATTCAAACTCCAAGTGATAAAATCTTTGATTTCAATTGTGTCTCGTTTAGTACGACTGTAGACTTTATTTTGATTTTCATCTAGGTATGATTTTAAGCATCGTGCATAAATCAAATTAAGTATTGCTTTTGTTGCGATAGGTGCTTTAGAGATTCTTTTTTGAAGATTGGTGATTACTTTTCTTTGTGCATCTTCTTCCAAAGTCAACATGTATTTTGAAGTATAAAAAAATGTTTTTATTAGTTGTACTTCATTTTTGGTGCTAGTAGCTTTAGATTGAATTTTTGTTACTATTGCATTGGCAGATTTTATTTTTCCTTCATTCTCAAGTTGAATTACCTTGTCCCAATTTTTCTCAAAATCTTGTGCAAAACCAGATGAATAGATAAAGAATAAAAAGATGGTGTATATATGCTTCATAAATAAAAGTATTTTTTCTCTATTGTATAGAGTGTGAAAATTTAAAAAAGGTTGGAAAGCTTTTAAAGATTCTCTAAAGTAGTTTTTTTTGAAAGATTTTAATTAGATTTTATCTTGATTATCCATAAAAAAAACGCTTCAATTATTTGAAGCGTTTTTTTATTATTACAATTTCTTGTTTTCTAATGAATCAATTTCTTTTTAACTACCATATCATTTTCGAGTGTAATTTCGGCGATATAAATACCATTTGGATAATTAAAACTATCTGAAAATTGTCTGGTGACATTCGCTAATTTGTAGCGATTAATCAGTTTGCCGGAAATATCATAGATTTTTACAGATTTGATAAATTCGCTTGACTCGACTCTGATTACATTATTGATAATTGAAGCTTGAGTGTTACTGTTGTCCGGATTGTTTACCCCAAGAGTATTCGTAACATATACAATTTCAAATCGATTTTCAAAAGTACCGGCAACAGCATTAAAGGTATAAGGACTTTGTTTGATATTGTGGTCAATGCCCAATAAATTATCTCTTAAGTAAATGGTTTGGTCACCTAAAAACAATCCGTCTAATTCATCAACTGCTATAGAATACATCCCTGGATTAGTAATTTTATAGCCTAAAGGCACTACGTCATTTTGATCAAATGGTAATCCTCTACCTTGAATCGCTAAACTTTTATCTCCTAAGATTGAATACAGATTTACTTCATTGTTTGTAAAGCTAACCCCGTCGTAATAAGTGTCAAGACCATTTGTTGCTTCGGCTTTGTAATTGACCATCATTTGACGGAATGTAGTATTGCTGTAGATGTTTAGCCAAATTCTATTGTTTTCAGAGCTATTTTCAGAGGAAGTTGTGGCGTTTGATGATCTGAAAAATTGATGGTTATCATTCGTTACGCGCATGCTGTTGTTGAATGTAATGTTTCCATCAGCATAAGCCTGTGCAAAGAAACCTTGACCTGCAGCAATTTTTCCGTTTGGTCTTAGACTCATATTAGAAGGGTCTGTTGAGGGAGCTGTTCCAACGCCACCGGAGAGATTCCAACTTCCATAATCTAAAACATTGTAGGGACCGGTTCCGCTGTATAATGTAACTGAGGTCCAAAAGAATATTGTTCCGCCCAATTCTGAATTGTTTTCAGGAAGGTTTGTAGGCAATACACCATACGTTAAAAACTTTTCTGCATCAATCGCACTTGGATAAGGATTTGCGAGTAAAACAGTGTTGCCAGGTCCTGTCGAACTTGAGTCAAAACTATCAACAGGAACGGTTACTACACCATTTCCTGGAGTACCTTGATATACAAAATCTATAGTTCCGGTTCCGGTGCTGAAAGGAGCTATGTTACGAACTCTTGCAATGAAACCTTGACCGGGAGAAACACTTGATAAAGCCATCCAAGCACCATCTAAAGTACCAGACTGCCATCTGTATCTTAAATCAAATTGATTTGGTATTTGGCTAAAAACATTTTCAACTACCGGTGAACCCCAATATACATAAGCCCAACGTGTCACTGGTCTGGTTGTGCGGGTATAGGTAATGTGTCCTGTATTTACCGCACTGTCATTATGCTGTACTAAACTGGCATTGTTTTGAATTGTAAAGTTTGCCGTAGGATTTACATTGACAAAATCGGTAACTGTGATGTTGTTTGAGGAATTAATGAGTAGACTTGAATTAGCTAAAATGCTAAGACTGTGGGCAAAAGCTTCATAATTAGTTCCTGAAATAACAGGTTTATTGGTAACGTTTGGTATGATGACACAATTAGTGTTGTCAGGAACGCCATTTGGTGTCCAGTTCAAATCATTTTCCCATGCAGTACTCGCAGAACCATTCCATAATTTTCCAAATGAAGTGACCTCAATACAATTACTAAAAGCAGTACAGCTTACGCCATTGAGTGTTGAAGTTACTCTTACTTGAAAGTAAGTAGTTTGTGTTACTGGTGGTGAGTCATATGCTTGAGTTACTGCACCCGAAATATCATTCCATGGACCAGAACAACCGGTCGTACTACTTTGCCATTGATAGGTCAATGTACTTGTGCCAGTTGCCGGTGTTACTATAGTAAAAGCACTTGGATTATCAATAGTATTACAAACATTTTGATTTCCGGCAATTACAGTAGGCGTTACCTCGTTAACAAAAACGGTGACGAAATTTGAGTTTGCAGAACAATTATTTCCATTTAATGTGGCAGTAGCGACTCTTCTGAAAAAGGTGTTTTGATATATTGGCCCTGGTTCATCATAATCTGGATTAGTGGCTCCAATAATATTAGTCCAAGGTCCAGCACCTCCCGAAGTACTTATTTGCCATTGATACTGAAGCCCTGTTCCTGTACCCGGAGTTTCGGTAAATGCTGTTGGATTTCCACCATAACAAACGGTTCTGTTCCCGCTAATGGTTCCGGGAGTAACAGAATTAATCGTTACAGTAATACAGTTACTGCTTGCAGAACATTCTACAAGATTCAACAATGAATAGGTAATTCTTCGATAATAAGTGGTTACTAATAAACCGGCAGGAGCATCATAAGTCGTACCTGTTGCACCACCAATTGTATTCCATCCACTTGAGCATCCTTCTGTACTAGATTGCCATTCATAACGAAGTGTTCCTGACCCTGTTGAAGGTGTAATCACGGTAAATGCTGCTGGGTTATTTCCACAGAGGGTTTGGTCTGAACCAATTGTCCCGCCAGTCACGTTGTTGATGGTTATAGTAATACAGTTGCTGTAAGCAGAACAATTAACTCCATTCAATAAATAAGTAACTTTTCTTCTGTAATAAGTTGTTACTGTCAATCCGGTAGGAACGGTGTAAGTTGCATTATTTCCATTAATAGTGATGTTATTAAAATCAGAGTTGCAATCGGTAGTACTAATTTCCCATTGGTAAGTTCTTACGCCACCGCCTGTTGCATCCACACTAGTAAAGGCGACTGGTATTCCACCAGAACAAATAGTTTGATTCCCGGCTATGCTACCTGGATTAATATTGTTTACAGTTATAATTATTGGTGTGGTGCTTTGTGAACAAGTAGCACCATTAGTGTTGTAAGTAACTCCTGTAGTAACTGGAGGTGTTGGTCCAGTGGTTACATAAGTCGCCGTTCTTATAAACCAAGTTGTAGTTGTTAATCCAGATGGAGCATATATTGCGATATTAGATGAAGGGATTGGCGAATATGAACCTGCCAAACCTGTTGTACTACTTTGCCATTCGTATGTTAACGTTCCTGATCCTGTAGGTGCTGTTTGTGTAAAAGCTATAGGATTTGAACCACTACAAATAGTTTGATTAGCTGCAATAGTTCCAGCAGTGACTGCTGGTGCTACGCTAATAGTTACAGATATAGGTGTTCCTGTACAACCATTAGAAACCGGAGTAATGGTGTATATTACATTTTGAGTTGTTGCCGAGTTATTAACTAAAGTGTTATTGATGATATAGTTTCCGCCCACACCTATTGATCCGGAACCGGAAGTGTTATCTCCTGTAATATTAGGATTGTTATTAACAGTCCAGTTAAAAGTTGTAGTATTACCTGAATCTTGAATATTTCCTCTAACTTCTATACCTGCACTGCTGTTGCTGCAAATTGTCGAGCTTGGAACAGTTGCAGTTGCTCTCGGGGTTGGGCGAATAGTTACGTTAATAGTATAGGATTGTAAAGTACATATAACTGCTCCTGTAGCATTATAGTCATATACATAAGGTGTTATTACAACAGGACTTATTACCGTTACATCACTGGTGTTTTGCGCTGTTAATGGACCAATACTGGCTGATGAGTCTCTAAAGATTCCAAAGAAATACGATCCTCCTGTTGACCCAACAGGTCCACCAGTGGCCGGAGTTATGTTAGCAGCATTTGCTGTCCATCCATAACGAACAGCAGAAAATGAAAAATGAGAAGAAAGGACCGTTGGTGTAAAAGAGCTGCCAGGACATAAGATACCGGGTAGATTGTTATAATTTGTTGTAATACTACCGTTATCTGCCGGTTGAATTACAACGAAATTACTAGTTACACTACCACATAGATTGCTTACTATAAGCCTGTAGTATGTATTATTTGCTCCAAATAAAGGGATGGGGGCCGGTTGATAGGAATTGTTGGTTTGCCCTGCAATGTTAGTGTAGGTTACATTATTAGGGCTACTTTGCCATTGATAGGTATAAACCCCTGATCCGCCCGATGGAGGCGTAGTAATAGTCAATGCATTTGGAGTAGATACAAGACAGGCTGTTTGATTTGTGCCAATAACCGGTGCTACTAATGGAGCATAAACATTTACTGTAGCAATACCCGAGTTGGAACATCCATTACTTGCAGTTACTGAAATACTAAATATCGTTGTTTGTGTTGTAGATTGTGAATGCTGTAAAGTTCCTGTAATAGGATTAGTAGAAACAGGTGGGCCACCTACTGTTCCAATTCCCGTGATATTAGCATTATTTCTAGTCCAAGAAAAGGACGTTCCTGCTAAACTATTCGAGCTGCTCATAGTGATACTACTAATTGCTGTATTATTACAAATGCTCTGTTGGTTATTTGTTATCGTTAATTGCGGTTTAGGTTTAACAATTACTTGTACAGTTGTGCTAGAACTACATCCATCAACTGTTGCAGTAATTGTAAAAGTTTCAGTCACATCACTACTAGTAAAGTTCTCTAAAGTACCGCTGATACTAGTCCCTGAACCGCTAGTTGGCATACCAATTAATGACGAGATTCTTGACCAACCAAAAATGGTGCCTGCAACGTTTGAAGAATAAGTAATTGGATTTATAGCAACACCTCCGCACAAAGTTTGAGTAGCAGGATTTACGACTGTTATGATTGGTTTTGGTTTTACAGTGATTGTAGCTGTTCCCAATGAGTTAATAGTGCAACCATTTGCGGTAGCGCTGATAGTAAAAGTTGTAGTTTGTACAGTATTGGTTGAATTGGTTAAACTTCCCGAAATTGAAAATCCGCTTCCATTAGGAATTCCGGTTATATTTGGGTTGTTGCTTGTCCAACTATATGTCGTGCCGACAACACCATTTAAAGGATTTATACCAATAGTAGTAATGCTTCCTTCAGAACAAATATTTTGTGTGGCATTAGTAATCGTTACAGTAGGTACCGGATTTACTATTACACTCACAGTAAACGGATCGGAAGTACAATTGTCTTCCGTAGTCGCTGTAACACTGAACACAATAGTTTGTGGTGCGTTGGTACTATTAGATAAGTTTCCGGAAATTGTTGCGCCATTTCCGCTAGTTGCCATTCCGGTAACACCGACTATAGTATTTCTGGTCCAATTGTAGTCTATAGTTCCCGAAATTGTATTTGGATTGTTGAATGTTATTGGGTCAATATTGGCGCCTGAACAAATAGACTGTGACGAAAGACCTGTCAATATACCTACTGTAGGTTTAGGATCTACATAAACAACTACCGAAAAAGTACTGGCACTACAGCCATTAGTCGAAGCGGTTACATTGTAGGAAGCCGTTTGTTGTATGTTGGTTGGGTTTGTTAATGTTTGAACAAAAGAAGTTTGACCACTTAAAGCAGTTGCACCTGTAATTCCACCTGTGACTGTTGGTAATCCCCATGAATAGGTTGTACTTGGTGGCACTATGTTTCCTCCACCATTTGTTGGTAAAATTGTCGCTGTTCCAGCGCTACAAATTGTAGTGGAGTAATTGATTGTAATTGAAGGTGTGATGTTTACGGTAATACCGTAGTTTGCAGAAACAGCTCCGGTTCCACACGCATTAGTGCCTTGAACGGTTATGTTTCCTGAGTTTGCTGCCATACTAAAACTAACAGTTATTACGTTAGTGCCTGTTCCTGCGGTTATAGAAGCGCCAAATGGTAAAGTCCATATATAATTGGTTGCATTTGCTATAATTGGGACTGAATAAACAACGCTATTTTGTCCTTGACAAACCGTAGCTGAACCTGTAATTACTCCCGCAGCAAGAGGTAATGGATTAACGGTTACCGTTGTAGCAGAACAAGCCGATGTATTACAAGTGCCATTATATCTCACATAATAAGAAGTTGTTGTAATAGGAGATACCGTAATACTATTGCCAGTTCCTGCTGAGGTTCCACCACAAGAAGCAGTAAACCATTCTGCTGTGGCTCCGGTTCCTGATGTTCCTCCAACTAAGGTAAGTGTGGTAGAGGCTCCTTCACAAATGGTTGTTGTTCCACTGATGCTTGTTGGCGCAATGGACAATGTGTTAACAGTTACAGGATAATTTGCAGAAACGATTCCGTTTCCACATGCATTTGTACCCTGAACAGTAATATTGCCTGAGGTCGCTGAAACAGAGAAATCAACGGTAATTGCGTTTGTATTAGCACCGGTTGCTATAGTAGCACCGGAAGGTAAGGTCCAGATATAATTGGTAGCATTAATAATAGCTGGTACTGAATAGGATACACCGTTTTGCCCTTGACAAACGATTGCAGTTCCGGTAATAGTTCCCGCAGTCACCGGTAATGGATTTACGGTAATGGTAAGAATGGATACGATTCCGTCTCCGCAGGCATTTCTGCCCAACACAGTAATATTTCCAGAAATCGCTGTCGCTGAAAAATCTACTGCAATCGAATTTGTATTTGCACCAGTTGCTATTGTAGCTCCGGAAGGTAATGACCAAATATAATCTGTAGCATTAGCAATAGCGGGTACCGAATAAGTTACACCATTTTGTCCTTGACAAACAGAGGCTGTTCCGGTAATTGTTCCGGCAGCTACAGGTAATGGATTTACTGTAATAGTTTCAGAAGTACAAAGCGTTGTGTTGCAAGTGCTATTATATCTTACATAATAAGTAGTGGATAAAATAGGAGATACAGTTATGCTATTTCCTATTCCGGCAGAAGTACCACCACAAGAATCTGTAAACCATTCAATGATTCCTCCAGTGCCAACAGTTCCTCCGTTGACAGTAAGTGTAGTTGAATTTCCTTCACAAATTGTAGTTGTTGCGCTGATACTAATAGGCGCAATAGATAATGTGTTAACTGTTACGGCATAGTTTGCAGAAATAATCCCATTTCCACAGGCATTTGTTCCGTATACGGTGATATTACCTGAGACAGCTGAGGCTGAAAAATCAACAGTAATTGATTCTGTATTTGCTCCGGTTGCTAGAGTTGCTCCGGCGGGTAAAGTCCAAACGTAATCTGTGGCATTGGCTATAACAGGAACAGAAAAAGCTACACCAGTTTGTCCTTGACAAACGGCTGCTGTTCCGATAATTGTTCCTGCGGTTACCGGTAATGCATCAACAGTAATAGGATAAGTTGAAACGATTCCATTACCACAACTGTTGGTGCCATAAACTGTAATGTCTCCTGAAATAGCAGCAGCACCGTAGTTAACAGTAATCGAATTTGTATTCGCTCCTGTTGCGATTGTAGCTCCGGAGGGTAATGTCCAAGTGTAACCAGTTGCATTGGCAATAACCGGTACAGAATACGCCACGCCATTTTGCCCTTGACAAACAGTAGCTGTGCCGGATATTGTTCCCGCAGAATCTACTGGATTTTCAACTACAATTGTTCCGGTAGCTGATGCACTGCCGCAGCCATCAACTAAAGGAATGTCATAATTAAAAGTTCCTGAGACAGTTGGAATTCCACTAATGGTAATAGTATTTGATGCCCAAGATGCTGTTAGACCTGCCGGTAAATTTGTTGGTGTCTCAATTCCGGTTGTGTAAGTTGTAGTATGTGTTATATCAATTAAAGTCGTATTGATACACAAGGTTGGTGTTGAAGAAGCTACTCCCACAGTATTATTGGAAGTTACACTTACAGTACGAGCTACTTGTACCGATGGACCGTTACACCCATTGGCGGTTACACGAATATCTACCGTACCCGAAAAACCATTTGCCCATGTCATCACACCTGTCGTAGCATTAATACTTCCTGCAGCACCATTACTCAAACTCCAGTTAAAACCGGTATTGTTTGTAGCTGTAGTAGTGTAAGTTGTGGTCGTTGTTCCATCGGTTAGCTGACATGTAGGCTCAGTTCCTGCTGAAACGGTTATTGCAGTAGGAGTTCCAACTGTTGGTGTTATTGTTACAGTTCGGATAACCTGTGATGTTGGGCCGTTACAGCCATTCGCGGTTACTTGGATATCTACGGTTCCCGAAAAACCATTTGCCCAAGTCATTACACCAGTAGTAGCACTAATGGTTCCTGCGGCACCATTACTTAAACTCCAATTAAAACCGGTATTGTTTGTGGCAGTTGTTGCGTAAGTTGTAGTCGTTGTCCCATTGGTTAACTGACAAGTAGGTTCTGTTCCCGCTGAAATAGTTATGGCAGTTGGTGATACCACGTTAGCATTTACCGTAATGGTTCCGGTAGCATTTTCGGTTCCGCAACCACCGGTTAATGGAATAGTGTAGTTAAAAGTTCCTGATTCAGTAGGTGTTCCGCTAATGGTAATGGTATTTGAGGTCCAAGAGGCCGAAACTCCTGCCGGCAAACCGCTTGCTCCCGATACTCCATTATCTTGTATGCCTGTTGTGCCTGTAGTGGTATGAGTAATAGCCACTAATGCGGTATTGATGCATAAAGTTGGTGTTGAAGATGCTGTGCCTGCAGTATTTAATGCGACAGGTGTAAAGTCACCAGCACTTGTGGCTGTTCCTCCGGGTGTCGTAACCGTAATTTTTCCGGTTGTAATTCCGGACGGGACAATGGCTGTAATTTGAGTGGCACTATCAACTGTGAATGAGGTTGCTGCAACCCCGTTAAAATTAACCTCAGTAGCTCCTGTAAAATTGGTTCCGGTAATTACTACTTCTTCTCCGGCGCAAGTTGATGTTGGGGTGAAATTGGTTATTGTTGGAGGAAGTGTATAGTACACTATAATTCTCATGAAATCAACAGCGACAGTCTGTGTTCCGCCACCAATATTAACCGAAAAAGCAGCGCCAAAGTTATTTGCGTTAATTTGTGCTACAGTCCAAGTTGTTCCCCATAAATCAGTTGGGGAACCATATGTAATGACTGCAAAAGAAGTTCCATAATTTGTTGCAACAGCTTTATTATCACCTAGAACAGTTCCGCCTCTAATTAATCGTACAGTATTGTCATTTGCAAATCTTCCACCGCTTGTATTACTTGTATTACGTTCAACTTGAAGTTCTATACCGTTAATGACTGATCCGGCAGGGATTGTAAAGCCATGATTGCTACTCAACAATTGTTCAGAAGTAGCGTTGACCGTAGCGGAAGAATTGTTATCGGAAACTATACGTCCCGGATTAGTCCATCCAGTGCCTGCTCCACCAGAATTAGCTCCAGCTCCAGCAAATCTTGTTTGGGATTGTCCAATTGAATTAGATGGTGCTAAAAAAACAAACAAAAAAAGCAAAGGTAATGCCCAAGTATGAGAAAATGATTTTGTAGTTAATCTAAAAAACACCAACAACATTCTCAAGTTGAGTAAGCTCAAAATAGTGGATTGTAATTTTTCGGTTTGAGAGTATTTTTTTTCCATAACGTAACTTTTTGTTTCGGTTATACTTTGTTATAAGGCACTTTGTAAAAATGTACTATTTTTATATGCCCATCATAAAAGTGTCGTGTTGTTGGAGCAAAATTAGGAATAAACCTGTAAGGAGTTTCATATTTAGGTTGTTTAGCCATAATTCTCGTTGAAATGCATGCGGTGTTTTTTTTATCCCATTAAAAAGGTAAGTCAACGATTGTTTGAAAGTGTTTAATTCTCGCAAATTCAATTGGTTGCATTCTTAGTTCTTTGGTTTAAACTATCAGTAATATTTATTTTTTTAGCATTTTTTTTGTGATTTTACTAATGGTTTTAGTTAAAAAATAAATTTATTTCTTATTGAATTCCTCTTTTAAAATCCACCAATAAATAATTTTGAACGAAGACAAAACGCAGTGTTAAAAATGCATAATTGTCCCTTCGAATCACTATTATAAAATCCCTATATTTGTTATTCAAAAAAACCAAAATGAGTTTGATGAAATTGATTTTTAAAATCATCCTTTTATTACCGCTAACCATTTTTTCGCAAACGGATTTCGAAAAAGCGGAGAAGTTGGTCATACAAGGAAAACCAGCTTTGGCCAAACCTATTTTTGAGAATGTCTTAAAAGAAAGTCCTAATAATATCAAAGTATTAGAATACTTAGGTGACATTGAAGGTGCCAATAAAGCATGGACTAAAGCCATGTCTTATTATGATAAATTGAGAAAGCTCAAACCTAATGAAGCCAATTACCATTATAAATATGGTGGTTGCCTTGGGATGAAAGCCAAAGAATCTAATAAATTCAAAGCATTAGGGATGATTGATGAGATCAAAGCTTCTTTTGAAAAAGCCATTCTGCTTAATCCTAATCATATTGAAGCGCGCTGGGCTTTAATAGAATTGTATCTGGAATTGCCTGGAATTGTTGGTGGAAGTGAGAAAAAAGCACATAAATATTCAGATGAGTTATTCAAAATTTCACCCGTTGATGGCTATTTGTCAAAAGGTCGTATAGCCGAATATTTTAATCGATATAAAGAAGCGGAGAAAAATTATAAAAAAGCCATTGAAATTGGCGGCTCCAAAACCTCTTACCAAAAGTTGGCTAATTTGTACAAAAACAAAATGAACCAGCCCGAGAAAGCCAAATTAGTTTTAGAAACCTATCAAGAAAAAAACAAATCATAATAATGCGAACACATTTTATTGCCATTGGCGGTGCAGCCATGCACAATTTAGCCTTGGCCTTACACAATAAAGGATACCAAGTTACCGGAAGCGATGATGCTATTTTTGAACCTTCCAAATCTAGATTAGAAAAGAAAGGATTATTGCCAACAGAAATGGGTTGGTTTCCCGAAAAAATCACCGCCGACATCGAAGCCGTAATTCTCGGAATGCATGCCAAAGCTGATAATCCGGAGTTGCTGAAAGCTCAAGAACTCGGACTCAAAATTTATTCCTATCCCGAATTTTTATACGAACAATCTAAAAATAAAACCCGCGTAGTCATTGGTGGTTCTCACGGAAAAACAACTATTACTTCCATGATTTTGCACGTGATGCATTTTCATAATATTGAAGTTGATTATATGGTTGGCGCCCAATTAGAAGGTTTTGATACGATGGTTCATCTGACGCATGACAACGATTTTATCGTTTTAGAAGGCGATGAATATTTGTCGTCACCCATCGACAGAAGACCAAAATTTCATTTGTACCAACCGAACATCGCTTTGCTTTCCGGCATTGCTTGGGATCATATCAATGTGTTTCCAACGTTTGAAAACTACGTAGAGCAGTTTGAAATTTTTGTTAACCAAATAACCAAAGGCGGTATTTTAGTCTATAACGAAGAAGACGAAACCGTTAAAAAAGTAGCCGAAGAAAGTACCAATACCATCCGAAGATTACCTTATCAAACGCCAAGTTATACCGTAAAAGACGAAACAACTTTATTAGATACGCCTGAAGGACCAATGCCGATCGAAGTTTTTGGGGCGCACAATCTCAATAATTTGGCCGGAGCCAAATGGATTTGCCAAAATATGGGCGTAGACGAAGCTGATTTCTATGAAGCCATTGCGAGTTTCAAAGGCGCCAGCAAACGTTTGGAAAAAATAGCCGAAGGCAAAGGCAAAGTAGCTTACAAAGATTTTGCGCATTCGCCAAGTAAAGTATCGGCAACTACAAAAGCGGTTAAAGCTCAATATCCTGATAGAAAATTAGTAGCGTGTCTAGAATTGCATACATACAGTAGTTTGAACGCAGAATTCTTAAAAGAATACGAAGGCGCACTCGATGCAGCCGATGTTGCGGTGGTTTTTTATTCACCTGATGCCGTTAAAATTAAACAACTTTCAGCAGTAACTTATGACCAAATCGCGCAATCTTTCAAAAGAGATGATTTGATTATTTATACCAATCCGGCGGAGTTCAAAGACTTTTTGTTCTCTTATGATTTAAATAATTCCGCTTTGCTTTTGATGAGTTCAGGAAATTATGGCGGATTGAATTTTGATGAGGTAAAAGGGTTGATAGAGTAGTTCTCTCAATTTTGTCATTTCGACCAAAGGGAGAAATCTCATTAAGTGATTTTGAATATGTGATTTCTCCTTCGTCGAAATGACAAAGTTATTACTTTTCATACTTATAATGCCCAACAATTTCATAGCTAAACAAACAGTCTTCTAAAACCTGTCCGCCACCAACATTATGCACTATCATCGGATTGCCGTCCGGTGATTTTTTATTTGTAATAATACCAATGTGTGGTAGTTTACCATTAATCATCCAAGTGACCATTTCACCGGTTTTGTAATCATCAGGATTTTGGCTAATGGCTAATTTTTTACCTTTTCGAGTAAAGAAAGTTTCCAAATTCGGCACTCTTCTGTGGTCAATATTGGTGTCGGTTTTCTTTAAACCCCATTTGGTTGGGTATTTTGAAAAGTTGGCTTTCATGTCTTCATGCACTTCTTTTTGTAAATCAATCCCCAATTTTCGGTAAGCCCGAATCACAACATCGGTGCAAACTCCGGTTTTGGCAGGAACATCACCATTCGGGTATTTTATAGCAACATAAGTTGGTGTGTAAATAATATTCGGGTCAATAATTGAAATCGCAGCCACTGCTAATTTTCCCTCAAATGAATTGGGCTTTGCTTCAACAACGCCGTCATTGATATCATTGCTTTTTTGTCCACAAGTCAAAAATGTAAGTAAAATTAGCGAAAAATAAAAAGATTTCATACTTTTAGTGTTTGATTTTATAACGTAAAAATCTTATTTATAGTATTTCCATTGGAACAAAATTTCTCTATAAAGAATTGGGCTGAAGACGATAAGCCGCGTGAAAAACTAATGCTGAAAGGCAAAACAGTTTTAAGCGATGCCGAATTGGTAGCCATTTTAATTGGTTCCGGTAGTCGGAATGAAAGTGCGGTATCATTGAGCAAAAGAATCTTGTCGAGCGTAAATAACAATCTCAATGCTTTGGGAAAATTGTCTCTGAAACAATTAATGGAGTTCAAAGGAATAGGTGAGGCAAAAGCTGTTTCCATTGCGGCTGCGTTAGAATTAGGCAGAAGACGAAGAGTAGAAGAAACGGTCGAGTTAACCAAGATTACTTCAAGTAAAGCTGTTTTTGATATGATGCAACCCATAATCGGAGAATTGTTACATGAAGAATTTTGGGTATTGTATTTAAACAATGCTAACAAAGTGATTTACAAATCGCAATTGTCAAAAGGGGGCATTACCGGAACCGTAGTCGATGTTCGTTTGATCTTCAAAATGGCATTGGAACACAATGCTACCGCAATTATTTTATCCCATAATCATCCTTCGGGCAAATTACTCGCCAGTGATGCCGACCGAGATATTACAAAAAAACTTAAATTTGCCGGAGAGCAACTCGACATCAAAGTGCTCGATCATATTATCATCACCGAAAAAGGATATTTGAGCTTTCAAGACGAAGGCATTTTTTAAAATGAAACACATCACCGACATTTTTTTTGACCTAGATCATACGCTTTGGGATTTTGACCGAAATTCTGTTTTGGCTTTTGACAAGATTTTTAAAGTACATCATCCAACGATAAATACAGAAGCTTTTATCGAAATTTATGCACCCATAAATCAAGCGTGTTGGAAGTTGTACCAAGTTGATAAAATCACCCATGAAGAATTGCGTTACCAACGATTAAAGCAATCATTTGATGCGATGAATTATCCTATTTCAGGTGAAGCTATCGATAAAATAGCACACGATTATATTGCTTTTTTGCCCGATAATAATCAACTGTTTGATGGTGCCATTGAAGTGTTGGATTATTTGTTGCCAAAGTACAATCTGCATATTATTACGAATGGTTTTGCGGAAGTTCAGTATAAAAAAATAAGCAATTCCGGTTTGGGAAGTTATTTCAAAACGGTGACCAATTCGGAAATGGCTGGCGTCAAAAAACCGCATAGAAATATATTTGAATTTGCCTTATCTTTGGCTAAAACCAATAAAGAAAATGCCATTATGATTGGCGATTGTATTGATGCTGATGTTCGAGGTGCCATTGATTTTGGGATGAAGGCTATTTTGTTTGATGAAAAAAACAGTCACAACATTCCCGAAGTGCCAACCATCAATCGTTTAATCGAATTAAAAAACATATTGTAAAATGAAAAAAGTATTGCTGTCCCTAATTTTGTTATTGTCATTTGCGTCTTACTCGCAAAATATTAATGATTTTCAATACGTAATTGTTCCTATAAAATTCGACTTTTTAAAAGAAAATGATCGTTACCGATTGAATACTACCACTAAATTCTTGCTGCAGAAATATGGTTTTAAATCGTATTTAGCTACGGAAGAATTGCCAAATGAAGTTTTGACTAATAGGTGTTCTTTTCTAAATGCTTCTCTTGTGAATGACAATACTATGTTTGTGACCAAAGTAAAAGTGGTCTTAAAAGATTGTTATGATAGGGTTGTATTCGAGACAGCATTTGGAACAAGCCGCACCAAAGAGTATTTTCCGGCCTACAATGAAGCGCTTAGAGAAGCATTCAAATCATTTGACAAACTGAATTATAAATACAATGGAAGCCAACCCACAGAAAAAAGCTTAGGAAAAATTGGAGAAACGGCAGAAGTTAAGGTTCCAACAGAAATTAAACTTGCTTCAGAAAGGGCTGTTGCGGCAACTGAACCTACCAAAGTTTTGGTATCAGGACAGTTGTATGCACAACCTATTACTAACGGATTTCAATTGGTCAATACAGAACCCAAAGTGATGTATAAAATTTACAATACTTCTGTAAAAGATTATTTCATCGCTTCCAAAGGAGATGTAAATGGTGTTTTCTTCGCCAAAGACAACGGTTGGTTTTTTGAATATTATCAAAATGACAAACTATTTTCAGAAAGAGTAGAAGTGAAGTTTTAAAAGTTAGAACTGAAAACTAATACCCATATTTATCCTTCCAACGATTTTTCAAAAAAGTGCGCATTTCGTTTTCGCGGGCATTGTTGCCGGGTTTGTACAAATCGGTATTCCTGATTTCATCCGGTAAGTATTCTTGTTCCGAAAAATTGTTGGCGTAGTTATGTGAATATTGGTATTCCTCACCATAACCCAATTCTTTCATCAATTTTGTCGGCGCATTGCGCAAATGAATCGGTACCGATAAATCTCCGGTTTGTTTGACCAAAGCTTGGGCTTCGCCTATCGCCATATAACTCGCATTGCTTTTAGGTGAAGTTGCCAAATAAATAGCACACTGACTTAAAATAATTCTGCTCTCCGGATTGCCAATCGTGGAAACTGCCTGAAAAGTATTATTGGCCATAATAAAAGCTGTTGGATTCGCATTGCCAATATCTTCGCTTGATAAAATCAACATTCTTCTGGCAATGAATTTTACATCTTCGCCACCTTCAATCATTCGGGCTAACCAATACACCGCGCCGTTTGGATCACTTCCGCGAATGGATTTGATGAATGCCGAAACAATATCATAATGTTGTTCGCCGGTTTTGTCATAAAGCACCGTGTTTTGCTGAACGAGTTCCAATACTTTATCATTCGTTATCGTAATTTGACCTTCAGGGCTGGCGTTTATAACAAGTTCGAAAATATTTAACAGTTTGCGCCCGTCGCCACCGGAAAGTCGCAATAGCGCTTCAGTTTCTTTTAGTTTTATTTTTTTGGTCGAAATGATTTTGTCTTCTTTTATGGCGCGTTGCAATAAAGCCAACAAGTCTTCTTTTGAAAACGGATTCAAAACATACACCTGACAACGTGACAACAAAGCGGGAATGACTTCAAAACTCGGATTTTCAGTCGTGGCGCCGATTAAGGTTACCCAACCTTTTTCGACAGCTGCTAATAAAGAATCCTGTTGTGATTTACTAAAACGATGGATCTCATCAATAAACAAAATCGGATTTTTAGCCGTGAATAAACCGCCGCTGGTTTTGGCTTTTTCAATCACGTCGCGTATATCTTTTACGCCACTGTTAATCGCACTCAACTCATAAAACGGACGATTGCTTTGCTTGGCTATGATTTGGGCCAGAGTCGTTTTTCCGGTTCCGGGCGAACCCCAAAAAATCATCGACGGAATCACACCACGCGCAATTTGTTGGGTCAGCGAACCGTTATCACCCACCAAATGCAATTGGCTGATATAATCTTCTAAACGTTGTGGTCTGATGCGTTCGGCAAGTGGTGCTTCCATGTTGTAAATTTATGTTATTTTTTTGATTGTCACATTGAGCTTGTCGAAATGTTGGAGCCAATCGCTTGAGCATTTTTTAAATCATTTTCCCGCTGTCCGTTATATCCCGAAATTTCGGGATGTCACTTCCATCGGGGCTAAATGCAAACTGTTGGCTTCTTTTAAACTCAGTTGAAAAAGTTTTGCTAAGAATTTCTAGTTTCAAGACTATAAGCTTTGTGTGCTTTGCGCCTTCTTGGCGAACTTTGCGGTTAAAATCATGTTCAACTGACAATTTAGCATTACTTTTAATTTGGCTGTGTTTTTGACAACAATTATGTTTTAAAATAAAACCATGAACGATTACCATCACTTTAAGTTTACACCATCGGTTTGGATTATTCCAAGCTTTCTGCTGATTTTGATTTGGGCGGTTTTCTTTTTTGAACACAGTTTTAATATTGACTTGACTCCACACGGGATTTTACCACGAACATTTTCGGGTTTGCAAGGCGTTTTGTTTAGTCCGTTTTTGCATGGCGATTTGAATCACATTGCCAATAATTCCATTCCGTTGTTTGTTTTAACCACGGCACTGATATATTTCTACAGAGATGTTTCACTGAAGGTTTTGTGTTATGGTATTTTGCTTTCGGGAATCATTACTTGGGTTATTGGCAGAACGTCTTTTCACATTGGCGCCAGTGGTTTGATTTATGTGTTGGTTTCCTTTATTTTCTTCAAAGGCATGATGACGCAATATTATAGATTGATGGCTTTGTCGCTAACGGTAGTAATGTTTTATGGCGGAATGGTTTGGTTTATTTTTCCGGATGTCGATAAGACTATTTCTTGGGAAGGACACTTGGCCGGATTGGTAGTCGGTTTTGCTTTCGCAGTCTTATTTAAAACACCTGATTATAAAAAAGACATTCAATACGAATGGGAGAAACCCGAATTCAATCCGGAAAACGATTTGTTTATGAAACATTTTGATGACAACGGGAATTTTGTCAATACCCCGGAACCTGAAGAAATAGCGGAAGAAATTCCGGCAACCGAAGTCAATTATGTTTATCACTTTAAAGCAGCGACTGACGATAACAAGTCAGGCGAATAACTAACTGTCTAGCCCCGATTGTAGTGGCACGAAGTAGAACGGAAAGCGGGAATAAGGCTTACTGATAAATCCCAAGCCTTTCGCTCCTGATTTAAACAAGTTCTGCCTGACTATTTATTGACGTTGACGAACAGTTTCATACAAAAACGCACCGCAAGCCACAGAAACATTTAACGAGCCGATCGTTCCGAACATTGGTAACTTGGCTTTTTCATCTACAATTTTCAACACAGACGGATTGATGCCGCGGTCTTCACTTCCCATGATGATGGCTATGGGTTGGTTTAAGTCGATGTTGTAAATGTTGTCTTCCGTTTTTTCGGTAGCGGCTACAGTTTTGATACCGCTGCCTTGAAGGTAAAATATAGCGTCTTTAATGTGATCAACTTTGCAAATCGGCACGTTGAAAACGGCTCCGGCAGAAGTTTTTACGGTATCGCCATTGACAGGAGCAGAACCGGTTTTTTGGACAATGATTCCGTCAACGCCGGTACATTCTGCGGTTCTGATGATGGCGCCGAAGTTTCGGGCATCGCTTAGTTGGTCGAGGATTAGGAATAAAGGCGTTTTGCCACTTTCGACTACGCTATCTACTAAAGTTTCGAGTTTGACGAAGGTGATTGGCGCAATGGTTGCCACAGCACCTTGATGATTGTTAGGTGTCAATCGGTTTAGTTTTTCAACGGGAACGTACGAGAAATTGATGCTGTGTTTTTTCATCGCTTTCATCAATTCCTGCATCAATTCGCTTTGGGCGTCGCTTTGGATAAAAACTTTGTCAATTTCTTTTCCAGCGCTGATGGCTTCAATAATGGCTCTAATTCCGAAGATTTGGTTTTCTTTTTCCATGGCGCAAATGTAGTCAATTATAGATTAAATGGATGAATTTAAAAATGGGAAATAATATTTTAAATCAATATCAATGTTATTAAAAACTAGCTTTAAAGCTAATGTGTACGATTGAATTGGACAGTTTTATTGTTTGGTTATTAGTGCTTCCATTGGCATAAACGATGTTGAATAATCCGTTTTTTGACAAAAGACCAAAACCAAAACCAAGGCCGAGAAGATTTTCGTTATTGTCAGCGGTGTTGTCTTGCAAATAACCATAATCAATAATGGAATGAATGTATAAAGTTGGCGCAAGAACATAGCGATATTCAGTCAGTAAAGAGTTGAAAGTATTGGCTTGCAGGCTGTTTTCGTTAAAACCACGAATGGAGTTGATGCCGCCAAAACGGGACAGTTCGTTGACAATGTAATTTTTGCTTTGCAGGTAAAAATTTTGGGATTTTATATTGATGATATTTTTTTGGTTCAGGTACAGATTGTGCTTGAGGTTAAGGCTTCCGAAAAGTTGGTTGTCTGAAATTAGTTTTGAATTTCTTTTCCCTGTGCCTAGCTTTAGGTTAAAATTAGTTTTTTCCGGAAATAGGAAATCGTCATTTTTGAAATCAACAAATTCTAGCGCGGTGGTGATATAAGAATTGTCGAAATCACTCAAATTGGTGGTGTTGGCATTTTGAATATCGCTTGATTCGGTAGATTGATAACCCAAATACAATCGGGTGTTGTAATTAAAAAAATAACCAAGCTCTATGTTGGTTCGGGTATTTTGAAAAGTACTGTCTTGTTTGAAAATGTTGAGTTCGGTTTTAAGGCCAATCGGACTTTTGAAAATATAAGGCAATTCTAAGCCGAAATTGAAAGTTTTTTGGTCCTGGCCATCGCTTTTCCAATACAGAGAAAATTTTTCACCGGAGTTTAAAATATTCTGCAACACTAAATCTACATAACCGCTCAAAATCAATTTGCTCTCTTCATCATTGGTAAAGCCGATGTAGCCGTCAAAGGAGTTGGGTTTTGCTTTTTCCAAATACACATATACTTTAGTAGAATCTTTGGTGAATAAAATTTCAGGATACTTACTTTGTTTGACAAACCGGAACTTTTCAAAGTCGTTGTAAAGTTTGTCCAAGTTCTTTTGATTAAACACTTTGTTTCGATAAAGTCTAAGGATGTTTTTTTTGTGGCTCTCCGGAAATTTTTCATAGCCGTTAATAACAATGCTGTTGAGTTGTCTTTTGGTTTCTTTGATGACGGATAATTCGGCTGTGATAAAGTTGGCTTTGTTTTGCAGATTTATGAGTTGCACTTTAGCCATTGAAAATCCATTGCTTTCTAATTTTTTTAAAGTGTTGTTCAGAAAGCTTTCGGTTTCCTCGTATGGAATGGTGAGTGTGTCGTTTTTTAGTTTGTAATAATCGGGAATATTTTCTTGATTATTTACACCTATATAAAGGTGTGCATAATTTATTTTTTTGCCAATGTCATACTTATAGCTAAAAGTAGAGTCGTTTAGTTTAATAGTTTCTGAGAATTGGCTTTCGGTATATCCTTTTTTAGTCAGTTTTTCGTAGAAGGAATTGTTTTCGGTTACAATCGATTTTACGTTTTCGTGTTTTTTGGTGTAGCCGATGCTGTCAATTGTTTTGTTTTCGGTATCGTTTTGCCCGATAATTTTCAGATAGAAATTTTGTGCCGAAATATTCCCGCTGACGATGATTAGAAAAAAAAAGAGAAAAATCTTTTTCAAAGACTATAAAGTTTGAATAAAAATAACGCAAATTTTTTGTTTTTATTGTTGATAATCCAATCTAAAAACAATTTGTTTGAAATAGCTATTCACAAGGCTGGGGTTTTTAAAAGCACTTGCTTTATAATGGGTATTCTTTATCTCATTAAAAGACAAATATTTAATTGATGAAAAAATTAATTAATTACGATTTGTTTCATTGAAAATAATTACTACATTTGCAACCCCTAAAAAAGCGGGATTTTAATAAATAAAGAAATTTTAGTATTTAATTATGCCAACAATTCAACAATTAGTAAGAACAGGAAGAACTCAAATCACTAAGAAGAGTAAATCGGTTGCTTTAGATTCTTGTCCTCAAAGAAGAGGTGTTTGTACGCGTGTTTACACTACTACTCCAAAAAAACCAAACTCAGCAATGCGTAAAGTAGCGCGTGTACGTTTGACTAATGGAAATGAAGTGAATGCTTACATCCCGGGAGAAGGACATAATCTACAAGAGCACTCGATAGTATTAGTGCGAGGCGGAAGGGTAAAAGATTTACCAGGAGTTAGATACCACATTGTGCGTGGTGCGCTTGATACATCAGGTGTAGCAGGAAGAACACAAAGAAGATCTAAGTACGGTGCTAAACGCCCAAAAGAAGCAAAAAAGTAATTTAAAAACTTTTAAAGTAAAGACATGAGAAAAAGAGCGGCAAAGAAAAGACCACTTTTACCGGATCCTAAATTTAACGATCAGTTAGTTACACGTTTCGTGAACAACTTGATGTGGGATGGTAAGAAATCAACAGCTTTCAAAGTATTCTATGATGCAATGGATATCGTAGAAGCAAAAAAGAACAATGATGAGAAAGCATCATTAGAAGTTTGGAAAGATGCTTTAACAAACGTTATGCCTCACGTAGAAGTACGTAGTCGTAGAGTTGGTGGAGCTACATTCCAAATTCCAATGCAAATCAGACCGGACAGAAAAATCTCTATGGCTATGAAGTGGATGATACTTTATGCTAGAAGAAGAAACGAAAAGTCAATGGCTGGTAAATTAGCTTCTGAAATCTTAGCTGCGGCTAAAGAAGAAGGTGCTGCTGTTAAGAAGAGAATGGATACTCACAAAATGGCAGAAGCAAATAAAGCATTCTCTCACTTTAGATTTTAATATTTAAGAAATGGCTAGAGATTTAAAATTTACAAGAAACATCGGAATTGCTGCTCACATTGATGCTGGTAAAACAACAACAACAGAGCGTATATTATTCTATACCGGAAAATCACACAAAATTGGTGAAGTGCACGATGGTGCTGCAACAATGGACTGGATGGCACAAGAGCAAGAAAGAGGTATTACCATTACTTCTGCTGCTACCACTTGTGAGTGGAGTTTTCCAACAGAACAAGGTAAACCATTACCAACTTCTCAAGATTACCACTTTAACATTATTGATACTCCAGGACACGTTGACTTTACTGTAGAGGTAAACCGTTCATTGCGTGTATTGGATGGATTGGTTTTCTTGTTTAGTGCTGTTGACGGTGTTGAGCCTCAATCAGAAACTAACTGGAGATTGGCCGATCAATATAGAGTTCCACGTATGGGATTCGTAAATAAAATGGACCGTCAAGGTTCAAACTTCTTGAGCGTTTGTCAACAAGTTAGAGACATGTTAAAATCTAACGCAGTTGCGATTACTTTGCCAATCGGTGAAGAAAACGACTTTAAAGGAGTGGTTGATTTAGTAAAAAATCAAGCTATCGTATGGCATGATGAAACTCAAGGGGCAACTTTTGATATTGTTGATATTCCTGCTGATATGGTTACTGAAGTTAAAGAATACAGAGATATCCTTATCGAGGCAGTGGCTGATTATGATGAGAACTTGCTTGATAAATACATGGAAGATCCGGATTCTATTACTGAAGACGAAATCAACATCGCTTTAAGAGCGGCTACTATCGATATGGCTATCATTCCTATGATTGCCGGATCATCATTCAAAAACAAAGGTGTTCAATTCATGTTGGATGCTGTATGTAAATATTTACCATCTCCTTTAGATAAAGAAGGTATTGAAGGAATTCATCCTGATGATGCTGAATTATTGGAAGAAGATCAAACTAAAATCTTACGTCGTCCTGATGTAAAAGAGCCGTTCGCAGCTTTGGCATTTAAAATTGCTACTGACCCTTATGTTGGTCGTTTGGCTTTCTTCCGTGCTTATTCAGGTCGTTTAGATGCTGGTTCTTACATCTTGAACACTCGTTCAGGAAATAAAGAAAGAATTTCTCGTATCTACCAAATGCACGCTAACAAGCAAAACCCAATCGATTATATCGAAGCGGGTGATATTGGAGCAGCAGTTGGATTTAAAGATATCAAGACTGGAGATACAATGTGTGACGAAAAGCACCCAATCATTCTTGAGTCAATGAAATTCCCTGCGCCGGTAATTGGTATCGCTATCGAACCAAAAACGAAAGCAGACGTTGATAAAATGGGTATGGCTTTGGCTAAATTGGCTGAAGAAGATCCAACATTTACAGTAAGAACTGATGAGGCTTCAGGTCAAACGATTATTTCGGGAATGGGTGAGTTACACTTAGACATCCTTGTAGATCGTATGAAACGTGAATTCAAAGTTGAAGTGAACCAAGGGGAACCTCAAGTTGAATACAAAGAAGCTTTCACAAAATCTGCACAACACAGAGAAACATACAAAAAACAATCAGGTGGTCGTGGTAAATTCGGTGATATCGTATTTTTACTTGAGCCGGCAGATGAAGTTGATGGTAAAGTTCCTGTAGGATTGCAGTTTGTTAATGCTGTAAAAGGTGGTAACGTTCCTAAAGAATACATTCCTTCTGTAGAGAAAGGTTTCAGAGAGGCTATGAAAACTGGTCCATTAGCTGGATACCAAGTAGATAGTTTGAAAGTAACTTTATTAGATGGATCTTTCCACCCGGTAGATTCTGATGCGCTTTCTTTCGAATTGGCTGCTAAAATGGGGTACAAAGAAGTAGCGAAAGCTGCCGGAGCTGTAATCCTTGAGCCAATCATGAAAATGGAAGTTATTACTCCGGAAGAAAACATGGGAGATATCGTAGGTGATATCAACCGTCGTAGAGGTCAAGTGAATGATATGGGTGACAGAAATGGCGCTAAAACAATCAAAGCTAACGTGCCTTTATCTGAAATGTTTGGTTATGTAACAACCTTAAGAACATTGTCTTCAGGTAGAGCAACTTCTACAATGGAATTCTCTCACTACGAGCAAACTCCTTCAAATATTTCTGAAGAAGTAATCAAAAAAGCAAAAGGTAACGCTTAATTCTTATCAAGATGAGTCAAAAAATTAGAATAAAATTAAAGTCTTACGATCATATGTTGGTTGATAAATCAGCTGAGAAAATCGTAAAAACTGTGAAAAGCACAGGTGCTGTCGTAACAGGTCCTATTCCGTTACCTACACACAAAAAGATATTTACTGTATTGCGTTCTCCGCACGTTAACAAAAAAGCGAGAGAGCAGTTTGAAGTAAGTTCGTATAAAAGATTATTAGATATTTACTCTTCATCTTCAAAAACGATTGATGCTCTAATGAAATTAGAGTTGCCAAGTGGTGTTGAAGTGGAAATCAAAGTATAAGTAATACTCTTTGCCAATTTAAGTTTTAAGTATTAGGATTTTGAAAATTATTCTAATACTTAATTCTTTATGAATGAATAACAAAAATTTTATTAATTAATAATTAGTTTATTATGTCTGGGTTAATTGGAAGAAAAATCGGCATGACTAGCATTTTCGATGAAAACGGGAAAAACATTCCTTGTACAGTAATCGAGGCTGGACCTTGTGTCGTTACCCAAGTCAGAACCAATGAGGTTGACGGGTATACAGCTCTTCAACTTGGTTTCGATGACAAAACAGAAAAACACGCTACTAAAGCTGACTTAGGTCACTTTAAAAAAGCGGGAACTTCTGCTAAGAAAAAAGTCGTTGAATTCCAAGGGTTTGAAGAAAATTACAAATTAGGTGATAACATCACCGTGGAAGTATTCAGCGAAGGAGAATTTGTTGATGTACAAGGTGTATCAAAAGGAAAAGGTTTCCAAGGGGTTGTAAAACGTCACGGTTTTGGTGGTGTTGGACAAGCTACTCACGGACAACACAACCGTTTGAGAGCGCCAGGTTCTGTAGGAGCATCTTCTTATCCATCACGTGTATTCAAAGGAATGCGTATGGCGGGAAGAATGGGAGGTGATAATGTAAAAGTACAAAATCTTAGAGTTTTAAAAGTAGTAGCTGAAAAGAACCTGCTTGTTGTTAAAGGAGCTATTCCTGGATGCAAAAACTCTTACGTAATCATTCAGAAGTAATGGAAGTAAAAGTTATAGATATCAACGGAAAAGATACTGGAAGAAAAGTTCAACTTTCTGATTCAGTATTCGGCATTGAGCCAAATAATCACGCAGTATATCTTGATGTTAAGCAATACTTAGCAAATCAAAGACAAGGTACGCACAAAGCAAAAGAAAGAGCTGAAGTAGCGGGAAGTACTCGTAAGATTAAAAAACAAAAAGGAACAGGTACTGCTCGTGCAGGATCTAAAAAGAGTCCATTGTTCAAAGGTGGAGGAACAGTATTCGGTCCAAGACCAAGAAGCTACTCTTTCAAATTGAACAAAACTGTAAAAAGATTGGCTAGAAAATCTGCCTTCTCTTTGAAAGTTAAAGAATCAAATTTATTAGTTGTGGAAGACTTTAATTTTGAAACACCAAACACTAAAAATTTCATCAACGTTTTGAAAGCTTTAGGGTTAGAAAACAAAAAATCTTTGTTTGTGTTGGGTGATTCAAATAAAAATGTATATTTGTCGTCACGCAATTTAAAGGCATCTAGCGTAGTAACTAACTCAGAATTAAGTACTTACGAGATTTTAAATGCAAATAATTTAGTTCTTTTAGAAGGATCTTTAGAAGGAATTGAAGAAAATTTAAGCAAATAATAGACCATGAGTATTATAATTAAACCTATCATAACTGAAAAAATCACCAAAGAAGGTGAGGTTTTCAACCGTTTTGGTTTTGTTGTTGATAAAAAAGCAAACAAAGTTCAAATTAAGAAAGCTGTAGAAGCTGCTTACGGAATTTCTGTTGTTTCTGTTAACACGATGAACTATAGAGCAGATAGAACTACTAAATATACAAAAAGTGGTTTGATTAGCGGAAAAACGAACAGCTACAAGAAAGCTGTCGTACAAGTAAAAGAAGGAGAAACAATAGATTTTTATAATAATATCTAATAGAAAATGTCAGTTAGAAAATTAAAACCTATTACCCCTGGTCAGCGTTTTAGAGTTGTGAATGGTTTTGACGCCATCACGACTGATAAGCCGGAGCGTTCATTGATCGCACCGATAAAAAACTCAGGTGGTAGAAATAGTCAAGGAAAAATGACCATGCGTTATACAGGCGGTGGTCACAAACAAAGGTATCGTATCATTGATTTCAAAAGAACTAAAGTGGGAATTCCTGCTACAGTGAAATCAATCGAGTATGATCCAAACAGAACTGCTTTTATCGCATTATTGTGGTATGTTGATGGAGAGAAAACGTATATCGTTGCTCAAAATGGTCTACAAGTAGGACAAACTGTTGTATCTGGTGAAGGTGCAGCTCCTGAAATCGGAAATACTTTGCCTTTGAGCAAAATTCCTTTGGGAACTGTAATTTCTTGTATTGAATTACGTCCGGGTCAAGGAGCTACTATTGCTAGAAGCGCAGGAACTTTTGCTCAATTAATGGCAAGAGATGGTAAATATGCAACAATTAAAATGCCGTCAGGAGAAACAAGATTAATCTTGTTGACTTGTTCAGCTACCATTGGAGCAGTATCTAATTCTGACCACCAATTAATCGTATCTGGTAAAGCAGGTAGATCAAGATGGTTAGGTAGAAGACCAAGAACAAGACCGGTAGCTATGAACCCTGTCGATCACCCAATGGGTGGTGGTGAAGGACGTTCTTCTGGAGGTCACCCACGTTCTAGAAAAGGTCTTCCTGCTAAAGGTTATAGAACTCGTTCTAAAGTTAACCCGAGTAACAAGTATATTGTAGAACGCAGAAAGAAATAATAAGACATGGCACGTTCATTAAAAAAAGGACCTTTTGTACACTATAAATTAGATAAGAAAGTTCAGGAAAATATTGCTGGTGGAAATAAAGGTGTAGTTAAGACTTGGTCTAGAGCATCTATGATTACTCCGGATTTCGTGGGGCAAACTATCGCAGTTCACAATGGTCGCCAATTCGTTCCGGTTTATGTAACTGAGAACATGGTAGGACACAAATTAGGAGAGTTTTCACCAACAAGATCTTTTAGAGGTCACGCTGGAGCAAAAAATAAAGGTAAAAAATAAGAAGCAATGGGAGTTCGTAAAAGAGAAACAGCAGATGCGAGAAAAGAGGCTAATAAGTCTATTGCTTTCGCGAAATTGAATAACTGCCCTACTTCACCTAGAAAAATGCGCTTAGTAGCAGACTTGGTAAGAGGTCAGAAAGTGGAAAGAGCTTTAAACATTTTAAGATTTAGCTCAAAAGAAGCTTCAAGAAAATTGGAGAAATTAGTATTATCAGCGATCAACAATTGGGAGCAGAAAAATGCTGACGGAAACGTTTCAGAAGCAGGCTTATTTATAAAAGAAATCCGTGTTGACGGTGGAATGATGTTGAAAAGACTTCGTCCGGCCCCACAAGGAAGAGCACACAGAATTAGAAAACGTTCAAACCACGTGACAATCGTGTTAGGAGCTAATGATAACACACAAGCAAATTAATTAAGATGGGACAAAAGACAAATCCAATAGGAAACAGACTTGGTATCATCAGAGGATGGGATTCAAACTGGTATGGTGGAAATGATTACGGTGATAAAATCGCTGAAGATTATAAAATCAGAAAGTACATTCATGCTCGTTTATCAAAAGCTAGTGTGTCAAAAGTAATCATCGAGAGAACTTTGAAACTTGTAACCGTTACTATCACTACTGCTAGACCTGGTATTATTATCGGAAAAGGTGGTCAAGAGGTAGACAAGTTGAAAGAAGAACTTAAGAAAGTTACTGACAAAGAGGTTCAAATCAACATCTTTGAAATTAAAAGACCTGAGTTAGATGCGTATTTAGTTGGAACTAGTATTGCACGTCAAATCGAAAGCCGTATTTCATACAGAAGAGCTATTAAAATGGCTATCGCAGCAGCAATGCGTATGAATGCAGAAGGTATTAAAGTTTTGATTTCTGGTCGTTTGAACGGTGCTGAAATGGCACGTTCTGAGCAATTCAAAGAAGGTAGAATTCCTCTATCAACTTTCAGAGCCGATATTGATTATGCTTTGGCTGAAGCACATACTACTTATGGTAGAATG